>PMOG01000279.1 GCA_003161555.1 Vulcanimicrobiota bacterium | reverse complement strand
ACAGCCCACCTATTTTATCACCGGGCGCAAGAGGGAGCCGGCGGACCGCAGTCCGCCGGCTCCTCGGGCTAGCTGGGGAACGAGGCGGGCGCTAGATGTTGACCACCGACCGGATCAGGTGGCGGGCGAAGGGGACGCCGATCCCGGTGGTGAGGTCGTAGCCTTTGCCCGCGTTGAAGCCCGGACCAGGCGTCGGCGACGGGTTCGGACACGGCCCGACCTGTCCCGGGTTGACCGCGCACGGGGTGACGCCGTTGTTGCCGTCGACGATGTCGAGGAACGTCGACGCGTACATGGCCGCGTTGTTGTAGATCGTGTACATGTACGGTCCGGCGTTCCCGAGCCGGTACGGATGCGGCCCGCTACCCTTCGCGACGCAGGCGGCGGTCTTTTTGCAGGCGTCGAGGACGAGCGCCCACATTGCCGCCGCCTCCGGTGCAGCGACGCTGGTGCCGCCCGATCCGCCGAAATACCCATCGGGGAATGCCGTGTCGAAAGCCACCGAGACTCCGGTCACGGGATCGGCGTCCAGCGACATATCCGGCTGGTTGCGGAATGCGCCGGTGATGCCGGGCCCGTGCTGCCACGAAGGCAGCGGGACGACCGTCGAGAGGCCGCCGCCCGTGGCGCCATAGCCGCCCTCGGTTTGCACACCCCAGGTCGTGAACGGCGCGATCGCGTGACCGGCCGCGTCGACCGGTGCGGTGATCCCGCCAACGCTGACGACGTTCGGATCGATAGCAGGCGCGCTCACGCACGGTTGATCCGGACTCGCGACGCCCGGCCCGAGGCCGTAGTATGGCCGCGCGCAGCCCTGCGCTCCGGCGTCGCCGGACGAGACGAAGACCGCGATGCCCTCGGACTGCAAAGCCGCGAACTGCAGTTCCTCGGTTCCCATCGGAAAGTACGCGCCGTTATTATCGACGTAGTCGCTGTACTCTTCGGCGATACCGTAGCTGATCGAGACAACGTCCGCGTTGTTATCCTGAATCACTTGCTGGACTTCGTCGTCGGTTTCGGAGATGCCGATCTCGGGGCCGTAGTCGGTGCTCGTCCCGTAGTATTCGTTCGGGACGTATGCGAGGTAGAACAGCACGCTTGCCGACGGCGCCAGCGCGGCCGTCTGTTGCGTGTCGATCTGCGCTTCGAAGTCTTCGGGATTGCAGGACGGCAAGGGTCCGCTGCAAGTGCTAATGGTGGTCGGGGGCGGCGTCGCAGCCGGCGAACCCCCGCCTCCGGGTCCCTGAACGAGCGCGGGCGTTCCGGGGGCAACATTCACTTGCGTAACGGTATTTGTCGCGCCTGTTGAAAACGCGGCTACGTAGTTCTGGTAATCGGCAGCCTCGATCGGACCGGTGCCGATGATGCCGATGTTGATGTTTTGACCGGTATATCCGGCGGCGTACGCCCCGTTGTAGTCGAAGGCCGCCTGAAGGGGCTGCGGCGGGTCGCCGTATTCAAAGCCCGGCGTGACGCCGTGCGGCGGCACCTTCACCGAGTTCCGCTTGACCCAGCTCTTTCCGTACACGAGATGCGAGACCGACGTGATCGCGAGTGAGCGGGAGAAATGCGGCATCGAGCTGGGGCCGTAAATCGGACCCGTGTGCGTGATGTACCGTTCGAAGGTCGTGCCGAACGCCTTCTCCATGTTCGCCTGCGGACCGACCACGCGAAGCATCAGCTTCTGCGTCCAGCCCCCGACCGACAGGCCGTACGACTGGAAGTACGCGATCGCCGCATTGTAGTTGGCATCGGTCGCGCCAAAGCGCTGGCCGATCTCCGCAGCGGTCAGGAAGTGCCGGTAGAGCCCGCTCCCCGGCGTTCCGACGGACTGGGCATACGCTTTGAGACCCATCGCGTTCGCGGGCTGAACCTGAACGTCGATCTTCATCGTGCCGAGCTGCGCCGGACCGGCCGGTGTCGCATTGACGAGGACTTGGCGGCCGTAGCGGAATGCCGCCGCAGGCGCATTTGCGGTCCCGCTCGGCGCGTACGCCGCCGGGAGGGTGTGGGAACCGCCGCCGCCGCCGCAGCCTCCGAGGAGGGCTGCCGCAGCGATGGATGAGAGGACGCGAACCGAGAGTCTCATAGCAGATGGGCTCCGTGGAATGCTGCGTGACGTTGCAAGATCGCGTCGCGGGCCTTCATGTGGTCACGTACGAGGCGTTCGAATCGCGACTTGGCGATTGCGAGCGGCGCCATCAGCAACGCGCGTGGTCCCGCGGCCGCCTGCGGAGCGCTGCTGCGCGTCCGTGTAGCCGTCTGCCGGGCGCTGGAGAGCGTACCAACCGGCGTCGTGGCCGACGTGAGCGTCAGCGTCTCGGCGAGATCGGTCGTTTCTACCGGCGTCACGCCATCTTGCGTGAACGTCAGCAGATTCTCGAGGTTGAGCCCGGCGAAATCGTAATAGGACGCGGTGTGGTCGGTCATGACCGTGCAGGCCGGGCCGTTGGCTGGAGTCACGTAGGTCGTGACCGTTTCGGTTTCGATGCTGCCGAGCGCGCCGTCGGTGCGCGTGATCGTCTGCACGATCTGGTTGCCGCTCGTCCCGTACTTTGCGGGTACGCTGCAGCCGCCCGGGAACGGCTTCGAGCCGTTGTCAACATCGGTCTCCACTGAAGGAACCGCGCCGGCCGGCATCCAGGACGGGATCGTAACGGTCTCCGTCTGACCTCGATACACGGCACTGATGAAGATCGTCGCCGGCGAGCCGGTCGGGGCTCCGAAATTGAACAGCGCAGTTGCGAACGGCACGCCGTTGTACACGCCGCTCTCGTCGGCGTTGAGCGTGATGGTCTGCGTGTCGCCGAACGGATCCGTGTCGTTCTCAACGTACGTCCCATCCGGATTCACGGTTTTGTTGGTGGCGTAGTTGCCGGGGTCGGTTTCCACGTACGTCAAGGCCGCATTGTTGGGACCGAACGCGCCGGTGATTTCCGGCAGCACGTCGAGCAAGCCGTTGCCGGACCCGTAGGTCGTCACGTAGTTAACCTGGTTCGAGTCGGTGGCATTGGTCGACGCGAGCGCGACGGTCGTCGCACCGTAATTGGTGACCGTCGTGGTATTCGTCGTGATCGTCTGCAGCGAGTAGGTATCGATTTCGGTCGAGGGGGTCGTCACGGCGGTCGTCCCGCCCGACATCGCCTGACTCATCGGGGTCACCGTGAGGGCGACCGTACCGGCTGACGTTTGCGGCTGGGTGACGGTCGTCAGCTGATCGGTGGCGCTGATCGTCCCCGTGAACGTGAAGGCATCACCGGTCGCGCCGGGGCGCGCCGAGGTGATCGACAGCGGCGTCGAGCTACTTGGGCTTCCGCGTCCGGCCGTCGTGTCGGTGACGATGATGTTGCCGGTCGCGTCGAGCGTGCCGGCGGTCAGCAAGCCGCCTGACGTGATCGTGCCGAGCGCAGCGGTGTCGAGCGCGAACGAGTACGTGCCCGTAAGATACGGGAAGCCGTTGCCGTTCGTCTCCGAAGCGGTGAACTGCGTGTTCGCTCCAGCCGGGGCCGGATTCGTCCCGACCGCCGTGATGACGGGCGTTGGCGGAGCCTGCACGTTCGCCGAGGGGATCTCATAGAATCCGTACAGCGTGTGGCTGGCTGCCGACGCGCCTGGGTAGAGGTTGCTGTCATCCTCGGCAGCGGTGTTCGCGGTAAGCGTGACGGTGTCGACATCGGTGAAGCCGTGCGTCGCTCCGTAACCCGCCAGCCGGATGCTGATGCCGCTCGCCGGCGTCGCGACGCCGATGAGTGAGAGCTTCAGCGGAAGGACCGGGGCTTCGCCGCCGGTGTCCAGCACGATCTCGGCGAGTTCCGTCGCTCCGGTGCCGAGCGCGAGCGTCTTGCGCTGCGTCGATTGCAGAACTTGCGGGCCGTGCCCGGTGCTGTAGAGCGTGATCGATACCGTCGTCGTGTTCGGCAGCGCGCCCGCCGGGACGGTGACCGTGGCGGTGTAGATGCCGAAGTTGACCGATGCCGTCCCGCCACCCACGCCGATCGATTGCGTGCTGGTGGCGGACGTCGCGGGCACCCGCGGATGTGCCCCGCTGCTTCCGCCGCCGCAACCGGCCGCAAAAAGAGTCAGAACGGCAAAAATGGCAGCGCGTCTATCGGTCAACGCCCACACCTCATCGTGATCCAGGAAACGCCAGCTTCCACGGTCTCCGCGAAAACACTCTGAGGAAACCCTAGGCCGGTCGCCCCCGTTACATCGAGGCGACGCCTGCGCGCGCCTTCCGCGCAGTGCCCGGTATCCGTCATATCGCCGGTTACGTTTCCGTTAAGGGGGGCCGCCGCTCCGGCATGAACGGCCGTCCCGGCTCCGAACTGATCTCCGTTTCCCCGTCCACCCGTAGAAGAGGCCCCGTTTGAACCTCCGCCAGCTCGCGCTCGTCGGCCTCGCCGGCTTCGCACTCTGCGGCACCGCTGCCGGTCAGACTTCCGCCGAGACCACCGGGCGGCCGGCCCAGGTCGCCCAGGCGTCGCCGACGGCCGCGCCCGCCACGCCCAGTCCGGCGCCCTCAGGCCGCCCTCGCCGCCGCGCGGCGACGCCCGAACCCTCGGGCAGTCCGAGCGACACACCGGCGCCGCCACAGTTCCAGACGATGGACGGCGTCTGGGAGG
>PMOG01000056.1 GCA_003161555.1 Vulcanimicrobiota bacterium | reverse complement strand
GGGACCGGGATCGGCACGTTGATCCCGACCATCCCGGCTTGCACGTTGGCGTCGAAGTGCCGCGCCGTGTCGCCGTCGCGGGTGAAGATCGCGGCGCCGTTCCCGAAGGCGTGGGCGTTCACGAGCGCGAGCGCTTCGTCGTACGAGCCGACGCGCACGACGGCCAGGACCGGACCGAAGATCTCCTCGCGATAGGCGCGCATCCCGGGTCCGACCCGGTCGAGAACCGTTGCACCGAAGAAAAAGCCGCGGGCGGGTAACGCCGCGTCGCGTCCGTCGACTGCGATTTCGGCGCCCTCATCCCGCGCGCCGTCGACGTAGCCCCGGACCCGCGCAAGATGATCGGGCGTGACCAGCGGGCCCATTTCGACGCCCTCCGCGTCTCCGGGGCCGACGCGCAATTTCGCGATCCGCTCGCGCAGCTTTCCCACCACGGCGTCGGCGGTTGCGTCGCCGACGATCGCGGCGACGGAAATCGCCATGCAGCGCTCGCCGGCCGAGCCGAAGGCCGCGCCCATCAGCGCGTCGACGACTTGCGGAAGGTCGGCATCGGGCATGACGACCAGATGATTCTTCGCTCCGCCCAGGGCCTGAACGCGCTTGCCGGCGGCGGCCGCGCGCGTGTAGACGTGTTCGGCGACGGCGGTCGAACCGACGAAGCTGACGGCGTCGATGCCGGGGTGATCCAGGATCGCGTCGACCGCGACGCGATCGCCGTTGACGACGTTGAAGACGCCGGGCGGCAACCCGCACTCGATCAGCAGCCGCGCCACCTCGAGCGTCGCCGACGGATCCTTTTCGCTGGGCTTCATCACGAATGTGTTGCCGCACGCGAGTGCGACCGGGAACATCCACATCGGTACCATCGCCGGAAAGTTGAACGGCGAGATCCCGGCGCACACGCCGAGCGGCTGACGCACGGCTTTCACGTCGATCCCCGGCGAGACGTTTTCGCTGAAGTCGCCGGTCAGCAGGCGCGGGATGCCGCACGCAAAGTCGACCACGTCGATGCCGCGTTGGATTTCACCGCGCGCGTCGTCGAGGGTCTTCCCGTGTTCGCGGGAGATCGTCTGCGCCAGACGATCGGTGTTCGCAACCAGGGCGCTGCGGAACGCGAACATCACGGCTGCGCGGCGCGGCGGCGGCGTTGCCGACCAGCTGGCGAAGGCCGCGCGGGCGGTCCGCACCGCGTGGTCGACCTCTTCGACCGAGGCGAACGCGACCCGCGCCTGCACCTCACCGGCGGCCGGATCGTAGACGTCGCCGAAGCGGCCCGACGCACCCGCAATCTCCTCGCCGCCGATGAAATGCCCGAGCGTTCGAAGTGCCGTCTGCATGCTGGTGAACCTCTTCCCGGGCGCGGGCGCCCTGTCGCCTAGCCGAGTTCGTCGAGCGCGCGCCGTATCCGCGCCAATTCGTCGCGAAACCCGTCGGCCTTTGCACGCTCGGCTGCCACGACGTCGGGTGCTGCATTGTTGACGAAGCCGCGGTTGGCGAGCTTGCGCATCGAACGCTCGTACTCGGCCACCAGCCGCGTGCTCTCGCGTTCGTAGCGTTCGAGCAGTTTGACGGGGTCTGCGACGGCACGAACGGCCGCGATCCGGTCGCCCAGCGAGCCGGCGGTACCGTTTTCATAGGTGATGAACTCGGCGCGGGCGATCGTCGCCAGCGTCTGAACGAGTCCGGTCTCGGCTGCAAGCGTGGCCGGGATCGCGACCTGCATCGCTTCTTTCGGCGGAATCCGCCACTCGGCGCGCACGGCCCGCAGTTCCTCGACCTTGTCGATGAGCGCGCGGAACGTCGCCGCGTCGTCCGGAAACTCCGGAATCTCGGCGACGTCGGGCCAGGACGCGGTCACGATCGTTGCGCCGTCGTGCGGCAGCGTGAGCCAGATCTCTTCGCTGACGAACGGCGCGATCGGGTGCATCGCCCGCACGAACGCGTTGAGCACGAACGACAGCACCGCGCCACGCGTCTCCTTGCCGCCGGGTGCTTTGGTCGCCTCCACGTACCAGTCGCAGAGCCGGTACCAGCCGAATTGCAGCAGCGTGTCGGCCGCGACCCCGAACGCAAAACCGTCGTAGGATGCGCTCACGGTCTCGATGCAGCGCCGCAGCTCGGTCAGAATCCAACGATCCGCAACGGTCAGTGCCTCGGTTTTCGGCAGCACGCCCGCCGGCGGCAGGCCTTCCTCGAGGGCTACGGTGTAGCGCAGCGCGTTCCAGAGTTTGGTGCAGAAGCGTTTGGCCTCATCGCACTGACGCGTATCGAACCGCAGCTCTTGCGATTCCAAGCGCATCTGCCGAACCAGACCGAACCGCGTGCCGTCGGCGCCGTAGAGCGGCACCAGGTCGGTCATCGGATCGATCGCATTCCCGAGCGACTTCGACATCTTGCGGCCTTCCATGTCGAAGACCAGCGGCGTCACGAAGACGGTCGAAAACGGAATGTCGTGCATGAACCGCAGCCCGAGCATCACCATGCGGGCGACCCACAGGAAAATGATGTCGAAGCTGGTGACCATCACCTGATTCGGATACCAGTGCTCGAGTTCGGGCGTGCGCTCCGGCCAGCCGAGGATGGAAAACGGCCACAATCCCGACGAGAACCAGGTGTCGAGCGTGTCAGGATCGCGCCGCAGCTTCGTGGTGCCGTACTTCTCGCCCGCGAGCCGGCGTGCGGCGGCTTCATTCTCGGCGACCACGACGTCGTCGTTCGGGGTATACCAGACGGGAAGCGGATGGCCCCACCAGATCTGCCGCGAGATGTTCCAGTCGCGAATGCGTTCCAGACCGTGTTCGTAGGTGCGCCCGAAGCGCTCCGGTACAAACCGGATCGCTCCGCTGCGATACGCGTCGAGCGCCGGCTTCGCGAGGGAGTCCATCTTGACGAACCATTGCAGCGAGAGCAGCGGTTCGATCACCGCGTGCGAACGCGAACTGGTTGGTACGTTGGTTTGGTACGGTTCTTCCTTGACCAGCACGCCGGCAGCGCGCAGATCGTCGACGATCCGGCGGCGCGCCTCGAAGCGGTCGAGGCCGATGTAGGCCCGCATGCGGTCGGTCTGCGCGTCGATCGTGGCGCGCCTGGCCGGCGTCTCATCATAGCGCCAGAGCGGCGCGCTGATGCGGCCATTGAAGTCGATGACGGTCGGCATCGGCAGCCCGTGACGGGTGCCGATCTCGTAGTCGGTCTGATCGTGAGCCGGCGTCACCTTGACGGCGCCCGTTCCGAACGCCGACTGGACGGCTTCATCGGCGATGATGGGGATCGAGCGATACACCAGCGGCAGCACGACCTTGGTGCCGATCAAGTGACGGTACCGCTCGTCGTCAGGATGCACGGCGACCGCGACGTCCGCCAGGAACGTCTCGGGACGCGTCGTCGCGATCACGATGCCTTCGCCGCCGTCGTCGGCGCGATAGCAAATGTTCCACAAGAACGTGTCGAGCGGCTCGTTTTCCACTTCGGCATCGGAAAGCGTCGACTGCGCTTCAGGATCCCAGTTCACGAGGCGGGTACCGCGATAGATCAAGCCGTCGTTGTAGAGCTCGATGAAGACCTTGGTGACGGCCGCGGAGAGACCGGGATCGAGCGTGAACCGCTCGCGCTCCCAATCGGGACCGTAGCCCAGGCGCGCGAACTGCTGGTTGATGATGTCGCCGTACTGCGCGCGCCACTCCCACGCGCGCTCGAGGTAGCGTTTACGTCCGAGCCCCTCGCGGGTCTTGCCCTCCTGCGCCAGCTCGCGCACGAGCACGGCCTCGGTCGCGATCGCGGCATGGTCCTGACCGGGAATCCAGTCGGCGTTTTCGCCGAGCATCCGGTGGTAGCGGGTGAGGATATCCATCGGCGTGTAGGTCGAAGCGTGGCCGAGGTGCGCGCGGCCGGTGATATTCGGCGGCGGCATCGAGATAATGAACGGCGGCCGCGCCGGGTCGGGGTCTTCGTGAAAGACGCCCAGCGCGGTCGAGCGCGCGTAGAGGCGCGGTTCGACCTCAGCCGGATCGTAGTTCTTGGGGAGATCGGGGCGCGCGTTCACGACCCGCACGATGTACGGCTTTCCCGGGCGCGAGTCCCCGTCGCTTACGCCTCGGCCGGCGCTTCGTCGTCGCTGCGCCCGACGCGGTCGTCGTCGACCAGCTCGTCTTCGGCCAGCACGGTGTCGGAGTTCGTTTGCGTCAGGGCCGGCTCGCCGCCGGCCTGCGCCCGGTCGCTGCGGGTGTCGGTTCCTCGTTCCATGGGCGGACGTGTACCCGCAATCGGCCCCTGCGGCGAGGGGACACCTTAGGAGCGGCCGGCCACGGTCCGCTCGAGGAACCGCAGGACGCGTGTCAGCGGAAATTCGTGCGCGACCAGCGGTTTGGTCAGGACGGTCCGCAGGCCGAGGATCTTCGCTCCAAGCACGTCGGTGAAGAGCTGATCGCCGATCACGACGGTCGCCTGGCGCGGCGTGCCCAGCAGCCGAAGCGCGCGCAGAAATGCGAACGGGAGCGGCTTGAGGGCATTCGCCACCACGGGGATGCCGAGTTCGGCGCCCACCAGAGCCACCCGCTCGGTGAAGTTGTTGGAGACCAGGACGATCGCGAAGCCGCGCTCGCGGGCGCCCCGGATCCAGTCCGCGACGCCGGGCGCGGGTTCCGGCCGGCGGTAGGCGCAGACCGTGTTGTCGAGGTCGACGATGATCCCCGTGATCCCTACGGCCGTCAGATCGTCGAGGGAGACCTCCGGGAGCGTGTCGGCGTGGTGGTCGGCCCGGATTCTCTCCACGCTATCCCCGGTTCCGTCCACAGCCCGCTCACCCCGCTCGGCGTCCCCCTCGGCACCCGCCCGGCCGAGTCCACCGGCCGGCCCCGGTCATCCCCGGGAAAGAAAAGTTGTCCCCTCCCCCTCCACAAGGTTTCCCGTCTGCGGTACAATATCTGGTACATCCCGGCGTTGGCAGCCACAATATGGTGTGTCGGCCTTGGCATCGGGCATCCCCCAGGGGATTGACGAGAGCGAACATCTGTTCGATACTCGTGAACCCCCGCTCTGAGCGCACGGCGACCAAAGAGGACCGCAGTCGGCATGAAGTTTTCGCGTACGTATTCCGCCCCGGGCGACGCCTACGCCGGCATCGCTTTCGAGCCGCGCACCTCGCGGATCGTGAACCCCGACGGCAAGGTGGTCTTCGAGCTGAAAGACGCTCAAATCCCCACCAGCTGGTCCCAGGTCGCGACCGACATCATCGCCCAGAAGTACTTCCGGAAGGCCGGCGTCCCCGACCGCACGGTGCGGGTCCCCGAAGAGGGGATCCCCGAGTGGCTGTGGCGTTCCGAGGCCGCGGACGACGCGACCTTCGGCCCCGAGACCGACGCCCGCCAGGTCTTCCATCGCCTCGTCGGCTGCTGGACCTATTGGGGGTTCAAGCACAGCTACTTCGACGACGAATTCCAGGCCCGGGCCTACTACGACGAGATGTGCGCGATGCTGGCTCGCCAGATCGGCGCGCCCAACTCACCGCAGTGGTTCAATACCGGCCTGCACTGGGCGTACGGCATCTCCGGCCCCTCGCAAGGCCACTGGTACGTCGACCCCAAGACCGGCGAACTCGCCCAGTCCACCTCAGCCTACGAGCACCCAGCTCCACACGCGTGCCTGCCGTATAGCGCGCTCGTCACCACGCCCGATGGGCCGATTGCGATCGGGGCGATCGTCGAGAACAACCTCGTCGGCCTGCCGGTCTACGACGAGACGGGCGTCACCCGGGTCACGGCAACCGCCTACAACGGCGTAAAGCCCGTCTTCCGAATCAAACTCGCCAACGGAAACGCAATCGAAGCCACCGGCGACCACCTCGTCCTCGCCTGCGACGGTGAAGCGCGTGACCGCTCCTGGCAGTCCGTGTCAGCACTCGTCCCCGGGATGCGGCTTATTAAACGAGCCGACACCTCGGGCAATGTCGCAACGGCGCTGTCGGAATGGCTCAAGGATTCAGGTGTCGTCGCCGCGCCGATCGGTGGGGACCGCACTGCGGAGTTTGGCGAGCGGAGCGGAAGCACAGCAATCGCTCACGCACCCGCAGCGGTTCGAAACCACGAAGAGCGCATTGTTGCGATCGACTACATCGGTGAAGCGGATGTCTACGACATTCAAACCGAGAGCCATAGCTTCCTCACGAACGACGTCGTCGTCCACAACTGCTTCATCCAGAGTGTAAGCGACGATCTCGTCAATGAGGGCGGCATCATGGACCTTTGGGTTCGTGAAGCGCGCATTTTTAAATACGGGTCAGGCACCGGTTCCAACTTCTCACAGATTCGCGGCGAGGGCGAGAAGCTCTCGGGCGGCGGTACGTCCTCCGGTTTGATGTCGTTCCTCAAGGTCGGCGATCGCGCAGCTGGCGCAATCAAGTCGGGTGGCACGACGCGCCGCGCCGCCAAGATGGTGTGTCTCGATCTCGATCACCCCGACATCGAAGAGTTCATCAGCTGGAAGGTCACGGAAGAACAAAAGGTCTCCGACCTCGTTGCCGGTTCGATTAGCTGCGAGAAGCACTTGAATGCCGTGATCAAGGCCGCGAACGATGAGACGCTGCCGGAATCCGCGCGCCTGGATCCGGCCGTGAACGCCGGTCTCAAAGCTGCGATTCGAGCCGCGCTCGGTTCGGGAATCCCGCAAGCCAACATTCAGTACGCCCTCGACTACGCGCGCCAGGGTTACAAATCGCTGATGATCGAGACGTACGACACGAATTGGGATTCGAAGGCGTACGGCACGGTCTCGGGCCAGAACTCGAACAACTCCGTTCGCGTACCGAACGATTTCTTTGCGCGCCTCGATGCCAATCAGTCGTGGGACCTCGTTCCGCGGCGAAGCAAATATGGCGACGGAGGTACGGGAAAGATCAAGTCGGTGTCGGCAGCGGATCTCTGGGAAAAAATCGCGATCGCCGCATGGCAGTGCGCCGATCCGGGCGTTCAATACGACACGACGATCAATGAATGGCACACATGCTCGGTTGATGGGCCTATCAATGCAAGCAACCCGTGCTCCGAATATATGTTCCTGGATGACACCGCGTGCTTCGCTCCGGAGACGCGAATCAGCACGCCGCATGGCTTGCGCACGGTCGCCGATCTCTACGCCTCTCAGGAGGCCGGCGAGCCAATCATGCTCACGACGGACCTGTATAGCGAGCACGATCATCGCCGCCTCGCCGCGTATCGGCGTGCTTTCGTCACGAAGGTCGGAACGCGCCAAGTTTATCGTATGACGCTGAAGGACGGCCGGCAGATCCGCACGACCGGGGATCATAAGTTCCTAACGGCTGATGGTGAATGGAAACGGATGGACGCACTTACGGTCGGGACCGACCGTGTTGCAATCCGCGAGACCGGCGACACTGTTGCCTTCCGATCGGATCCTCTCGAGGTAAAGCGCTGGCAAATGCTCGGCTGGATGACCGGCGACGGTGTGTTCAACAAGGATACGGCAGCGCTTGTCTTCGGGCCGACCGAGCGCGATACGGCCGAGACGATGACGGCCGCCCTTCATAGCTTCAAGACGATTGCGGCCGGGCGCGGCGCAGCATCATGGCCGCCGGCGGTCCGCGAGTCGCGCATTTCGACGCAGCGCAATGGAGTGATGCAAACGAGTTCGCGGCAAACATCGCTGATTCGTCTGCTCGAAGAGAACTACGGATACACGCAGGGGCTCGCAACAACGAAGGACGTCCCGGCGGTGATCCATGGTGTCGCAAATGACCTGAAGATAGCCTACCTGCAGGGCCTCTTCTCCGCCGATGGGTGCCTCCGCAACGATACCCTTGCGCGCGAGCAGAATGTGATGCTCGCGTCGTCGTCACGGGAACTCTTGCGGTCGGTGCAGCTGTTGCTGTCGGACCTTGGCATCACATCACGCCAGGCGTGGGCTCATCCACACGGTCGAAAGAATCCTCAGGGTCAGCTTCGGATGTACAATCAGCAGGCGCGGAAGTTCCTGAATCTGGTCGGGTTCCCATGCTCAACTGCGAAAGATGCCGCAACCCGGGAGATCCTTGGGCAACCCTTTACTGGCGCGCTGAAGAATCCGCGCGCGCCGAAGGTCGTCTCGATTGTCCCGGACGGCCTGGAAACGGTATACGACGTCACCGAGCCGGCAACGCATTCGGTCATCGCCGAAGGCATGATCGCGCACAACTGTAATCTCGCAAGTCTCAATCTCGTCACGTTCCTCGATGAAGCGGGACATTTCGATCCCCGGAAGTTCGCGGATGCGTGCCGGATTTGGACCTTCACGCTCGAGATCAGCGTCCTGATGGCGCAGTTCCCCAGCCGCGAAGTGGCGCGCAAGTCGTACGACTTCCGCACGCTCGGGCTCGGCTACGCCAATATGGGCACGCTGCTGATGCGCATCGGCTTGCCGTACGACTCCGAGGAAGGCTTCGGTTGGTGCGCCGCGATCAGCGCGCTCATGACCGGCGCCGCCTACAAGGCGTCCGCCGAGATGGCGCGTGAGCTCGGGCCGTTCCCGCGCTACGATGCGAACGCCGAGCCGATGGGCCGCGTCCTGCGCAATCATCGGCGCGCGGCATATGCAACTCCGAACGACGAGTACGAAGAGCTCACGATCCGGCCGACAACCCATCCGCCGACGCTGTTCACCCAAGAGACGTGGGCGCTCGCGCGCTCCACGTGGGACCACGCGTTGGCCATCGGCGAGGTCGCGGGCTATCGCAACGCCCAGACCACCTGCATCGCGCCGACGGGCACGATCGGTCTGGTCATGGACTGCGACACCACCGGGATCGAGCCCGACTTTGCGCTGGTCAAGTTCAAGAAGCTCGCCGGCGGCGGCTACTTCAAGATCGTGAACCAGTCGGTCGAGCCGGCCCTGCGCCGCCTCGGCTACAACGCCGAGCAGATCGCTGCTATCGAAACGTTTGCCAAGGGCACGAACACCCTCGAAGGCACGCCGCACATCAACCGCGCCACGCTGAAGGCCAAGGGCTTCGATGACGAAGCGGTCGACAAGATCGAATCCCAGCTTCTGGGCGCCTTCGAGATCGGCTTCGTCTTCAACCAGCACGTGCTCGGCGAGGAGTTCTGCCGCGAGAAGCTCGGGATGACCGACGCCCAGCTCGCCGACTGGAACCACTCGACCCTGCGCGACACGCTCGGGTTCACGTCCTCGCAGATCGAGGAGGCCTCCGACGTGATCTGCGGGCGCATGACGCTCGAGGGCGCGCCGTTCCTCAACCCGGAGCACCTGCCGGTGTTCGACTGTGCGACCCCGTGCGGCAAGCACGGCGCGCGCTTCATCCGGCCGTTGGCGCACGTCGACATGATGGCGGCCGCGCAGCCGTTCGTCAGCGGCGCGATCAGCAAGACGATCAACCTGCCGCAGACCGCGACGATCGCGGACGTCAAAGACGCCTACCGCTACTCGTGGGAGAAAATGGTCAAGGCGGTCGCACTCTACCGCGACGGCTCGAAGCTCTCGCAGCCGCTGGCCGCGAGCTACGACGTCGGCGACGGCGACGAGATGGAGGCGCCGACCACGGCGTACGAAGGCGCGGTGCGCATCGCGGAGCGCGTCGTCTACCGCTACATCGCAAAACGCCGGCGGATGCCGGATCGCCGCAGCGGCTACACGCAGAAGGCGGTCGTCGGCGGCCACAAGGTCTACTTGCGGACAGGCGACTACGACGACGGAGCGCTCGGCGAGATCTTCATCGACATGCACAAGGAGGGTGCCGCCTTCCGCAGCCTGATGAACAACTTCGCCATCGCGGTGTCGCTCGGACTTCAGCACGGCGTTCCGCTCGAAGAATACGTGGACGCATTCACGTTCACGCGCTTCGAGCCGAACGGACCCGTGGTCGGGCACGAGAACATCAAGATGGCAACCTCGATCCTCGACTACATCTTCCGCGAACTAGCCGTGAGCTATCTCGGCCGTTACGATCTCGCGCAGGTGCAGCCGTCGCAGGCCGTCGACGCCATGGGTCCGGAGCCGGAGTACGTTGCCGAGGAGACGATGGAAGTCCGCACCTACATTCCACCCAAGGCGATTGCGGCGACCGCATCGTCGCCATCTGGTGCGGCCGTCGTCACACGCGTTCCGGAACCAGTCGGGACCGTGTCGATGGTCAGCTCGGCGGGTCCGGCGAAGGGCCAGATCGTCGCCGCAAAAGCTCGCGAAGCGGTTGCGAAGGGCTACAGCGGCGACGCCTGCACGCAATGCGGCCAGTTCACCCTCGTCCGCAACGGCACGTGCCTCAAGTGCGACAGCTGCGGTACGACAAGCGGCTGTTCGTAAGACTTGAGCAGGATCATCGTTCTGGCAGTGGCCGCGACGTTGCTTGGCGCAGCGCCCGCTCCGAAGCTGCCGGCTTCCGTAACTACGAGCCCGATCAGTGCTCAAGGGACGGTCGTTGTGGTTCCGAGATTGCCTGCTTCGCTGGAAACGGGCTCAATCGCGGCGAGCGGCGCGGTTGTTGCCGTTCCCAAGCTGCCGGGCTCGCTCGAAACCGGCCCGATCGCCGCAACCGGCACGGTCCTCATTGTACCGCGCATTCCGCCGAGCGTGCAAACTCCGACTATTTCCGCGCACGGTTCGCTTTAAAGGACGAACTCACCATGGTAGCCACGAAAATCCGTCAGCGCTCGATCGGCAGAACCGTGCGTATCGCGAGTTTGGTCGGCGCCTATCTCCTTGGCGCCACCGCCGGGGCACTTGCGGATCAAACGATCGTCCTCAACGTTCCGGTTAGCCTCACGACGATTCCGCCGGCGATTCAGAGCATTTTCGTGCTTTGCTCCATTGGGGCGCGCGCCGGCGGGGCGTCGATGAGCCAAGGAAACTCACCCCTACTCCCAATCAAGGGTGGCTATTCGGGATCGGTGAGCGTGCCGATGGAGGCGATCGGAGACGACCAGCTTACCGGGCTCAGCTCGCTGGCCTATACCTGCCGCGTCGCGATGCTTCCGAAACCGCCAAGCGCGTATCCAAACTTGCCGGCCTTCTACGAGCAAATGACGAGCGCTCAGTTGTCGACGTTACTCGTTCAGCCCGCAACGCTGGTCGTGAACGGAACGATCCCGCTCGTGGTGCCGGGGCCTGCGCTTCGTATTTCTTCTCCCAACCTCCATTAATTAAGGCGCGCAAAACATGATTGCTACGCCCGCGTCGGGGCTGCGTATCGATCCGACGCACGACCCCTCGCCACGTGAAGGGCTCGGACGGCCCGGCCGTAGTCAGGCTGAACGCTTCCCGCAAACAGGAGCCGGCACCATGAGACGGATGGAGTGCTGGGCTATCGTGTTCTCAACGACGCCTGTAACGAGTACTATCAACGGTCGAAAATCCGTACTGGACACATGCCGCGCCAAGTTGTTCAACGCAGATTCGTCCATGGATGGACAAACCATAATCCGACGAAGCGGAGCGCACACCGACCGCCGCACGCCCTATGCTCGTCAGTTCAAATCTTGATAAACATCGACGGAACGCGCGGAGGTACGGTTCGCGACCGAGCGCGAACCGCAGGTTCACGGGAAGTGTTTTCTTCTTTCCCTCTGCCGTGAACGGAACGAGTGGCGGTTGCTACGTCATTGGAGTCTTGGCCTCGCGGCCGCCGCCTTTTTAGCCGGATGTGCGGGTGGCGCGGCCCGCTCCGTTCCGCCGGCACCAGCGGCGCATGCCGTCGCTCCTGCGGCGAAGCAGAACACGACCTTTACGATTCATATCCCGGCACCGCCGAGTGCGACGGCGCTCGCTCGCCGTCCGGCGTATATTTCGTACTCGACCAAATCGCTTCAGATCAACGTCGATCCGGGAACGCCGTCTGAGCACGACCAATCGTTCGATCTCACGGTGCAGTCCGGGAACTGCGTCGCATCCGGCCTCCTCGGTGTGCTGACCTGTACCCTCTCCTTGAGCATCGCGCCCGGGAACCACACCGTCAACCTGATCGCCTACGATCTGACCGGCGGCACGGCCGGCGGCGGTAACGCGCTGTCGGCGATCTACGGTTTCCCGCTAACGATCGTCGCCGGGGCGACGAACACGCCGACCTTCACCTTGGGCGGGATCACCGCGTCGTTCGTGATCGTCCCGCTCGATACGACCGCCGCGAAAGGCGACGGCGTCACGACGCCAATCTCGTTCACCTCTGCCGCAGCGACCCAATTCTTGGTCGAGGCGTTGGACGCGGACAAGAATCCCATCATCGGGCCGGCCTCGCCGGTGGTGACGGCATCGAACGGAAACCCGACGGCGTTATCGGTCACCCAGAATACGTCGAATCCGTATCAGTTTCAAATTCAGCCGAAGGCTGCGTCGGCCTCGCCGGTCACCGTGACCTTCTCGGCGCCGGATACGACCGGACAGGGAAAGCCCGCCACCACCTTTGCGGCGACCTTTGCGCCGCTGCTTACGCCGCAGGTGTCCTGTGGAAACGCGAGCTGCGTCGAGCCGGGGCTGAGCGCGGACAGCGTCAGCGTCACCGAAAGTGGTTACTCCGGCGGGTTTACATTCGCCAACAGCGCGCCCACGAAATGCTCGATCGCCAATTCAACAGCGACGACTGCCGTGATCACCTCGACGTCGTCAATGGGGAACGCGTGCAAGATCACTGCGACCGATACATCCTCGCGGAACGGTGCTGCACAGCTCTCCTTCCCCTCTCTGTTGTTGCAGCAGGTCAATGGCGGGACCCTCAGCACGAATCCCGTGACCGTCGCGCTGAACTGTGCCGCGTCTCCTTGCACCGGAACGGCGAGCTGGCAAGTAACGAGCACGAACCCGTCGCCGGCCTACTCGTGGATCGGTAGCTCGATCGTTCTGACGGCCGGCTCGGGTATCGATGCCTGTTTTGCGTACAATGGCGGTGTCTACGTCGTGGTCGCGTTCTACAGCGCATCGTGGGCCCTGATGCCGCCGAACTCTACCCCGCCGTACCAGCCCTCGTTCTTTCCCTATTATTATCCGCCCACGCGTCATGACCACGCCACCTGCCAGGCAACGCTTACCGATGGGTTCGGCGGGGTGTTGACGGTCTATGTCGACATAACGGTCTGAGCTAGCGCGCCCTAGCGCAACAAGGATCGGGCGGTAGGTTCCAATCGCAGGATCTCCGGCCGACCGTTGAGCCGGTCGGCGAACGCGTCATAGGCCGTCTGCCAATCGAGCGAGGGGGCGGCCGAATCCGTCGCAGGCGTCTGGGGGAGAGCTGCGAGCCAGACGAAGGCGTTCACGTCCTCTCGCACGGGAAGGCTCGGGACGTTGTTTGCGCTGTGCTCCGTGACAAAGTACCCCGCGACCGACCAACCCTTTTCCATCGCGGCGGGCGTAATCGTATCTTCGAAGTACGGAATGAACTCTCGTTCAATCGGTTCCCGGAATTCGTAGATGCTGACGACGAAGGGCCGGCACGCAGTCGTGCTATTGCGCTCGTTCTGCGAGACCATGAAGCCGGATGTCGGGCGAGCCGGTCGAAGCAACAGGACATTATCCGAGTCGATCATCGTTGCGTTCGCGACTGCCCGGTGTTCCTTCCACACCGGACCTCCGTAGAATGCGCCGAGGCCTCGCGCGCGTGACGCCATGTCGGAGAACCCGCGTAGCCACAGGAAATGATCGGGATCGTCGGGGAGGCGAAATTGCCCGATCACCCGCATCCCCAACACTTCCTGCGTTTCGATAAACTCGCGATCGAAGAGCTCGATGAGCGTGTCGCGCCGTCCGGAATGCAGCGTGTACCGCCTGAGCTCGACGATACGACAGCAGCTCTCGGCCTTCATGGACGAGACCCTTCGGCCTGACATCGTTTCGGGCTTGCACACCAAGCCTGCGCGTTCCCGGCGAGATCGAGCAGCAGCGAGGCACGGCGGACGCGAGCGCTTTACGAGAGGGAGTGTCACCGGCGCACCGTAGTCGAGAGCGGAATGCACCGCGTAAGAGCGAGGAGCCGGACCGTGAAACCGATGTCGTTCTTGAGCCGCCTGCTACTGGTGGCCGCGACCTTCCTACTGCTTGCGACTTCGGTCGCTCCGGCCGATGCGGCGGAGGTCGACGTGATGATCTCCGGGGGATTCTCAGCCGCGCTCCGGGACCTCGCGCCGGTGTTCAAGCAGGCCACCGGCGATACGATCGTGATGATCAGCGGACCGTCGATGGGAAACACGCCGCAGGCGATACCGGCGCGCCTCGCGCGCGGCGAGTCGGCCGACGTCGTCATTATGGTCGGCTATGCACTCAACGCGCTGGTCAAGCAAGGACGGGTCGTCCCCGGCAGCCGGGTCGACCTGGCGCGCTCGAGGATCGCGATGGCGGTACGGGCGGGCGCGCCCGTACCCGACATCAGCACCGTCGATGCGTTCAAGAGCACGCTGCTCGCGGCGAAGTCGATCGCCTACTCCGATAGTGCGAGCGGCGTCTATCTCTCGACCGAACTCTTTCCGCGGCTCGGCATCGCCGACCAGCTCAAGCCCAAAAGCACGATGATCCCGGCCGAGCCCGTGGGCGCAGTCGTCGCCCGCGGCGATGCCGCGATCGGCTTCCAGCAGCTGAGCGAACTACTTCCGGTCCCCGGCATCCAGATCGTGGGACTGCTGCCCGCTGAGGTACAGCGGACGACGACGTTTTCCGGCGGTATCGTAAGCGGCGCGCAGCACCTCGCGGCGGCGAAAGCGCTGCTCGCGTTCCTCGCGACGCCCACGGCGGCAGCTGCCGTCGCCAAGTCCGGCATGGAGCCGATCACGGTCGCGACGATGGCTTCGCGCACCGCGTTAGCGCGGGCGGAACTCGCCCCCTCCGGTCGACTCCGCGTCGCGCTGGCCGTCAGTTCGCTCGGCGGGCCATTCTGGTCGGCGAAGGACGCTTCCGGAAAGGCGACCGGCGTGCCGGTGGATCTCGGGCGGGAACTCGCGCGCCGGCTCGGTGTCCCCGTCGACTACGTCTTCTACGAAAACTCGGGGCAGATCACCGACGCCGCTGCCAAGGGCGAATGGGACGTCACGTTCGTCCCCGTGGATGCTGAGCGGGCGACGAAGCTCGCCTTCGGACCCATCTACAATGTCGCCGATGCCACCTACCTCGTGCGCGCCGGCCTGACGGCGGAGAACTTCGATCAACTCGATCGGCCCGGAATGAAGATCGCCGCAGTCGCCAACACGACGACGATGCGCGGTGCCCAGCGCAGCCTCAAAAACACGACGGTCGTCGGCTACCAAAGCGCCGACGAAATCATCAGCCTGCTAGGAAAAGGCCAGATCGACGCCTTCGCCAACCTGCGCGACCAACTGCTTCCGCTATCGGCACGCCTGCCCGGTTCGCGGGTGCTCCCGGGCGCGTTTCAGCAGACGAAGACGGCGATCGCCGTGCCGCTGGGACGGCCGAATGCCCTCGCCTACGCGAGTGCTTTCCTCGATGAGGCGAAGACCGGCGGCTTTCTGCGCCACTCGCTCGACGACCACGGGCTGCAGGACACGAAGATCTAGGGTGCGGCCGCCTGCGGCTCGCCGTCGAGAACGATGCGCCGGTAGAGTTTCGAATGCACGCGGCGGGCCTCGCTAAACCGGGCGACGATGGCCTTCTGCACATCGTCGGCCCATTGCGCTTTGCCCCAGGAAACATCGTCGACCCATTGGCTCACGATGAGAACCTGTGTGCGATCGTCCGTCCCGAAGACGTCGATTCGCAGCAGTCCGGTGATCTCGGCGGCGAGGCGCCGTGCGTCGATCGTCGCCGCGCGCAGGATCTGATCGTACTCGTCCGACTTGACATCCATCAGCAGCACATGGAGGACCGCACTTGCCGGCACAGCCTGCATGCTGGGCAGTATTGCACATCGTAGAGGTTATCCCCCAGCTGACCGCGCGCCGAGGATCTCAGGCAGACCGCAGCCGGCTACATCGGCGGGACGAGGCCGTTCTTCCCCACGTTGATGCGGGCGGACGAGATGGAACCATCGGCGCCGCGCTGCGCGATGACGTAGACGTGCGCTCCTGGTACGAGCGCTTTGATGTCGCCGGGTTCGTAGATGACGATCGGCGTATCCTTGGACACGAAGATCTGCTTCTCTCCGTCCTTGTATTTGAGCGTCAGTATCCCCCCGCCGACGCTTTCGACCATTGCCGTCTCGATCGCGCCATTCGTCATCGTGCTTTGTGGGCCGAGGTCGTAGGGCCGGTGTCCGGCGCCGGTGCCACGCATCGCTTCGGGGAAGATGTGGACCTCGATCGCGCGCAGGGTGCCGTCGGGTTGGGTGACAGCCGCGCTTCCGACATACGTACCGGGGACGACGTTCGCAATGCCGGCCTTCACCACCGAAACGACCACCAGGCCCTCGGCCAGCGCGACGCGGTGGTTTTCACCGGCGGCCGCAACGGTCAGCATCCTGCCGTCAAGGCTAACGATGGTGCCCCGAATCCGGAAGGTACTGTCTTGCCCAAGCGCCGGAACGGCAATGGAGGCGGCCAGGCACGCGAGGAGCGCGGTACGTGTCGTCAAGCTCATAGGTCACAAATTTCTGAGTTAGGTCTGAAAAAACCGTGAAGCGCCCGAACGGACTACCACACCCCGGGCAGAAGCCGAAAGCGAACCCTTTTGCAATACTGCGCGTAGCCGGGAAGATGCTGGGAAAGGAAGGCTTCCTCATCGAGCAGGCGCAGCACGATGATAACCTTCAGCGCCACGAAGGGGATGAGCGCCCACCACGACCCGAGCGCCGGCGCCGTTCCAAAGAGCATGATCAGCGCCCCGCTGTACATCGGATGCCGAACGACCGCATACGGTCCGCTCGAAATCACGTTCTGTCCGGGAGCGACCTCAATCGTGCCCGCCGTGAACGAATTTTCCTTGAACACCCGCCAGACGATCAGAAACCCAAGGATGACCAAGAGATCCCCGGCGATCACGATCGGAAACGGCACCGTTGACCAAGCGAAGCGATGGTCGAGCGAAGCGACCGCAAACATTCCCATAAAGACGAGTGACGCGAAGATTTGAATCAGGCGTTGGTAGCGGCTGGTCTCGGCTCGGGGGCCGGCGGTCACCCGGCGTTCCAGGAGTTTGCGGTCGTTCTTCCAGAGATAGGTGCTGATGAGTGCCGCCGATGCAAAGAACACGGCGAGGTAAGCCCATGCCTGCCAAAAATCGAGCGTCCAGGCGGGCGCGAAGAGCAGCACTCCCAAGCTGACGACAAGCTGTACGAATCCGACGATCGTTCTCGCCGCCAGATTGTTCACTCGGTCCGGCTTTGGGCGGTCGGCGCGCGGAACCTTGACGAACGCTCATACTCATAAAGGATGCCGCAGCTGGGCGTTGGGACGCGAAACATCATCCGCGCTTGGGAGGTTCCACGAGCTTTCGCCATGCCTTGCGCCTGATCACCGTCGTGTGGGGTATCGGTTTCGTCACCGAGTCGCTTTTGCGGGTTTTAGTGGCGCTTGACCACGCCGCCGGCGACGGCGGTCCTGCTCTCGCCGATTAGTCGGAATCATCGGCAATCGGTGGCCTCCTAGTGTGGACGGTCGCCTGGAGCCGCCGCGCCCGGCGTTCCGCCGCGGCCGCCATCGCGGCGTGAAATCACCTCCGGCATCCGGCGCCCGCAGGGCGCTGCTGGGAAGCGGCTGAGGGCTTAGCCGTTTAACCTAGCGTCTGGTGCGGAATGCTGGGCTCAGGTGAACCGATCGCTGCTGGCCGTCCTCGTGGGCGTGGTTCTGCTCATCGCGGCGGGGTGTTCGTCTCGAGCGGGATCGGGCAAACCGGCCTCGTCGCCGCCGCCGTCGGTGGCGACGGTGACGGCTGCGCGCGGCACGATCGCGCCGTCCTTGCAGATCGCGGGGGTCATCACGCCCTTTCGTCAGGTCGGTGTCGCGGCCGATCTGTCCGAACCGATTGTCGAGGTCGACGTGCAGGAGGGCGACCACGTCCACGGCGGCCAGGTGCTGGCGCGGCTGCTCACCGACGATCTCGAAGCGCAGCTCGCCTCGGCCGAGCGCGTGGTCAGTGAAGACGTCGCGCGATACAGCCAAACGGCGTATCAAGTCAATGCCGTCAACGCCCAGGACCAGAGCGCGATACGCTCGGCGCAGGCCGCGCTCCACCAAGCCCAGGTCAATCTCTCCGGCGCCGTGACCGATCTGAAGCGCTATCAATCGCTCTTTGCGCAGGGCTATCTGCCCGCCCAGACCGTCGACGAGCAGCGAACGACGGTTTCCAGCGACCAGGCTGCCGTAACGTCGGCGCGCGCGGCACTGAATCAGGCGATCGCGAACGCGCACGCCAACGGCAGCGGCGCGAACGCCGGCGAGCAGCAGCAAGAACTCTCGGCTTCGCGCGCAGCCGCCGATGCGGCCGAGGCCAGCGTCGAGCAGCTTCGTCGTCAGCTCAAGCGTGCGGTGATCGTCGCACCCGTCAGCGGCGTCGTCGACGCGGTCAATGCGAATCCCGGCGAATATCCCTCCGGTCGCCAACTGTTCACGATCGAGCAGGTCGACAACGTGTACGCGATCCTGCCGTCGTCGACCGCGCAGGTCGTGCAAGTCACCGCCGGAGCGACCGCGACCGTTGTCGCCTCAGGCTCCACGCGGCACGATGCCGGCCGCGTCGTCGCCGTGCTCGATCAGGTCCAGCCCGGAACGACGAACTTCACGGTCAAAGTGCTCATCGCCAATGCCGACGGGCACCTACATGCGGGAATGCCCGTGACCGGCACGGTCGAGCTTCCGCCGGTGACCGGCGTCAAGATCCCGATGAGCGCATTTGTCGACGACACGCATACCAGCGTGTACACTGTCGCAAACGGCACCGTGCACACGCAGGCGGTGAGCCTCGTGAAGGACGACGGTATGAATGCCGTCGTCCTCGGCTTACCGGCCGGCAGCGTCGTCGTCAAGAACGTCGAAGACTCGGACCTCGGCAACGGCGACCGGGTCACCGTAACCTCGAAGTAACATGTGGCTGACGCGCGTCTTCCTGCTGCGCCCGACGCTCGGGTTCGTCTTCGTAGCGCTGACACTCATCGCTGGTCTGATGGCGCTGCGCACGCTGGTCGTGCAGGAGCAGCCCAATAGCGGACTGCCCGCCATCTCGATCAGCGTCGGGTACTCGGGTGCTTCGACCACCGACCTGCAGACCGAGATCGCTCAGCCGATCGAAGACCAGCTTGCCGGAACGCCCTACTTGCAGAACCTCCAGACGACGATCGAGAGCGGCCAGGTGAACATCTCGGCAACGTTCTCGCTGCAGTCCACCGACACCGAAAACATCGCCAACGTCGAGAAGGCGCTTCAGGCTGCACAACGACAGCTGCCGACGACGGTCACGCCGACGCTGCGCGTGGCGAACCCGAGCGAACCGGTAGTCGTCACCCTCGCGCTCATCTCGAAGAAGTATACGGAAGGCGCGCTGGGTGCCCTCGCCAACAACCAGGTCGTTCCGGCCATCGAGCAGCTCGCGGGCGTCTCGAACGTCAATGTTGCCGGGACGACGCAGCCCGCTTTCATGGTGACCGTCGATCCGCGTCTCTTAGCGGCCGACAATCTCACCCTGACCGACGTCGTCGGCGCGATCAGCCCGAACAACGTGCGGCTGCCGGGCGGCTATGTCTATCAG
>PMOG01000002.1 GCA_003161555.1 Vulcanimicrobiota bacterium | reverse complement strand
TGTCGGCATCGCTCGCCAGCGCCGCCTCGAGATCGAAATCCTGGAAGCTTCCGTAGGTGCGCGGCGGGATGCGCGGCAGCCGTGACGCCAGCTCGTCGAGATCGGGCCGCCCCTTGGTTTCGACCCAGCCGATCGCCACCCGGCGGCCGGCGCGCATCTGCCCGATCGCGTCGGTCAGGAGCCGATGCGTTTTGCCTGCGCCCGGCGTGCTGGCGAGGTAAATGGTCAGGCGCGGCCCGAGTCCGAGTTCGGTCAAGAGCGACTGCGCGCTCGGGCGTTCCACCCGTAGAACTTCGGGCGCAGGGCGGTCACGTCCGCCCCGTGAACGCGAAATCGTGCGCACGCGCTGGGTGCCCGTCGTCTCGTTCGCGCTGCTCGCGCTGGCGTTTGCACTCGACGTCGCCACGCCGCAAGCGCTGGTCGTCGCGATTCTGTTCAACGTGCCGATCGTGCTGTCGGCATTCATGGGCAGTGCCACCCTGACGACTAGCCTGGTCATCGCCGCGCTGATCGCGAATCTGGCCGCCGGCTATTTCAACGGAATCTCGGCCGGCGGTTGGGACGCGACCAGCGTCGCCAACCGCGGCCTGGCCGCGCTATCGATCGTGCTGGTCGGCTGGCTCGGCACCACGCTGCAAGAGCGTGCCCGGCGTTTCGGTCGGCTCGCCGCGCAGGAAGCGCGCGCGCGGCGCGAGGCGCAGCTCGCGGTGGCGATCGATCGCATCCGCGCGTCGCTGTCGTACGATCTCGTCCTGCGCGCGGTCGTGCGCGAAGCGCTGCCGCTGCTCGATGCCCAAAGTGTACGCTGGGTACCGGCCAATCGCAGCGACGGCCGGCTGGTCGCCGAACGCGACCACGCCGACGTCGCGCTCGAAGAAGGTCCGCCATCGCCGGAACTCGCGTCGCTGACGCGCCGTGCGCTCGAAGACGACGACGTGATCGCCGTCGAGTCGCGCGATCCGGTCGGGGGTCTGGTGCTCGACCGGATCGGCGCGCGCACCGCGTTGGCGATTCCGGTCGGCGAGCACGGCACGGCGTTGGGCGTCCTCCTGGTCGCGGCCGACACGCCGTTCGGCGCCGCCGAGGGCGGCGCGCGCACGATCGCACGCGCCTACGGCCGCAGCGCTACCGCGGCGCTCGCGCAGGCGCGGCTGTTCGCGCAGCTGGCCGACCGCAACGATGCGCTGGCCGAACGCAGCGCCGTCATTCGCGACCTCGTCTACGCGATGTCACACGATCTCCGCACCCCGCTCGCCTCGCTCGGCTTGACGTTCCGGCAGGCCAAAGCCGGTCTCTACGGCACGATGCCGCCGACGTACGCGGACATCATCGATCGCAGCATCGTCGCCACCGACGAACTGCAACGGCTGGCCGACACGCTGCTGCTCGTCGCGCGCTTCGAATCGGGTGAGCGGCTATTGCAGCGCGAGACGATCGACGTCGATGCCTTGGTGCGCGAAGTCGCGGGCGAACTGCAGCCGATCGCGGCCGCGCGCAGCGTCGAGCTGCTGGTGGGGCCCGACTCGGCCGCGAACGTCACCGGCGACCGCAGCGACTTGCGTCGCGCCCTCACCAATCTGGTCGCCAACGCGCTGGCCTACACGCAGCCCGGCGGCCGGGTCGAAGTGGGCGCGCACTCCGACCACACGACGGTGACGATCGCCGTCAGCGACGACGGCCCCGGCGTCGCGCCCGAGGCCCGCGCGACGCTGTTCGAGCGCTTCGCGCGCGGCGAAGGCCGGCGCGGGGCGGGCTCCGGTCTCGGCCTGTACATCGTGCGCCGGGTCGCCGAAGAGATCGGCGGTAGCGCGAGCTACGCGCCGCGCGCGCCGCACGGCAGCACCTTCACCATCACGGCACCGGCGGGACGATGAGCGCAGTCCGGGTGGTCTTGGTCGAAGATCACGCGCTGACGCGCGCCGGTTTGCGCGCCGCGCTCGAGGCCGACGGCTTCGACGTCGTAGCAGAGGCGAGCGACGGCATCGAGGGTGAGGCCGCGATCCTGCGCGAGAAACCCGCTGTGGCGGTGGTCGACCTGGGCTTGCCGGGGGAAGACGGCATCGCGGTCACGCGCGCCGTCAAGGCGGCGGCGCCGGCGATCGGCGTCGTCATCGTCACCATGCACGAGCTCGACGAAGAAGTACTGGCGGCGCTCGCGGCCGGAGCCGACGCGTACTGCGTGAAGTCGTCCGACGCGGCGATCGTGCTCGACGCGGTGCGCGCGGTCGCCGCCGGCGGCGCGTACTTTGATCCGCGGATCGCGCACATCGTCCTGCGCCGCTTCAGCCCGACCGCCGTTCCGCCGACGACCTCACCGCTCACGCCGCGCGAACTCGATGTGCTCAAACTGATCGCCGACGGCGTCGGAAATGCCGAGATCGCGACGCGGCTGCACCTCGGCTTGGGAACGGTGAAGGGACACGTGCGCGACATCCTCGAGAAGCTCTCGGCGTCCGACCGCGCGCACGCGGCGGTCACCGCGCTGCGACGCGGCTTACTTTCGTAATCCTTCCGCGCGGCAGAAACATGGCATATTTGCAGTAGCGCGAGGCACCTCCGTATTTCTGCGGAAGCAGCGGGCCATGGAATGGAGCGTCGCGACCACGCGCCGCTTGCTGCGCGAGCTCACGCGCACCGGGCGGCTCGAACGCGATCCGGCCGGAATCCCACCGCAACCACGCTGATCGCGCTCGAACCGAGTTCGATCTCGCAGCGTCTCAAGCGCGTCCTCATCTCCTCGCTGCAAGGCGATTACGCCGGCGCGGTCGAGCAGTGCAATGCCTGCTTGCCAGCGAGGCGGCACCGCTCGCACGCCTCCATCTGCGTTGGCGTGCGCGCAACGGCTCGACGCGCTGGATTCATGCCGTTACACGCGCGCCATCGCGCGTGCCGCAGCCGAAGACTTCTCCGGAGCGATCGGCATGCTCGAAATCGCATTTGCGGAAGATCCGGTTTGGCGGAGCATCGCGCCCTACGATCCGGGCCTGGCGTCGCTGCGCGGGATGCCGCGCTTCCGCAAGCTCGTCAGTGCGCGCTGAGATGGATCTTCCGCAGCGTTGTCGGCGGACGCTGAAGCGGCACGAATCGGGCACTTTCCGTGCTGGTCCCCGCTGCAGTCGCGCGAATACTGCATCCCATGTTGCAGCCCGCCCAGTCCCGGCCGATCGTTCTTGTCAGCGGCGAACCGCAGTTCAATCCGCAGGTGTTACGCGGCGATTTCGACGTGCGCAAGCGTTCGTCGGCGCCATTCGCCGACCGTGATGCGGCGGCGATCGTGGTCGATTTTGGACGCGACGGCGGGGCCGCGATTCGTGCGACGCGGGGCCGGCATCAGGCGCCGCTGCTGGCGATTCTCGCCCCCGACGCCCCGGCGGCACGCCGGATCGAGGCGCTCGAAGCCGGGGCCGACGATGTGCTCAGCGTTCCGTACGAGGATGCCGAGCTGGTCGCACGTCTGCGCGCGCTCATCCGCCGCGCGCGGCCGGCGCAGCCGGGTATGGACGACACGACGCTGGTGATCGACCTCGCCCGCCAGCGCGTGCGCCGGCGCGGCTACGACATCGACGTGACGCCGACTGAACTCGATCTGCTCTCCGCGCTGGCGCGCCGCCCGGGCGTCGTCGTGTCGCCCGCACGCTTGAACGCTGCTTTATCCGTGCCGATGAAAGCGATGACGCCGGCGATGCTGTACACAACGATTTCAACGTTGCGCCATAAGCTGCACGTCGCCGGACTGCCGTTTGCGATTCGCACCGTGCGCAGCCGCGGCTACGCGCTTGCCGACGACATCGTGGCAGAACTTTGGCACTAAACCGCAGGTTTCGTACGGGCCGCTAACGCGACGCTCAGAACGCTCTAAGGTGAACGCATCCACGTGATGCGCTCCAACTTGCATACCACCAAGAAAGGCAACGATGCGCAGATTCCTCGCGCGCATTGGGGTTGCCGGATTGATGCTTGCGTTCATGCTCGGCCAGGGAACTTGGGTTCTGGCCGGCACGACGGGAGAAATCACCGGCACCCTCATTGACGCGAACTCCGGCAAGCCTCTGGGCGGAGCACAGATCTCCGCGGTAAGCCCGTCGCAAAGCGTCAAGACGCGGACCGACGGTCAGGGACGATTCAGTTTTCTTTCACTGGCGCCCGACACGTACGCGGTCGGCGTCGACCTGAGCGGCTATCAGGGCACCACGCTGAACGGCGTGACCGTACAAGCGGATCAAACGCAGACGCTGGCGCTCACGGTCAAACCGACCTTCACCCAAATCGGCCACGTCAGTTCGCGCGCCGCGGCCGACGTGATCAAGCCCGGACAGACGGCCGACGTCTATTCCGTCAGTGCGGCACAAGCCGCGGCCGCGGCTCCGTTCGGGGGCGGCGGCTCCCTGAACCAAGCCTATTCGGCGATCGCGTCCGTACCGGGCGTGACGGTCCCGATCGGTCAACAGGGCTGGGCGCAGGCCGTCTACGTCCGCGGCGGCAACTACACGCAGCTCGGATACGAGTACGACGGCGTACCCGTCCAGCGCGCGTACGACGCGTATCCCTCGAGCACGCTTTCGGCGCTCGGCTCGCAAGAGACGCAGGTCTACACCGGCTCGCAACCCGCCAGCGCGCAGTCGAGTGGGCTCGCCGGTTTCGTGAACCAGGTCATCAAGACCGGAACCTACCCGGGAACGGCAACCGGCGACCTGGGCTTGGGAACCCCCACCTTCTACCACAAGGCGCAGCTCGAACTGGGCGGCGCTTCCCCGGATCGCAACTTTAGCTACTATCTCGCCGCGGGCGGCTACGATCAGTCGACGCGGTTCGTCGATCAGTTCGACGGTGCTAGCGCAACGTTCGACTATAGCTCGGTGCCGTTCGCGAGGCTCGCGCTCGCCGGCGGTGCGTGCGCGACGGGTGTCAACGTCCCCGTCGGATGCTACCAGAACGGTTTCGGCTCGGGTCCGAACGGCTATCTGTGGGCACCGATCAACTGGGGCAGCACGCAGGACATCGGCGACCGCGAAACGGTCGCGAACTTGCATTTCGGCATTCCCCACAAGAACGACGGACTCAAGGACGACATTCAAGTCCTCGGCTCGATCTCGTATCTGTTCCAATCTTACAGCGACTCCTATAATTCGTGGGGCCCGGGACAAGCGCAATTGGCCAGCACCGGCATGGTGTCGTATCACGGACAGACGTATCCGGCGTGTACGGGCGGACTGGCCGTCGGACAGCCGTGCGCGCTCGATTTTCTCTCGGGACCCGGCGCGTACAACCTGAACACCTCAATCTACACGGGGCCGACCGGCGGTGCATTGACCGCGGCGAACCTGGGGCAAGTCAATCCCTATCCATTCCCGTTCTCACCATCGGGCCAGTTAGGGAACGGCACGATCAATCCGACGACCGACGGTGCCGAACGCATCAACGACGGCATCTTCAAGCTGCAGTACACGCACGCGATGGGCGACAACGCTTACGTGCGCGCGTACGGCTACTCGCTGTATTCCGACTGGCTCAACAACGAGCCCAACGCGAACTACGCCTTCGACTACGTCGTGCCGCTCGACTACATTCTGCCGACGCACACGCGCGGATTCGGTGTCACCCTCGCCGATCAGGTCGGGAATCACCTTTTCAATCTGACCGGCGGCTACTCGACCGCCGACCTCTCGCGATGGAACAACGGATTCCCGGGCTCAGGGCCGGTCGCGGTTCTGGTGAACTCGGCGAATCCGGCTGCGGGTTGTTATTCGACCGGCCACGGTGCGCCGGCCGCGGCGCCCTGCAGCGGGGCCGATAGTTACGGGGTCAACGGCAACTATGCCGCACCGGGTCTGACCGTAAACTCTCCGGGTGGCCTCACCGTCAACAACGTCGGCGGCGCGACCTGCGGCAGCGGCCCGTGCGAGTACTTAGCCGTCGGCTCGGGCTTGAACGGCAGCTTCAACAACGTCTCGCCGCACTTCTCGAACCTCGCCTTGACCGATTCGTGGAGCGTCACGCCGGCGCTGACGGTCGACCTCGGCGTGCGGTACGACAGCTTCATGTATGCCGTACCGTCGTCCACGCTGCCCGAAGGACCGAATCCGGCGGGCACGGCAAGCACGCTCGGTCGTCAACTGTTCACGAACAGCTACGACCAGTGGAACTGCTTCGACAAGACGACCGACAAGATCGTGGGCGCGACATCGGCCGGCATCTGTCCGGCCGGGTCGTCCTTGGTCAATTTCAGCAACGATAATGCCACCTCGTTCTGGTTCGGCGGGTTTCAACCGCGCATCGGCGCCACCTATAAGCTCGACCCGCTCAACGTGTTCCGTACGTCGTATGGACGGTTCTTGCAGCCGACATCCACGGCATACACGTTCTACAATCGGGCCGGCGCGGACATCGCCGGCTACGACGCGCCGAATTTCTACCCGTACGGGTACGCCACCGCGACGCATGAGCTGCCTCCGGAAGAGTCGAACAACTTCGACTTCTCGTGGGAGCATCAGGTCAAGGGCTCGGATATTTCGTGGAAGCTAACCCCGTTCGTGCGGACGACGCGGAACGAAGACATCACGGTGATCCTCAATCCGGTCACGAACTTCGCGTCGGCGATCCCGGCGCTTTCGAGCAACATCCACGGTATCGAAGCCCTGTTCCGCAAAGGCGACTTCTCGCGCAACGGCTTCGCTGCCCAGATCGCCTACACGTACACCTCCGAGCAATCGAAGTACCAGACTCTGCCTGGCGGTTCGACGGCGCTCGATAACGTCAACGCGGCGGTCAAGACCTATAACGGCTACACCTCGTTCTGCGCCGCCAACCCCGGCGACAAGCGCTGCGGGTTGCCGTCGAACGGCCTGACCGCATCGCCGTGTTACACGTCCGGGGCGAATGTGCCCGATCCCACCTGCGCTGCGGGCGACATCGCCAACCCCTACTGGAACGCTCCGGTGCAGCCGCTGTTCAACCCGAACGCAAACTACTATCCCTACAACCAAACGTTCAGTTCGGGATTCTCGTCGAACGCGAGCAGCTACAACATCCCGCACGTCGCGGCGATCATCCTGAACTACAAACACGACAAGTGGGCGTTCACGCCGACCTTCCAGGTTTCGGCCGGCGGCCGCTATGGCTCGCCGACGATGGGCCTGGGCGTCGATCCGGCCGGGGGCGGGTGTACTGCGCTCACCGGTTTGAGTACGACCGGCGATCCGCGCTATCCCTACGGAGCCGCGGGCGGCTCACCCTACGCCGCGCAGAACTGCGGCCCCGCATATCTGACGGCGATTCCGGATCCGTACACCGGCAAGTTCGATACGCCGGGCCAATTTGTCGAGCCGACACAGGTGGTGGCCAACTTGGGCATCACGTACGCGGCCACCAAGCGGCTCACGTTCAGCCTGCTGGGCGTCAACCTCTTCGGAACCTGCTTCGGCGGTTCGAAGCAGGCCTGGACCAACGCCGGTCCCAAGATCGGCTGCTGGTACGGATCCGCCAGCGGATGGCAAGCCGGGAACTTCTACAACCCCGGCGACATGCTGACGACGCAGTCGTTGCCGTACTTCCCGGTCGCCGGGCAGATCAACGGACAGCAGGTGTACGGCACTGCCGTAAACCCGCTTCAAGTGTTCTTGTCGGCGCAGTACAAACTCTAGATCCGAATCCGAACACGAACGAAGGGCTCCGCCGCGGCGGGGCCCTTTCTTCGCGCTCCTTCCGCCTGGCATGAAGTTGGCACAAATCGCGCGGTTCCGGTCAAGCCTTGCGTCGGGCACTTTTTCAACCGCCGGCGCGTTAACCATTGCACGAGGCTGCAGCGCGGTCGGGGCCGCGCCGTCGCCGTCGATTTCCTCCCGTTTGGCACAACACTGGCAGTAAGTGCGCGATGCTCACCCGGCTCGCGCGGGAACGATCCTGGCACATGAACGATGACTCCGGAGACGAACGCGGCGAAGTCGTGATGCAGGATGCGAGCGTCACCACCGCTCGCCGTCTGATCCGCTTGTTGCGCCGCACCGGGGCCTTGGAACGCGACCCGGCGGGGATCGAGCTGCGGCGTATCCTCGGCACGCCGACGGTACGGGAAGCGACCCACCTGGTCATCGAGCGCGCGCTCCACGCCGAGCATCCGCTGTGCCGCGAGATCGTCCAGCGCTGCGACGTCCAAAACCGGCCCACGGACGTCGTGGCGGTCGAGCTCGGCCTCGCGCTGCGCTCGATGTTCCGGTATCGCCGCCGCGCGATCGACGCGGTCGCCGCCGAACTGCATCGCACGCTGGTGGGCGACGGCGCCCGTTCGCGGGGTGTCGGGCGGGCCGCACAGCTGACGCTGCTGGGCAATTTTCTGCTCTCCCTGTACTCCTCGGCCGGCAACGCGGCGGCGCTTCAGGCGTTCAGCGAAGCCGTCGCCGTCGACCCCCGCTGGACCGACGCCTACGTCGGGCTTTCGCTCGCGCACGTGAAGAGCGTCGTCAACCTGTACCGCCGGCCCTTCGAAGCCTATGCGCGCGCCGCGACCGCGGCCAAGCACGCCCTGCAGCTCAACCCCCGCTCGGCCGGGGCCAATGCGGCCGCCGGCATCGTCGCCTTGCGCCGCGGGGCCGACGCCGTCGTCGCCCGCCGGTACATCAACTTAGCGATGGCGCTCGATGCCAGCGATCCCGCGGCAGTCCAGGCGCTCGGCGAGCTGGCTTTGAGCGAAGGCAACGCGGAAGCCGCCGAAGCGGCGGCGCTGCACGGGCTGGCCCTGGAGCCGTCCTCGATGGGGCGGCGCTGCCGTTTCTTGATGCTGGCGTCGCTGCGCGGCAACTTCGGTCACGTGATCGAGGAATGCACGACGCTGCTGGAAAGCGACCCTGCGCTGAGCGTATTCCGCATGCACCTCGTCGACGCGTTGATCGGGGACGGCCGCCCGGCCGAAGCCCTCAGCGCAGCGGGCGCACCCGAAACAATTCAAGATCCCTACCTGCTCGGCTCGGTCGTTGCCGCGCACGCCGCGCTCAACGACGTCGCCGAAGCGCGACGTGTCGCCGATATACTGGATGCCATGCCGTGCGCGACGTACAACCGCGCGCAGGTGCGGGCACTGGTCGCCGACGTCGACGGCGCGCTGGCGACGCTCGGACGCGCGGTCGCCGAAGATCCGCGCTGCCGCGGACTCGCCGCCGTCGATCCGAGCTTTGCGGCGCTCGAACGGATGCCGACGTTCCAGGGAATGATCGCCGCGTCCTAACGTGCCGCCGTTGTCGTCAAGATGAGGGCGGACGAGCTGAAGATGTAGGCGCACGGCTCGCGCCTAGAGAGAGGCCCCGCTCCGGCGGGGCCTCTTTTTTTTCTCAGGCGTATCTACGCCTCGATGATGACCTTGAGCGCGCCGGTCCTCGCCGCGTCCGCGAAGGTATCATACGCCTCGATGACGGCTCCAAGCGCAAAGTGATGCGTGATGAGACGTTTGGGATCGACCTTGCGCGACCGAACCGTGTTCAGCAGCATCGGCGTGCTGACGGTGTCGACGAGGCGCGTCGTGATCGTGATGTTTCGGTCCCACAGGCGTTCCAGATGGAGTGCGACCGGCTTACCGTGCACGCCGATGTTGGCGATATGCCCGCCCGGGGCGACGATCTGCTCGCACAGCTCGAAGGTGGCCGGTATCCCGACCGCCTCGATCACCGAATCGACGCCGCGATCACCGGTCATCTTCATGACGGCTGCTGCGGCATTGCCGTCCGTGCTGTTGACCACGCTGGTCGCCCCTAACCGTTTCGCGATCTCCAGGCGCTTGTCGTCGAGATCGATCATGATGATCTCGGCCGGCGAGTAGAACTGCGCCGTGAGCAGCGCGGCAAGCCCGACCGGACCCGAGCCGACGATCGCCACGGTACTTCCGGGCGAGACCTGAGCATTGAGCACGCCGCACTCGAAGCCCGTCGGCAAGATATCGCTGCACATCACCAGAGGCTCTTCGTCCTCGCCCTCGAGAATCGGATAGAGACTCGTATCGGCGAACGGAATGCGCACGAACTCGGCTTGAGTGCCGTCGATCTCGTAGCCGAGGATCCAGCCGCCCTTCACGCAATGCGAGAACATGAGCCGGCGGCAATAGACGCATGCTCCGCAGGAAGTCACGCAGGAGATCAGCACGCGATCTCCTCGCTTGAACGCTGTCACGCCGGCGCCCACCTCATCGATGATGCCGACGCCCTCGTGCCCGAGGATCCGGCCGGTTTTGACGGTCGGCATGTCGCCCTTGAGAATGTGCAGATCGGTGCCGCAAATCGTGGTCTTCACGATCTTGACGATGGCGTCGCTCGGCACCGTGATGTGTGGCTTGGGCCGGTCCTCGTAGCTCTTCTTCCCGTTGCCGAGATAGACGAGCGCTTTCATCGACGGCGCGGCCCCACCCGATTTCGGGGCGGCTGCTGCCGGGTGCTCGAGAACCAGCGCGTTGGTCGTCATGATACACCGCTGCCGACGAGCGTCGGCGGCGCCTCGATCGAACCGTCGCACGGGTTGACGCTTTGATGGGTCATGCTGGATCTTCTTTCAACTGTGTCGTGATGAGGATGTCTTCGCACGCGACGGTGAGCGCGAATGACGGTGCGAGAAACTCGCGCGGCCATCCGCTCGCGTCATGTTGGACGGAGCAGGTCGCTGGTCAACGGACCGGGCGCTCGCAGCCTTGCAGTCGTCTTTGTTGTACTCACAAGCGGCGGCGGCGACGGCGATTGCAGCCGGCTATGAGGAAGGGCAGGGCAGCCACTGACGACCTTTGCTGGGGGCCTCGCATCGACGAGAGGGGAGCCGTTGGGCGATGCAAAGACCCGATGCAGAGTTACCCGGAATGGGCGTCGTCCAACCCGTGTCTTCTCCAAGCGGTGGCTAAGTTGCCGCTTTCACGTCGGCCGAAAAGCGGCGCGGTTCAGCCGTGCATGACTCCGGATGCGCCCTCGCTTTTTGCTTGTCCGAACGGCTCATCCGTTCGACGGATGCCCCCGCCGATGCGCCCGGTTTACACTGAGGTGTGACGACGAAAGAGACCAACGACACTCTTCTGGCGCACCTGCACCGGGACGACTTCGTGCGGGTCGTTCGACACGCCCGAACCGAGGCAAACGAGGCGGACGCCATGCGCGCGACTCTGCTGAAGTGGGCAGACCGGCTTCTTCCGTATCTCGACGATCACTCGGACTGGACGCTGCAGGATGCGATCGATCGTTATCATGCCGAGCACCCGGGCGATGGCCCCGGAGCGTAGCTCCGACCCGCTGCTGCTGGTCTTCGGACACGATGCGCTCGCCGAGCGCGTCTGCGCCGAACTCACCGCGACCGCCGGGCACCGGGTTCGGGTGGTATGGTCGCTCGATGTCGCGCGCGTGGCCGCGTTTCGCGCGCTCGGCGCGACGGTCACGCCGCTCGATGCGGATTCAGACGAATCCCTGATCGCCGCGGGCGTGATGGAGGCGGCATCGTTCCTCGCCCTCTCGGACGACGACGGCTTGAACCTATCGATCGCGCTGCGTGCACGGGCCCTCAACGGGGCGATCCGGGTCGTGCTGCGTCAATTCAACGTCACGCTGGGCACGAAGATCGAGCAGAGCATGCCCGACTGCACGGCGCTCTCGCTGGCCGCGCATTCCGCATCGACCTTCGGCGCTTCGGCGCTCGACCCGGGTTGTTTTTTCGCGCTCCGCTTTCCGCAAACGACCGGCGCCGTCGTCGGTTTCGCGGAGCACGCCGCCGGCGACATCGGGGTATCCGGGCTCACCGTCGGACAGGCCGAAGAGCGGCTGGAGGCGCGCATCGTGGCGCTCGGCATGCGCCGCGATCCGCCTTCGGGCGCGGTCATCAGTCGTGACGACGGCGTGGTGACCTTCGGGCGCATCAGCGAGTGCGCGGCGCACCGCGCTCCGGCACCCGTCATCGCGCCGGCCGAACCGCGCGCGGCATCCAACGTGCCGGTATCGCCCGTGCAGCGCCTGGTCGGCGCATGGCATCGCGTCAACCCGATTCTGCGGACCTTCGCGGTCGCGGCCGTCGTGTTTTTCTCCGCCTCCTTCTGCTTCTTTCATTTTACGCTCGGAAAGACGTGGACGGCGGCGGCGTTCTACGTCGTCGAAACGATGACCAACGTCGGTTTCGGCGAAGTGCAAGTCACCCAGCGCGGCCCGCTGATCACCGCCGCGGCGATCACGGCGATGCTCGGCGGCATCGTCTTCACGAGCATCTTCATCGGTTCGGTCGCCTCGGCGCTCACCCGTGCCCAGTGGATCGCGACCCAGGGGCTGCGGCGCATCCGCGCGCGGCGGCATGTCGTCGTCTGCGGTGGCGGCAAGATCGGCGCGGCGGTGATCAACCTGCTGACCGACGCCGGGAAGCGCGTCATCGTGATCGAGCCCCATCCCGACGCCGACCTGGTGCGCCGTGCGCAAGAACGCGACGTCGACCTGCTGACGGGCGACGCATCGCGCGACGGCGCGCTCGACATGTGCGATTTGGGCAACGCCTCGGCCGTGCTGGCGCTGACCAACAACGACTCGACCAATCTCGAGATCGCGCTCGGGGCGCGGGTGCGCTCGCCGGAGGTTCCGCTCGTGGTGCGGATGGAGAACGCGAGCTACGCGCGCGCGACGTCGAAGGTGTTCGGAATCTCGACCTTCTCGCCCGCGGCGCTGAGCGCGCCGGCCTTTGCCGGATTAGCGCGCTTTCCCGGCACGCGCGGCCGGGTGCGCTACGCCGGCGAGGACCATACGATCGGACAGCGGACCCAGGGCTCCGTTCCGCAGCGGCCGCCGGCCGATGACTGCACGGCGTTGTGCGTCTTCCGCGACGGCCGCATCCACATGATTCACGAGTTTGCCGAAATGCGCGCGTTCGACGTCGTGCTCTTCGCGGTGCCCTTGAGCCAGTTTCGGCCCGAGGCCGGCGCGGTTAGCCGTGCATGACTCCGGATGCGCCGGCTGAGCGCGCGCGGCTCCACTCGGCGCGCGAGACGCTGAACAGCAGCACGTCGACGTGATGGCCGCGGATCACCGCTCCGCCGCCGAGCATACGTTCCTCGCGAAACCCGGTGCGGTCGAGGACACGCCGCGACGCCACATTTTCGGGCACGATGCAGGCTTGAACTTCATCGAGTTCAACCTCGCCGAAGGCCTCGTCGATGACGGCCTGCAGCGCCTCGCTGGCGTAACCATGCGAACGCGCTTCCATGATCAGGCTGTAGCCGACCTCACCGATCCGCGGCGCGCGGTCGCCGATGCGCAGCGAGATCCAACCGACCGGCGCGAGCGGTGTGCCGGCACGCAGGAGCCACTCGAAGCGGCCGGTCGCGTTGGCACGCATGAGTTTTGGCCGCGCGCGCACCTGACGCTCGAATTCCTCGGCCCGAACGCGTGGAATGTCCTGATACTTGCGCAAGTCGGGCGCATTGAGCACGCCCCAGAGGTCGCGCGCGTTCTTCGCGTCGACCGGTTCGAGCACCATGCGCTCGGTGTGCAGGGTCCTCATCGGGCCAGCGATCCGTCGGCGAAATCGCGCACCAGCAGTTGGGCACCGCTGTCGTCGGGCGTCGCGCGGAACGTTACCCGGTCGCCGGGAAGGGCGAGCAGCGCGTCGGGTCCCGAGGGATCGACGATGGTGAAAATTCCGTGCCGCTGGCGCAAGGTGAACCAGACGCGCCCCTGCGCGTTGACGTAGCGGTCGAGCGTGCCGGTGGTGCTCGCGCCGGTACCGCCCGGCGCGCGGTCGCCGAGGAACGCGCGGAACGATGCGAAGGCGTCCTGCGCGGGCGACGGCGCGCCGCTATTTCCCACCACGACATGGCCGCCCGCGGCCTGCACGAGGGCGAGGGTCTGGAACTTGCCGTTGTCGGCAACGGCCGGAATCACCCACGTATTTTGCCCGAACAACGAGTACAGAATCGGCTGGGTCGGAATCAGCCGGCCCTGCTTGATGATGGGGTTTCCGGCCACCGCCTGCTGGGCTCCGAACGAGTTGTACTCGCCGCCGCTCGAGGTGTAGTAGACCATCGCACCGGTGCGGCTGTCGGTATACGTGAAGCCGGTCATCGACGCATCGGTCGCGCTGGGCGACGTGTGATCGACGAACCAGACGAACCGTCCGTCGGCCAGGATGATCCCGAAGACTTCGTCGCGCGCGGGCAGGTGCACGTCACGGCGCGCGATCTGCGCGTTCCACCAGCCGTGCACGTAGCGCCCGAACCAGACGTTGTAGAGGATCACCAGATCGGGCGGGTAGACGCGGCTGACCCACGCGGGCAGACGATCGAATTGTTCGCGCGGGATGCGTTCCATCGCGCCGGTGGCCGGATCGACGATCACCACGGCCGTCACTTTTTCGCCGCTCCACCCGATCGTCGGCCGCCCGAGCGTGACCAGGTAACGGGGGTTTCCCTCGGCGTCGATCTGCAGCGTCGACTCCAGCAGCAGTTCGGTGCCGTACTTCAGCCAAACGTGGCGGGTCAGGTTGTCGTTCAGGAAGGCGGACGGAATGTAGCGCAGCGGCGTGCGCTGGCGCAGTTCGGCAGGCGCATCGGGATTCTCCGCGTCGACGATCACGACGCCGGGCGAGGTGCGGCGCACCAGCCACTGCACGAGCCCTTGAAAGTCGAGCGGCGCGACCCACACCAGCTTGCCCTTGTCGGCCTGGACGTTGTAGGTGCCGACGCGGTAGTAGGCTCCGAGCTGGCCGACCACTTTCTCGCCCGCGAAAATCGCCGACTCTTCGGGCACCACGCGCACGTGACGCGGGTCGGCCGCGGGTCCCGCGCCGGCCGCGGTCGTGGCGCCGGTCAGGTCGCGCAGCCCGCTCGCATCGACGATCGGCGCGATGCCGAGGATCAGCGCGAAGATCCCGACCACGCCGACGGCGATGATCGCCGGCCACAGCGGCGTGCGGCGCAGCGACACGATCCGGCGCGACGCGACCATCGTTCGCGCCGCCGCGCCGGCGGTCAAGAACGCATTCGGGACCAGCGTCAGCAGCAGCAGCGCGAAGGCCTGCGGGAAGACGAGCGGCGGCATGGCCACATACGTGTAGATGCCCACCAGGGGCACGCCCAGGGCTAGCCGTCGCCCCTGTCCCCGCCACCATCCGCGCGAGAAATCGAGGTTGACGAGGCCCAGCGAGATGAACGCGGTCGCGAGGAGCCAGATCACGTGTGGTCGCCGTACGGCGCGCCCTTGCCGCGCGCCTCCAAGCGCGGGATTGCCGGGACGGAGGTCGCCGATGGAAGTTACGTACCAGGGCACGGTTCTCACGCCGCCCCGCTTCTTTCACTCCCGTCACTCGCGGTTCGAGCACGAGCAGTTCGACTGCGCGCGCGACGACGGCACCACGTTCCGGGTGGTCGACAACGTCACCATCGCGCCGCGTGTTCCGGTGACGCCGGGCGACCGCGTGACCGTTCGTGGCGAGCTCGTCCACGACCGCGGCCAGCCGCCGATCGTACACTTCACACATCACGCCGCCTGGGCCGGCCACCCCGACGGTTTCATTTCACTGGGCGGCCACGTTTACGAGTGAAGGAGTTCCGCCAGCGTGACGAACCGAAAGCCGCGTGCACGCAGCATCGCGATCACCTGCGGCACGTCCGCGGCCTGGTACGCGAGTTCGCCGGCGTCGCCGCGGCCGCGGTCGCCGTCGTGCAGCAGCACGATCGCTCCCTCGCCGGCGTGGGAGCTGATTTCCCCGGCACGTCCGGTGACACTCCACAGCACGACGCGCATGCCGCGGCGTTGCGCGGCGTCGAGCACGGCGGCATTGCGCGCACCGAACGGCGGCCGCAGCAGGTGGGCGTGGCGGCCGGTCGCGGCCGCAATCGCCGCGTCGGCCGCGGCGATCTCGTGGTCGATTGCCGCCGGCAGGAGAGCGTTGAGGTGGGCATGGGTTTCCGAATGGTCCTCGATCTCGTCGCCGTCGGCGGCCATGCGGCGCAGCATTCCGGGGTCGCTCCGCGCGGCGCGTCCCACCACGAAGAACGTCGCGTGCACGTGTTCGTGCTCGAGCACGTCGAGCAGCCGGTCCGTCACGCCCGGAGTGGGGCCGTCATCGAACGTCAGCGCCACCACGTGGCCCACGCCCTGCGTGATCACGGGCTCGAACGCGCCGCTGCCGGGCTGTTCGACGCCCTCGTAAAGGGCGAAGAATCCGGCCGCCAGGATCGCGAGGCCGAGCGCGACGCGCAGCGGCTTCAGGCGTGCAGCGCGTCAGCGCGCGCCGTCGACACCGAGTGCCGGAATCCGGGCGGTCCGAACGACTGGAAGTCGTCGACGACCTTCTGATAGCGGTCGTCGGCGGTCGAGGTCGAGTTCAGGGTCAACAGATCCGGCACCGGCTTGTTGCGGTCGAGGTGGATGCTGTACTCGCGACCGGCGCTGGTCGCGAGATAGTGGGGGTCCGCGAACACGAAGGTATGCGAACCGCTGCGGTCGCCGGCCGTCTGCGCGATCGAGACCGTGTACACGTCGTTGGTGTTGCCGCGCAACGGGCGCGAGTGCAGCTCCCAGATCCCGTCCAGCACGAGCTTCTGGAAGGCGAAGGTCACATCGTAACCGTGAATCGGGTAGGTGAACCGCGCGATGCGCGTGCCGGCCCGGTTGAGCGCGTTGTAAGCAGCGGTCGAGACGCCGTTGATGTTGGAGAGGGTCCACTCTTCGCGCGCGATCGGGCCCTTGGCGTGCTCGATCGTCTCGTTGATCCGAACATTCGACTGCTGCTTGAGGACGGTGTCGACCGCCCGGTAGCGCTGGTGCTCGCTGTTCCAGAACAAGCGCAGTCCCCCAACGACGAAGACGACGGCGGCGACGATGATCAGGATGGTGGGAAAGCGGCGCATCTCGGACTACAACGCGTTTCGGGGCGGCGAAGTGTCAGCGGTGCGCGTCAAGCACTTGGTTCACCACGGCGTCGGCCGCGGCGTTGGCCTTGCGCGGCACGTGCCGGATGTCCGTGCGGGCGAACTTCCGCAGCAGCGTCTTCGCGCGGGCGTGCAGCGGCACCAGGCCCGCATTCTTGACCCGGTACTCGCCCGAGAGCTGCTTGACGACCAGCTCACTGTCCAGGCGTACGGCGATATCATCGACGCCGCGCGCCAGCGCCGCTTCCAGCCCCTCCACGAGGGCCGTCCACTCGGCAATGTTGTTCGTCGCGACGCCCAGGAAGGAACCGATCTCCTCGACCAGCTCGCCGTGCTCGTCATACAGCACCGCACCCGAGGCCGCCGGCCCCGGATTGCCGCGCGAACCCCCATCTGCAAACAACGTCGCCTTCACCCCGCTGACATCCGCACAGCAGGGCCCCAACGCCTCTTCTCAACCAGTTCTTACTGTGCCCAATTGTCGACGACCAAGCAGTTCTGCTCCGCATGCACGACCAATGAGTACACGCCCCCGCTCGCGCTCATGAGATCGCCGACGATGGCCGGATTCGTAACGAGCTTGCTGTAGGACGGCGCTTCGGGAAACCATTGGAATCCGCTCACGCTGCCCATTTTGAAGCACAGCGAATGGAATTGGGGCTTGCTTCCCCGGAACGTGAGATAGCCGCATTGGCCCGGCGAGAGGGTCGATGGTGACGAGCCGCTGGCCATCGGAACGACGTAGGGGTCTACCGTCACGATGAACGCTACGCCCGGATCGCTCTTGTATCCGACGATCGTGCTGCCGCCGGAGCGGCAGATGAGCGACGACGAGCTCTGCGCAGGCAGCGCAAGGTGAACCTCGGGATTGGCCGGTGGCGCCGGAGTGGGCGTGGGCTGCACGACCGGAATGGGAGCGGCCCCGGCCGGTTCCGCGCCGGCGGCCGGCGCGCCGACCGCTGCCGCTCGCGGAACAACTGCCAAGCCTCCCAAGACCACGAGCAGCATCGTCGCCAATCTCGAACGCCTCATCACAGCTTACCCTCCGGCACGGCCTGGGATTGGATCATTTCCGGGGCGAGTCACACCTCTCCCGCGCTTGCGTCGTTCGGCACGACCGAGCATCATTGGAAGGACCTCGAACGCATTTCTTCGCACAGAATCAATCGACGTCGGGCAGTAGCGCAGCTTGGTAGCGCATCAGTCTGGGGGACTGGGGGTCGCAGGTTCAAATCCTGTCTGCCCGACCACAAACGAAAGGGTTCGCAGCAATGCGAGCCTTTTCGTTTCCTGATTAGTCACCGTGATACTCGAATGACCGAGGCGGTCCTGAACGACCTTCGGATGAACGCCCTGGACGAGCCATCAGCCGGCCGTCGTTCGCCTAGCGCACGGAGCGACGGATCGCGATGCTCCGATACTTACACCGCTCACCACAATTCAATGAAGGACGATCGCAGCCGAGGCGATGATTAGCGTAGGACACGCTCGTTTGAACAAGGCTGTTGCCCTATGTCCTGGGAGGCTCTTACCGCCGTCGCGGCCGTGGCGAACACCACGATCGTCTTGGTCGCAGCTGTAGCGGCCGTGCTCCAGATACGGCATTTGCGTCTGGGGAACCAGTTGCAGTCGTACCTGCATATCATGAAGGAGGCCCAGTCGCCGGAGCTGATTGAGGGGCGCCGGTATCTTCGCAGTGCGGACTTCACGGACCCTGAGACGCTCGATGCGGCGACGACACCGCAAGTCGACCAAAGGATCACCGCGGTCGGGATCCATTTCCAAAGCGTGGCGCGCCTGCTTAATCGCGGCGTGCTGGATGAAGAGCTGTTCGCAGCCTATTTCGACATGACACCGACGGTGTGGAAGACCCTTCAACCCGTTGCTGCGGTGCTACGCGAGCGCAGCGGCGTGCCGATGTGGATCGACATTGAGTACCTCGCGTACCGCGTGAAAAAAGAAAACCTCCTGTATAGATATCTCAGCCGCTTTCCGGACGATTTCGTAGAACAGGCGAGGATCGGGGAGTACATCGCTGCCGCAGATCATAGCGGCGACAGCGGATAAGGCCGGCCGAAAGCTACTCCGCCGGGCTTGGCAAGGGGGCCGCGCGGTGGGCCCGGAATGCGCCCGGAAAGCACACGTTACCCGAGGTGCAGCAGTGGTTGTTCCGCGTTCGTTTTTTCCTGTGCTCGCAGCCCTGGCACTGTCCGGGTGCTATTCGCAGGCCGCGATGCATGTCTCGACGCCGCTTGGCCCCGTCACCCTGAGCAGTTCGTCGGGCACGGTGTCGTGCGCGAACACGCCGACGTTTACGGCCAGCGAAGCGGGCTATTCGGGAACCTTCACGGCAACCAACGCAAACCCAACCTTCGTCGCGGTGACGCAAGCCGGCAACACGTTCACCGTCGGTTACGGTACCGTCGTTACGTCAGGGATTATCCGATCGTCATCACCGGGGCGAGCGGGCATACGGCGACGTACACGGCCACCGTTGTCGGATGTGTATGTGTCCGTCACTTCGGAGCTCGGGTGCACAAGCACTGATCACATGCGTCCGTTCGCCCCGGCGCTGGGAATGACGGATGGATTGTTTTCAGCGAACGCGCCGTCGGCGTTCGGGATAGCCCACATCGCGAGATCCCAGACGTGGCGGAACGGGAACACGAACACGACCTGAGATTCGTCCTTCACCAAGCCCATGCGAACGAGCGTCGCCTTTGCGGGTTTGTTCGGGTCGCCGCCGGCTTTTGAGAACTGGGGTGCGAGGATCGCGCCATACAGCAGCTTGCCGTTCCGCTGCACGGCGAAATGCACGTGCGGCGGGAATTCGGCCCATCTGCGCGGATCGAGGGACCATTGGTGCGGGCGAGCTGACGTAAACGGCCGGCAGTAGTCCACCCCGATGAAGTGGCCCCGCTTGTCGAACCAGACCTGGCACGGATGGTCGATCGTACTCGACCATTGAAGGTTGACGAAGCTGATCGCGCCCGACTGGTCCTCGTCGGTGTAGCGAAAGTAACCGTTGCGCAACGCGTCATCGACGGTATGAAAGCGCCGCTGAAGCACCGCGGACGCCTGGTGCACAAAGGGAAGCTCGGCGCGCGTGGGCATCGCCGGAGGTCCGCCGGGCGGAGCCTCCATGGACGCGGCAATCAGGACTGCGGCAATCGTGGCGAAAGCGGAGGACATGGCGCCATGTTCGGCCCCGCGCCGAGCGAGAGCCTTTCGCGCTATTGCTGGTTGATGACGACCGTGACGGTTCCGTTGTTGGCGACGGTGAGGCCGTTGAAGGGCGACGGGAACATCAGGAAGTGTCCCGGGAAGCCCTGCGCCGGCATCTGCGGCAGGGTCATGACGGTATTGAACGCGCCCGTCACGGTCATCGTGTAGTTGGCCGACAAGTTGAACATTGGGCTTTGCATTGTCAGCTGATTCGCACTCGTTCCGAAGGTGACCGGGGCTACGCCGTTGGTCCCGTTCGAGAGCGTCAGCGTCATCTCGTAGACGTTGCCGGATGTGAGCGGCGCCGAGTCGTCCAGCGCGTACTGATTGACCGTCACGAGCACGCCGCTGGCATTGCTTGAGGGCCACCCCAGCGTCGCATTGTAGTAGGTCCCGTTTTGCACGCTGCCGACCGCCGGAATACCGATCGAACTACCGGCCGGATTCAGACCGAATTCGTAGGTGTTCGAGACCGCGGTCGGGCTCGGGCTCGGTGTCGGTGTCGGGGTCGGCGTGCTGGTAGGCGACGGAGACGGCGAGGGCGTCGGGGTCGGGGAGGCTGTCGCACTCGGCGACGACGTCGGTGTGGACAGCGCTGTGGTCACCGTGAACAGCACGATGTCGTAGGTGACCCCCGCGGTTGAGCCGATTCCGCTGTACCCGCTCAGCGCGGGGAAGGTCACGGTCGTTCCGCTCACGGTTCCCGGGCCGTCAAAGGTGTTCCAACCGGTTTGCGGGCTGGCGGTCGGGTCGTAGTAGGCAAGATAGGGAATCTGTCCCGCGTTCACGGCTGCCGCCGGGACGGAAAACGAGAAACTGGGCGAGGACGTAAACGTCAGCGACGTCGGCGAGGTGAGCGTGATGAAGGCGAGCGGGACGAGCCCGACGCCGCCGATCGTCTGCGGCCGGCGCCGCATCGATTGCACGGTCGGCGTTCCGCCGGGCTGCGTTGCACTCAGCGTGACCGTGACGGTCCCGGCGGTTCCTGTCGTCGGAAACGTGATGCTGCTGCTATAGCCGCCCAGAACCGGGCCTAATGACCCGCTCCCCGGCGAGGGCCCGACCGGGATCATCACCGTTGCCGATGCCGGAAGCGTCGAGCCGGTCGGCGTCGGTGACGGCGTCGGGGTCGCCGACGACGTCCCCTTGGGAACGGTGCTTCCGGAGCCGCCCGAGGTGCTGCACTGGGCCAGCCCGACGCTGAGCGCGGCCAGCGCGAAAAGCCCGAGGAGGGAACTTTTCAGCGGGGAGACGCGCAGAAGGTGTTGCCGCAAATCGCCGGCGGGCATCATCGCCTCAGTTCGGCCTCGAGGGTGGTGCGGCTCGAAGTGCCGACCGTACACACCTGGCGAGCACCCGCCTTGCTTTGCGCCGCGGAACACCCCGATTCCTCGGCCGCGATGGTACGCTACTTCAGCTGCGTCAGCACGTACGCAGCGATGTCGTGCAGGTCTAGAGGCGACATCTTCCAGTGCGGCATCACCGGGTTCAGCGCCTGACCTTGATTGTCGACGCCGGTCGAGATCGCGCGTTCGAGAAGCGGCAACGTGTACGGGGTTTTCTGTGCGGTCACGAGCGCGGCGTGGCGCAAGTCCGCGCTGACCGCTCCGCCGGGAAGGTGCTTGCCGCCCGAACCGTCCGCATTGTGGCACGCGGCGCAAGTGGGAAACATCGGCGGCTGCTGCGCCGTGATCTGCCGCCCGGAGAGGTCCTTGCCGGTCAGGAAAATGCTGCGCCCGTTGGCGATCGACGTTGTCGCGCCCGAACTCGCGCTGGCCGCGGCGGCTGGAGTCGCAGCAGCCGTCGTGCTTTCACTGCCTTGCGATCCGCCGCATGCCGAGAGGGCTACGAGGGCTATAACGACCGCGGCGCGCACGGCGATTCCATCAACGCTCATCCTGCTCTCTCTCCTCGACTAGCCGGCACGGTGCCTTCGGCGGCCCCTCCCCTTTCCCCAGAAATCGGCCAGCGTGCACCCTCCCGGCCGGTATGACGTTTTCTGGTGAAGGTCATGAACTATATCGACGTGATCGACGCCGTACCATTCGCGCTTCAAAGCCCGAGCAGAGACGAGCGCGGTTCGGTCTGCGTCCGGCTCTTGCTGGACTACGAAAGCCGGCGCTGGGAGTTGCGGTTCGACGGACCCGACGGCGAGAGCGCGGTCGCGGTCTCCGAATGCCGAACGCGCGTGCGGCTCGACCGGGACGGCAGCTTCGAAGTGCTCGAAAAACACGTCCCGATCCGCAAGTTCGGCTGGCCGCGCCGCTGACGAACCGGGACGTCCGCGGTGCCTGACGAAGGTTACGATGTCGCGCTCGTGGTGAAGAGAGCTGGTCGAACATGGGCGAGCACTATCGGCGGCCCGAACTCGGCGATTGGCGAATCGCGATCGCCTTCGTGGCGGCGTCCCTGCTGTCCGGATACCTGGCCGCCGCGGCAATCGACTCCGCACAGTTGACGCCCGTGATCGCGGTCGTGCCCGTTGCGCTCATCGCGGCTTCATTCGGATGGCTCCGGCGGCACGACGATATTCTGCAAGTGGTGCTGCCTTCGATTGTCGTCGCGTACGCGGGATACGTTGGAATCGCGGCCGCTCGCGTACCGCACATGGTCATTACGCCGATGGGGTATTTGAGCTTTCTCACCCCGACCGTCGTCGATCCGCTCCAGCAACGTTGGCCGATGATTCTCATGGCGGGGCTGCCGGTCGCCCTGATCATTGCCGTTGCGATCGCGCTGCCCGCCTCGAAAATACCGCGGCGGCGAACGGTCTCCCACGCCGATGACGCACTCTGGACCTTCATCGCCGACCGAAACGCGCGCGATTCGGCGGACTCGTCCCTGCGAGGCCCGACCCCGCAAGCCTGATCTCGAGGCGCGAGCGCCGAGAAGTGGCGCGGCACCCGGCTCGCGAATGGCGCGCCGATGACTGCCGAGTGGGTCACTGCTATTGCCGCGGTCGGCACCTTCGTTGTCATTCTCGGGTCCGCGGTCGCGGCGCTCGTGCAATTGCAGCACATGCGCGGCAGCAATCAAATCGTCGCGCTGACCGAGTGCCGCGAGACGCTCGAGTCGCCCGAGTTCCGCGATGCCCAGCGCTTCGTGTCGTACGAGCTCCCCAAGCGGCTCAAAGACCCGGTCGAGGCCCGCAAGGTCGCCGCGATTCCTTTCGTCGATGAGTATCAGGCCATTGCAACGGTTGCCAACTTCTTCGAGAGCATGGGACTGTTCGTGAAGAGCGGCATTATCGACAAAGATATTGCCTGCGACTTCTGGGCTTTCGTCATCCTGCGCAACTGGAACGCGCTGGCGCCGGTGGTCGAATACGTGCGCAGCGAGAGCGGGCCGGCGCTCTGGGAGAACTTCGAGTACATGGCCGTTCTCGTGAGTCGGTACATCGCGAAGCATCCCAACTCGTACCCGTCCGGGTGGCCGCACATGCCTGCGGACCCTTCCCTGATCGATTTCTTGAAGAAATCCGGATGAGCCGATGAACGCGGAGTGGGTAAGCGCCGCAGCAACGGTCGGAACGTTTCTGGTGGTGCTGGCGTCGGCGGTCGGCGTTTTCGTGCAGCTGCGGCATACGCGCGGCAGCAACCAGATCACTGCTCTCACGGAGTGCCGCGAGACGCTCGAGTCGGAGGAGTTCGGCAAGGCGCTGCGCTTCGTCGGGTACGAACTCCCACAACTCTTGCGAGACCCGACCCAGTGGCCCAAAATCGCCGCAACCCCGCTGGCCGGCGAGTACCTGGCGATCGATATCGTCGGCAATTTTTTCGAAAGCATGGGGAACTTCGTAAAAAACGGCATCATCGATCGGCAGATCGTCTGCGACGTCTGGTCGGCAATCATTCTCCGCAGTTGGCGTTCGCTGGCGCCGGTGATCGCCTACTACCGTAGCGAAGCGGGCGACGAGTTATGGGAGAATTTCGAGTACTTGGCCGTCCTGGCGCAACGCTATACGGCGGCTCACCCGAGTTCGTATCCTCGCGGCTGGCCACGCATGGTGAAGGAGACCTCGTTCCTTGACGCCATGAAGGGTTCCGGATGATCGAATGACGGCGGAGTGGATCAGTGCCGTTGCCACCGCGGGGACGTTCGTGGTGATTCTCGCGTCCGCGATCGCGGCGCTCGTGCAGTTGCGGCACATGCGTGGCAGCAATCAGATCGTCGCCCTGACGGAATGCCGCGAGACGATGGAGTCGGCCGAGTTCGGCGACGCGCTCGCGTTCGTCTCGTACGAGCTACCGAAGCGCCTCAGCGACCCCGCCGAAGTCGGGCGCCTGTTGGCGATCCCATTCGTCGACGAGTATCGCGCCATCGGAACGGTCGGAAATTTCTTCGAGAGCATGGGCGTGTTCGTGAAGAACGGCATCATCGACAAGGACATCGCCTGCGACGTCTGGTCGGGTGTCGTGCTGCGAAACTGGGAAGCGCTCGCGCCGATCGTCGAATTCCTGCGCGGGCGAACGAGCGAGGCTCTGTGGGAGAATTTTGAATACCTGGCCGTGCTGGCATCGCAATTTCTCGTCGAGCACCCGAGTTCGTACCCGCTCGGCTTTCCGCGCATGCCGAAGGATCGCACCCTCGTGGAGAGCCGAGCCGAATCCTCGACGCCTTAGTCTTCGAGGATCGCTTCGGCGTCGAGACGGATCTCGATGGTGGGACTCACGACCACGCCGCCTTCGCCGGCCTTGTCGTTCCAGCTCACGCCGAAATCGTACCGGTTGATGCGGGTGCGCGCCGCAAAACCGGCTCGCATTTTGGGGCCCTTGTCGACGCCGTCCTCCCACCACGGCGTCGGCCACTGGCCCAAATAGGTAACTTCAAGCGGCACCGAGCGGGTGACCCCACGGATCGTAAGATCGCCCGTGACAACGAAATCGTTGACGCCGGTCTGCCGAACGCCGGTGCTCTTGAAGCTGATCTTCGGATGGTTCGCAACGTCGAGGAAGTCCGCGCTGCGCAAATGGTCGTCGCGCTGCTGGACGCCGGTCCACAGCGTCGCAGCATCGATTTCCGTCTCGAACGACATGTTCGTTGGATCGTCCGGGTCGAAGTTCATCGTCCCAGCAACATTCTTGAACAAGCCACGGACCCACGTCACCATCATGTGGCGGGCCCGAAACTCTGCCTCGGTATGACCCGGCTCGAAGAACCAGCGCATGGAACTCCCTCCTCTCGCGTGCTTCTGGGCGTTACGCTTCCTTGCGGTGATGGAGAATGAACTGGTTCCCCTCGGGATCTTCTCCGAACGCCATATGACATGCCGGCGTATCGGTGATGTTGCCGTCGTCGTGGAATTTGACGCCGCGGCCCTTCGCCGCGTCGACCGCCTGCGGTACGTCGTCGACAGCGAACATCACGCTGCCGCTGCTCCCGCCGCCCATGCCTTCCGTTTCTGATCCGTAGAGACCGAAGCTGTTGCCGTCCCCGAGGGTCCACTCGGCGAGCCGGCCCGGCCACGTCATCGCGGGCGCGGATCCCAACAGGTCGGTATAAAACGTGGTCATTTTGTCGACGTCGGCTACCGTGTAATAGACCGCATCGATGCCGCTTACTTTCATTGTTTGTGCTCCATCGCTCGTCGTTCGCCCGACTCCCGCTCGCTGATTCCCGGGATGGCGCCCTGCACGTTACGGGTGAAAGCGAAACGGGTCCTCGTTGCCGAGAACCCGTTTCGGTGCCTCACCCAGGGCGACGTGTTACTTCTTTTTGCCGGCCTTCTTGGCCGCGCCGCGCTTCGGCCCGCCGACGGCGTCCTTCAGGCCTTTTCCGGCCGCGAACGCAGGCACACGGCGTGCCGCGATTTTGATCGATGCTCCCGTTTGGGGATTGCGCCCCGTGCGCGCTTTGCGCTCGCGGACGACGAAGCTCCCGAAGGGGATAAGCTGCACTTTGTCGCCGGCCTTCAAGGCGGCGGTGACCTCATCTAAAATGAGGTCGAGAATTTCGCCGGCCTGGCGTTTGGAGAGTTCGTGTTCGCTGGCCAGCGTTTCGACGATATCGGCTTTGGTCACTCTTTGATTGTCCTCTGTTGGAACGTCGTGCGAAACGGCCTCGAAAAATCCCGCGCGGTGCCGCTCGTTCGTGTCTGGGGGGATACGCTCGCACGCCGCTTGCTCCTCCCGCTCAACAGGGAAAAAACCGCGCCGCAACGGGAAAAAGCCGGGAACGGTTATCGGAAGGTATGGATCGGATCGTCACCGCCACCGGCGAACACGGCACCGTCTCGCTGGTCGCCGGCATCACCACGACGCTCGTCGCCGAAGCGCGCGAACGCCACGACCTCGCCCCGACCGCGAGCGCAGCAGTGGGCCGCCTGCTCACCGCCGCGGCGCTGCTGGGAACGTCGCTGCGTGGGCGGGAGCGGCTCACGCTGCGCGTGGTCGGCGACGGACCGATCGGCGCCGTCACCGCCGATGCGTGGAGTGCCGGCGAGGGAATCGTCGGCGCGCGCGGCTACGCGCGGAACGCGAAAGCCGACCTTCCTTTGAATGCGCAAGGAAAGTTCGACATCGCGCGCGTCGTGGGTCGCGGCAGTCTCCAAGTCACCAAGACCTACGAGGTGGGCCAACCGTACAGTGGGGTCGTTCCGCTGGCTTCGGGCGAGATCGGCGACGATGTCGCGGCGTATCTGGCGAACTCCGAACAAATTCCCAGCGTCGTCGCGCTGGGCGTCCTGGCGGATCCCGGCGGGATTCGCGTCGCCGGAGGCGTGGTCGCGCAGGTCATGCCCGGCGCGAACGAGGCAACGATCGCCGCGCTCGAGACCGCCGCGGCGGTCATGTCGCCCGTTACCACGCAAATCAGTGCCGGCGCCGACCCCGAGGGTCTGCTGCGCGCCGTTTCCGGCGCGCTGGACCTCAAGCTGCTCGACGCGTACGACGTCGTCTTCGACTGCTTGTGCACGCGGGACAAGGTCGAGACGGCCCTGCTGGGCTTAGGCAAGGACGAATTGGCGAAGATTGCGCGCGAGCAGCCCGAGACCGAAGCCCGCTGCGAGTTCTGCGCCAAGCGCTACGTGCTCACCGCCGACGAAGTGACAGCCCTTTCGTCGCGGCTGGGCTAGTCGGCGGCCTTCTCCGGCCCGGAGGTCTTGGCGCCGCCGATCCGCGGCCGGAATTCCTCGACGATCCTTCCGTGGCCCAAATTGGTGTACCACCAACCGCACTCGCAGCGCACGGCTCGGCCGTGGTCGACCGGGTACGGATAGACGCGGTCGCAGCGCGGACAGGTGAAGGTCGGGCCTTGAATCTCCGCCGAGGAGGTGTAGGTGCGGGCTGCCATGATGCGCTGATGCTTCCTTTAAGGAATGATGCGGACGAACTTCCGCGAGCCAACTTGCAGAACCCCCGGGCCGGCGGCCGGCCAGCGCGCGGCAGCATCGGTGACGACGGTGCCGTCGACGCGGACGCCCCCTTCGGCGATCAGCCGAAGTGCGGCCCGCTTGGAGTCGGCAAATTTTGCCGCCACCAGCAGATCGGCGATCCGCTCGCGCCCGTCGAGCCGCAGCTCCGGCATCTCGGCGGGAATTTCGCCGCGCTGAATCGTCCGCTCGAACCAGTCGCGGGCGGCGCGCGCCGCTTCGCGTCCATGATAGAGCGCGACCAGATCCTCCGCGATGTGCTTTTTCTCGTCCATCGGCGAGGCCGTGCCTGACGCCAGCGACGCGTCGAGGCGCTCGACTTCCGCTGCCGGCCAGGCTGCGGCCAAGCGCGCGTAACGCGGCAGCAGCCCGTCCGGGATGCGCATCGTCTTGCCGAACATGTCGTTCGGTGCGTCGGTCAAGCCGATCTGGTTGCCGAGCGACTTCGACATCTTGTGCTCGCCGTCGAGCCCCTCGAGCAACGGCACCGTGATGCAGATCTCCGGCTCTTGGCCCGCGTGGACCTGGTACGGCCGGCTGATCAACAGGTTGAAGAGCTGATCCGAACCGCCGAGCTCGACGTCGACGTTCATCGCCACGGAATCGTACGCGACCGCGACCGG
>PMOG01000252.1 GCA_003161555.1 Vulcanimicrobiota bacterium | reverse complement strand
AACAGCGGCGTCATCCACTCGGGCATCTATTACAAGCCGGGCTCACTCAAGGCGAAACTGTGCGTCGAGGGGCGGAAGCTGGCCTGGGAGTACTGCGACGCCAAGGGGATCGAATACCGGCAAGTCGGCAAGCTGATCGTGGCGACCGAGGAATCGGAACTGGGGCGGCTCGACGACCTCATGGCGCGCGGCCACGCGAACGGCATCGAAGGCCTCGAGATGCTCGACGCGGCGCAGATCACCGAACGGGAGCCGTACTGCCGCGGCGTGCGCGCGATCTTCTCGCCGGTGACGGGCATCGTCGACTGGGGACGGATCTCGACCAGCTACGGCGAGGGCGCCCAAGAGATGGGCGCCGACATGTACCTGGGCCACGAGGTGACCGGCATCGAGCGCCGCGGCAACGTCACCGTGCTCAAGACGCCGAAGGGCGAAATCCAAGCGACCTCGGTCGTAACGTGCGGCGGTCTGTACAGCGACCGGATCGCCGGCATGACCGACGGCGCGCGCGATCCGAAGATCGTGCCGTTCCGCGGCGACTACCTGATCCTGAAACCGGAGAAGTCGTACCTGGTCAAGGGCAACATCTATCCCGTCCCCGACCCCGAGTTCCCGTTCCTGGGCGTTCACTTCACGCCGCGCATGGACGGCTCGATCTGGCTGGGCCCCAACGCCGTGCTGGCCTTCGCGCGCGAAGGCTACTCGTTCTTCTCCATCAACCCGGCCGAGCTGTGGGATTCGCTCACCTATCCCGGGTTCTTCAAGATGGCGACCAAGTATTGGAAGATGGGCGCCGGCGAAATGTATCGCGATCTCGTGCGTTCGGCCTACGTCGGCGCGCTGCAGCGCTACATCCCCGAACTGCAGCCCGAAGACTGTTTGCCCGGACCCTCCGGCGTGCGCGCGCAAGCGATGGATGCGGATGGCGCGTTGGTCGACGACTTCGTCTTCGAAGGCGCACCCGGCATCGTGCACGTCCGCAATGCGCCCTCACCGGCGGCGACGTCGTCGCTGGCGATCGGGAAGTACATCGCCGACGATGCCGAGCAGCGGTTCGATCTTTCGAAGCCTGCCATCGGCGTCTAACCAACCCCGTGCAGGACGACACCGGCTTCAAAGAGCTCGACTGGCTGATCGCCCATCGCGACGACCCGCGCCTGCGCATCATCGACGCGCGCAGCGTTCCACACGGCGGCACGGTGGCGATGCCGTCCGGCCGCGAGCAGTATGCAGCCGGCCACCTGCCCGGTGCCGTCCACCTCGATTACGGTGACGACCTCAGCGATCCCGCGACGCCCTACGCAACCCGCGTCGCGCCGCCGCAAACGTTTGCGGCGGTACTCGGCGGGCACGGGATCGGCGACGACGCGATCGTGCTCGCCTACGACGCCGGAACGATCCCGTTCGCCGCTCGCCTGGTATGGATGCTGCGCTACTACGGTCACGCCGAAGCGTACGTCCTCGCCGGCGGCATCGCCGCCTGGACGGCAGCCGGCAAGCCGCTCGAGACCGCCGCGCCGCCGATCGTTCGGGCAACGTTTCTTCCGCGCGAAAACCCGGCGGTGCGCGCCACGCGCGCCGAAGTGCAGGCGATCGTCGCCGGGACGCTCGACGAACAGCTGATCGAAACCCAGCGCGATCAAACCTACGCCCAGCGCGACCGCGACATCCCGGGCGCGGTGCGCCTCAGCGGCAACGTGCTGCTCGACGACGCACGCGGCGGCCGCATCGCGGAGCGCGCAACGCTCGACCGACTGGTCGCCTCAGCCAGACTCGATCCGCACAAGCGCACGGTGGTCACCTGCGGCAGCGGCGTCTCCGCGTCCGGAGCCTGGCTCGCACTGCGCGCCGCCGGTTTCGACGACGTCGCGGTCTACGACGGCTCCTGGATGGAATGGAGCCACGACGGTTTACCAACCGTGGCGAAGAGCACCGGCAGCTGACCGCGCGTGGTCAGGCGTCGGGGCGCGCGAAGGCGACGACTTCGTCGGCGGCGCGATGGTTCGTCCAGAACCGCTCACCATCGAAGGCCAACGCGCGGGCGGGAAACGGGATGATTGCCAAATCGTCGCTCACCACCGTGGGGCCGCGGGCGTCGACGCGCGTGAGCCAATACTCGCCGTGGTCTTCGTCGTCCGTCGTGACCAGGTAGAACCGCCCCTCGACGACGACTTGTCCCGCGATCCCGTGCGGAACGCCGATCGAGCGGCCGGGCACGCCGGCGTCGTCGATCTCGATGATGCGGCGGTTGTACCACTGGCTGACGTACAGCCAGTCGCCGTCGTACCCCAGGTGCGAACCCGTACCGTCGGGCGCGCGAAAGGCGCCTTCGGACTTCACGCCGTGACCGGGGACGAAACGCCGGATCATCCGGTCGTCGTCCGGACCCTCGCCGAGAATCACGCGCAGCTCGTCGCCGATAACCGTCATCCCCCACGGCTTCCCCGGCACCTCACCTTCGTCGCGTCCCATCCACGTTGCGGGATCGACCGACATGAGGCGGTCGACCGCGATCGACCCGATCCAGAGCCGCTCGCCGTCAAACGCGAGGGCTTGCGGCGTCGGCGTAGGCGATGGCAAACGTCGAAGTTCGTCGATCACGATCATGCTGGACCTCACACTCCCAGGTAGGCTTTCTTCACTTGCGGATCGTCGAGCAGCTCGGCGGAGGGGCCGCTCAGAATGATGCGTCCGGTCTCGAGGACGTAGGCGCGCGAACTGACCTCGAGGGCCGTCTGCACGTCCTGTTCGACGATCAGAATCGATACGCCGGTGGCGTGGATCTGGGCCAAGATGTCGATCAGCGCATCGACCAAGACGGGCGCCAGTCCGAGCGACATTTCGTCGATGAGCAGCACCTGCGGTCGCGCCATCAGCGCGCGGCCGATCGCGACTTGCTGCTGTTCGCCGCCCGAGAGCCGGCCGGCGAGATAGTCGTAACGCTCGCGCAAGCGCGGCAGCATGGTCAGAATCTTCTCGAGGTCGGCCTCGACTTCGCGATCGCGCCGCAGGTACGCGCCCATGCGCAGGTTGTCTTCGACGCTCAGCGAGCTGAAAAGGCGGCGGCCCTGCGGTACCTGCACGACGCCGGCCCGCACGACGCGGTCGGGTTGAAGCGCGGTGAGTTCGACGTCCCCGTACCGCGCGCTGCCGCTGATCGTCTCGACCAAACCGCTGACCGCGCCGAGCAAGGTTGACTTCCCGGCTCCGTTGGAGCCGATCAAGGCGACGACTTCACCCGGGGCAACGGTCAGCGAGACATCCCACAGCACTTGGGTGTCGCCGTAACCGGCGCAGAGCCGGTCGATGGTGAGCGCCTTGCGGCCGGGCGGTGCGGCGGCGGTGGTCATGACGGCGCCGGCGGCCGCACCTGCTGCACCGCGCGCCGCTCCGCTTCGATTGCCTCGAGCTGCTGCTGCCGTTTCGCCCACCGTGAACCGAGATAGGCTTCGATCACCTCCGGCGAGGCCAGCACGTCTGCCGGCGCGCCTTCGGCGATCTTGCGGCCCTCCGCCAGGACGACGATGCAGGTGGAGATCGAAACGATCGCCTTCATCAAATGTTCCACGACGATCAGCGTAATGCCGCGCTGATTGACACGCCGCAGCAGATCGAGCGCTTCCTCAACCTCGGTCGCGTTCAGCCCCGCCATCACCTCGTCGAGCAGCAGCACCTCGGGATCGAGAGCCAGTGCCTTTGCGACCTCCAGACGTTTGCGGTCAGGAATCGTCAGGTCACTCGCGCGCCGGTAGGCGACCCGTGCAAGATCGACGATCTCCAGCAGTTCGTCGGCGCGTTCGAACGCCGCGCGAGTCGAACGCTTGGAGCCTTCGCGGCCGTACATTGCGCCGACGGCGACGTTCTCGCGCGCGTTCAGGCTGGCGAACGGCTTCACGATCTGAAACGTGCGCGCAATCCCCAGGTGGCAGACCTGATGCGTGGGGACGTCGGCGATGCGGCGTCCGCCGTAACGGACTTCCCCGGTGACCGGTTTGTAGACACCGCTGATCACGTTCATCAGCGTCGTCTTCCCCGAACCGTTGGGCCCGATCAGCCCCAGCACGGCGCCGCGCTCGACCGCGAAGCTGACGTCGCTGAGCGCCCACAGACCGCCGAAACGCACACCAACCCCCTCGATGTGCAGCGCAGCCTCACTCATGCGGATTCACCCTCCTTCGGAGGCTGAATCCACCTCGGCTTCGCCTCGTCAATCGGGATGAGGGCCGCAACAGGACGTCTCATGCCTTGTACGTCGTGAGGCTCTTCGCCCACGTCCGCAGGCCGCCTCGCAGCCCGAACAGCCACACCAGGCCGCGCGGCAGTATCAGCACGATCACCACGATCATCGCTCCGAAGAACAGCGTGTGCGCCTTCACGAAGTAGCGCTGCAGCAGTTCGTTCGCTCCCGCCAAGATCACCGCACCGATGAACGGCCCGGCGACGGTGCCGATCCCGCCCAGGATCGTCATCGCGATCGGAAAGACGTTGGCGTCGGTGGCGAAGGTAATCGACGGGTCGATGAAACCGTTCGCCGGGGCAAAGATCGCGCCCGCGGCGCCGGCCATCATCGCGCCGATCGCCCACGCGGTGACCTTGTAGCGCGTCGCCCAGATGCCGAGCACCGCGGCGGCATCTTCGTTTTCGCGTATCGCCACGAAGGCGTAGCCCAGCTTCGAGCGCGCGATCACGTACGTCCCGAGGATCGCGGCCAGCGCGACCAGCCACATCGCGTAGTAATAGACCGTAAAGTGCGCGTCGTCGACTTGGTGCACCGCCAAACCACTGGTGCCGCCGAGCGCATCCAGGTTGGCGACGATATCGGCGACCGCCAAAGCGATCCCGAGCGTCGCGATCCCGAAATAGTGTCCCTTGAGCCGCAGCACGGGGATGCCGATCACGACCGCAAAAGCAGCCGACGCGATCGCTCCCAGCGCGACGCCGGCGGCGAGGTTGTCGATCCCGTGCGCCGAGAGGACCGCCGCCGAATACGCGCCGATCCCGAAAAACGTGACGTTTCCGAACGACACGTAGCCGGTGTAGCCGCCGATCAAGTTCCAGCCGTAGGCCATTGCGGCGTACATTAGGATGTTCCGGAACACGTTGTTGAGATAGCCGTTGTGTGCGAACGGCACGGCCAGCAGCAGCGCCATCGCGACCAGCACGACCGCGAACGCCAGCGGGCTGCCGGTGATGCCGCCCAACCCGGCGCGGCGCAGCGCCGCCGCCGTCGCGGCAATGGTCACGCCGTCGCCCGTCCCATGATTCCGCGCGGCCGGACCATCAGCACGATCAGCAGCACGATCAGCGCGATCGCGTCCTGGAGGCCGGAGCCGCTGATGTGCTGCGTGCCGATCGTCACGTCGAGCTGGGTCGCGAACGCCTCGATGATGCCGTAGGCCAAACCGCCGATCAGTGCACCTTGGACCGACCCGAGACCGCCGAGGACGCACACGACGAAGGCTTTGATCAGAAACGGATCACCCATCGAGGGGTTCAGCGCGTACGAAAGGGAGATCAGCGTGCCGGCGACTCCGGCCAGTCCCGCACCCAGGCCGAACACGATCGCGAAGATGTGCGCCACGCGCACGCCCGAAAGCTGCGCGGCGCCCACGTCCATCGCCGTAGCCCGGATCGCGCGGCCCGTCTTCGACCGCACGAGCCAGAGCTGCATGACGCCGGTGATGGCCAGCGCGGCGATCAGCGTGAACAGCTTCGCCCACGGCACGGTGACGGTTCCGAGCGTGAAATTGGCACCGGAATAGGACGTCGTCACGCCCCGGGTATCGGAGGTCCAGACGATGAGCGCGATGTTGACGACCAGCAGCGACAATCCGAACGTCAGCAGAAACGTGGTCAGGATCGGCGCGCGGGCCACCCAATTGATCAGATAGCGCTGGATCAGATAGCCCAGACCGAACATCAGTCCGAACGAGATCGGCAGCGACAGGAACGGGTCGATGTGGACGACCGTGAACAGTTCGTAGGTGATGTACGCCCCGAGCATGATGAACGCACCATGCGCGAGGTTGATGATGTTCATGATGCCCCACACCAGGGAGAACCCCAGCGCGACGACGGCCAGGATCCCGCCCGCGAGGATCCCGTTGACGAGATCCTGGGC
>PMOG01000232.1 GCA_003161555.1 Vulcanimicrobiota bacterium | reverse complement strand
CAGAAGTCCATGATGTTGAGCGAGTACGGGCCCAACGCAGGACCGACGGGCGGCGCGGGTGTCGCCTTCCCGGCGGGAAGAGCGAGACCGATCTTCCCGACCACTTTCTTGGCCATGTCATCCTTTCGGCAGCGCTGCTGAGCAGACGCCGTCTCCCCCGCGGGTGAACGCGCCGGCGGCCGGGGTGAACCGGCCGGCGCTTGCCCGGCAGAGCCGGGCGCAACGCTCCAGTTTACCACGCCCAGGCCCACGACGGCAAACCCGCGTAGAGTGGCCCGATGAAGCGACGGGCGGGCCCGCTCCACCACTATCACCCGCCCGCTCCGCTCCATGGCCGGCATCATCCCGCCGCCAAGGTGGCCAAGTTCGGCGCCGGCATCGTGGCGGGCGCCTCCGACAACGACCCGACGACCGTAGCGACCCTCGCGGTGATCGGCTCGACCACGACCTACGAGCTCGGCTGGCTCGCCCTCCTGGTAATCCCGATGCTGGCGGTGATCCAGGCGATCGCCGCCCAGATCGGCGCCGTCTCCAAGCGCGGCTTGGAAGACTGCGTACGTTCAGCGTACGGCCGCGGCTGGGCGGTGGCCGCCCTGGCCGCGCTGCTGATCGTCAACATCTTGACGCTCGCCGCCGACCTCGAAGGCGGCGGCGCCGCCCTGCACTTGCTGACAAACGTCTCCTACGTGTGGTGGCTCGTCCCGCTCGGCGCGCTGACGGCCGTGGTGCTGATCTTCGGCAAATACGCGGCGATCGAGCGCGTGCTGCGGTACGCCGCGCTGCTGTTTATGTCGTACGTGGGCGCGGCCTTCTTCGCCCATCCCGACTGGGGCCAGGTGCTGCACGACTCGTTCATCCCGCACTTCGATTTCCGTCCGGTGGTCGTCTCGGGTGCGCTGGCGCTGCTTGGGACGACCTTGACCGCCTACGCCTACGTCTGGGAGACGATCGAGCTGAGCGAAGAGAAGCCGCCGGTCCGGCGACTGGGACTAGTCCAGGTCGATGCTGCGCTTGGGATCATCGTCGCCGGACTCACGTTTTGGTTCATCCTGATCGCGACCGGAGCCACCCTGGGCGTGCACCACAAGACGGTCGAAACCGCTGAGGAGGCCGCGCAGGCGCTGGCACCGATCGCCGGACCGTACGCGCAAATCATCTTCGCGATCGGACTGCTGGCGTCGGCGCTGGTCGCGATCCCGGTCATCGCCGCGACCTCGGCCTACGTCGCCGCGGAGATGTTCGGCTGGCGCCGCAGCCTGGATGCCAAGTTCGCTCGTGCCCGCGCGTTCTACCTGACGCTGATCGGGTGCATCGCGATTTCGGTCGCGATCGGGTTCGCCGGCGTGAAGCCGATCACGCTGCTTTACTACAGCGGCATCGCCGGCGGGATCGCCACGCCGCTCACGATGGTGCTCATGCTGCTGGTCGGCCGCAATAGTCACCTGATGAAAGCGCATCGCATCTCAATTTGGCTGGCCGTGTGCGGATGGTGCGTAACCGCCGTCGTGAGCGGAGCCACGCTGATCTATCTCGTACAGACCGTGCAGGGAGGCGGTTCGTGATCACTCGGTTTCTGTCCGGCGTCGTGAGCGCGGTGGCCGTTTTCGCGCTCGCCGGCACGGTGTGTTCGGCCGACGACGGCACCGGACCGAACGCGCCGGCGGCCTTCGAGATCGCGCGCCCCATCGGCGATGTCTACAACGAGCGTACGACCGACGGCGATTCCTATCCGCAGGCGCTCGGCGTGCGGGCCTACGCGCGCATCCATGCCTTCGCGGTGTGGTTCGACTACCGCCGCAACGTCTACCTGACCGAGAGCGGCGGACCGGGCACGCTCACGCAGTACGCGCGGCTCGAAGGCGGCTACGGTACGTCGGTCCCTTTCTTGGCCCGTGACTCCTCATTCGAGGCGCGCGCGGAGCGCGCGCTCGGCCTGCGCGACGTGTACGCGGGCATCGGCTTCGATCAGACTTGGGAGAACTACCACTATCCCTCGCTGCGCGGTATCGGCGCCGGGGTGGAGAAACGCGCCTCGGACGCGGCCGGAATTCGGCCTTTCGGCTCGGCCTACTATTATCCGTGGGCCTCGGGTTCGTACACGACCGAGACGCTGCCGCACCGCGAACTCAGCCCCAACTTTCGCATCCTCAAACTCGACTACGGCTTTCGCGTGCAAGGCCGCGGGCCGGTCTACTTCGTGGCCGGCTACGGGAACGAGTTTCGCCGGGCACAGGGGCTGCCCGCACAGATCCGCTTCATCCGTTCCGATCTGTCGCTCGGTCTGGGCGCTCGCCTCTAGGCGCGCGCTCGGCTAACGCAGCCGGACCGGCGTGTAGTTTTCGCGCGCCGGGACCTTCTGGGCCGTGATGATCGCCGTTGCCTTCGCGCTGTCGGGACTGCTGCACGCGCCGGCGGCGAACTCGCCGCCGTCGGCGGCGACGATGTTGAAGTACTCGTCGGGAGTACGGCGCTTGGCGCGCGGCAGCATCTCGGCGCAGTACGTTTCCTGCACCGCCTGGTGATCGCACGCGCGAAAGATCCCCGGCTGCCCCTTGGCGGCGTCGTAGCGATGATCTTCGAACGCGCGCACCAGCGTGTCGGTGTCGGTCGTGCCGCTGGCTTCGATGCGTTCGGCCACATTGGTGACGGCCATGAAGCCCAGATACTGACGCCAGTTCGGCGGAAAGCCCTTGGCCGCCGCGACGAAGCGCGCGTGCAGCGCCGGCGCATGGCCGCCCGCATCGGGACCCCACACGTAGCCCCACAGCGAGCCCGCCAGCTCTTCGGCGGGAAAGCCGGCTGCCAACTCGTTCTCGCCGGTGACGCCGGCCGCGAGCATCGTCTTGTGCAGGCCGAACTGCACGAAGGAGGTCGCGGCATTCTGCGTATCCGTGCCGCCGTTGAGCAGCAGAAATGCGTCGGCACCCGAACTGCGCGCTTTCACCATGTAGGGTGAGAAGTCGGCGGTGCCGATCGGGTGCAAGTCCATGCCGGCGACCGAACCGCCGTGCGCGAGCAAGATCGTCTGCAGACGGTCGCGCGCGTCGGTGCCGAAGGCGTAGTCGGCCACCAGAAAATACCAGCGCTTCGCACGCCGTACCAGTTCCGCACCAAGCGCGGTCGAGAGCATCGCCAAGGAGCAGGTCTGGCGGAAGCAGACGC
>PMOG01000233.1:6754-7001 GCA_003161555.1 Vulcanimicrobiota bacterium | reverse complement strand
GGGCGAGGGTGAGCGTCTCGGCCGCCGCGTGCGCTGCGTCGGCGCGGTCGACCGCGCCGCTCGCCGCCATCCGGGCAAGAATCAGACGGCGGCGCGCGTCCAGCGCGGCGGGGTGGTCGTAGGGATCCAAACGTACCGGGTCGTTGGGCAGCGCGGCGAGCAGTGCGGCCTGCGCGAGATCGAGTTCGGCTGCCGGAAGCCCGAAGTACGCGCGAGCGGCGGCCTCGACGCCGACGAGATCGCCGCC
>PMOG01000233.1:0-6687 GCA_003161555.1 Vulcanimicrobiota bacterium | reverse complement strand
TGCATCGTGATCGTCGATCCGCCGGAGACGATGTGCCGCGCGGCGACGGCTTGCCACGCCGCGCGCAGGAGAGCGAACCCATCGACGCCGTCGTGCGCAAAGAAGCGCGCGTCCTCAGCGCTGACGATCGCGGCGAGGAAACGCGGCGACACGCGCGCGAGCGGAACGCGAACGGCCTCTTGCTGGTCGTCGGCGGTCACGGTCCCCAGCGCCAGCCCCGAGCGGTCTTCGAAGGCTACCGCGTTCGCGCCGCCGGCGAACGTGCCGGGCCCAAGCGGTTGCAGCGCGACCGCCGCCAGTGCGATCACGATGCCGAGCGCTACGAGCGCGAAACGCGACAGGGGGTGCCTCCGTTCGCACGAAGTTCGAACGCGACGTGCAGATGCGTCGCGCGATGCTGTTCGCCGCCGCGGCCGCCGGCCTTTTCGCCGCCGGTTGTGTTCGACGCGCGCCACCGATCGCCGAACCGCTCGCGACGATCGCGCCGCTGCCGGAACCGTCGCGACCGCCGCTGATCAGCGCGCTGCAGCCGATCGGCGATACGAATACGCTCGCGCAGGTGAACGTCCGTTTTAGCGACGATCTGATTCCGCTCGAACGCCTCGAGTCGCCGGACGAAGCGGCAGTGCTGGCCCATTTTTCGCTCGACCCCGCGCTGCCCGGGCGGTTCCGGTTCCTGACGCCGCGGATGATCGGCTTCGAGGCCGACCGGGCGTGGCCGGCGGCGACGCGCGTACGCGTGCGGATTGCGAAGGGGCTGCGCGGCCTGCAGGGCCGCACGCTGGACAGTGACGTCGCCTGGACATTCCAGACGCCGCCGGTCACGCTGACCGATCTTCCGACGGCCGACGAGCCGGCCGATCTGGCGCCCAAGGTTCGGCTGACCTCGAACGTCGCGCTCGATCGCGGATCGCTCGCCGCGCACGCGTTTCTGCGCTCCAAGGCGTCGCCGCGCGACGCGATCCCGCTGGTCGTGCCGGCCGACACCGCGACCGCGTCACCGGCGGCAACCGACGACGAGTCGGCCTTCGACAGCTCGGACCAGGGTTGGCATTACGTGCTGGTCCCGGTCTCGGCGCTCGCCAAAGGCGCCTACTACGACGTCGTCTTCGAACCGGGGATCCTCCCGCGCGACGGCAACCTCGCCAGCGAGGCGACGTTTACCGGCGCGCTGCAGGCCCACGATGCACTGCGTTCGACCGGCATCACGTGGTCGGCCCCGGGCCGGTTCGCGCAGGGCGACGTTACGCTCACCTTCACCACACCGATCGATCCGGCCAGCCTGCATGCCCTGAGCCTTACGCCGGCGCCGCCGGCCGGGACGACGCCGTTCGCCGTGTTCGACACCAGCGTCGGCGTCAACAGTTCGCTGCTGGCTCCCAACACGCTGTACACCGTCGCGCTCGCTGCCGGTTTGCGCGATACGTTCGGGCAAACGCTCGGAACGGCGCAGGAGGTGAGATTTCGCACCGGCGATTTGGCGGCTGACGTTTGGGCGCCCAGCGGCCCCAGCCTATTTCCGGCCGGGAAGGATGTTCGCCTGAACGTCGTCGCGGTCAACGCGCCCGCTGCGCGCGCGGCGTTCGTGCCGCTCAAAGCGGCCGATGTCGTTCGCTATCCGGATCCGTACGGTGAACCGGACCGCGGCGACGTGTTGCCGCCGTCGTCAGCGTGGCCGCGCTTCGATACCTCCGCGGCGCACAACGTCGAGCGGACGATCGAAGTGCCGCTGCGCGCGAAACTGGACGGGCCGGCCGGCGTGCTGGCCTACGGCGTCGCGGCGACATTCGGAACCAATCACAGTTTCATTGCGGCCGGTGTCGTGCAGCTGACGGATCTCGGCGTGTTCGCGCAATTCTACCCGGACGGCGGGAGCGTGCGCGTCAACCGTATCGCGGACGGCACGCCGGTGGGCGCGGCGACGGTGGACGTCTATCCCTCGCAGACGGACCTGGCGACCAAGAGCACGCCGCGCGCGTGCGCAAGCGCGACGACCGACTCCGGCGGCGTCGCGACGTTCGGCGGCAGCGGCTTTGCCGCGTGCGCTGCGCGCGACGGCGGCGAGAACGACGCGCCGTCATTCGTCACGATCGTCCGGCGCGGCGCCGACTGGACCTACGTGCGATCCGATCCTTACAGCGGCGCGTTCTCCGGCGACTTCTTTAACGGCTGGTCGTCGGCGACGCCGATCGCCTACGGCACGATCTTTTCCGACCGCGAACTCTACCAGCCCGGCGAAACCGCGCACCTGACGGCGGTCGGGTGGTTCTTGGTCGACGGCGTGCTGCGCCGCGGTGCGGCGCCTTCCTATACGATGCAGCTCGAACTGCCCGACGGCACGAAGCGTCAGCTCGGACAGCGTTCGCTCGACGCGTTCGGGATGACGTCGCTGGCCGTCGCGCTGCCCGCGTCGGCACCGCTGGGATACTATCTGCTGCGCGCGACGGCCGGCAACGGCGAGCAGCTGACCGGCGATTTTCGCGTCGCGCAGTTCAAGCCGCCGAATTTCAAAGTCGACCTCGCGCTCGACCGGACCATCGCGCAGCGCGGCGCCAGCGTCAACGGCACCGCGATCAACGCGTACCTGTTTGGCGCGCCGCTCGCCGGCGCGAGCACGAAGTTCACGGTCACCCGCAGCCAAGCCGACTTCGCGCCCAAAGGCCGCGAAGACTACAGCTTCGGCCGGCACTGGTATTGGCCCGACCAGCCGCCTGACGCCGCGACCGACGTGCTGCAGACGACGGTGGGCGTCGATGCGACCGGCAAGAGCGCAATCGCGGTACCGGTCGCGACCGAACTCCCGTATCCGATGACATACGCGGTCGACGCGGAAACGACCGATGCGTCGAACACGGCCGTCTCCGATACCAAGACCTTCACCGCGCTGCCCTCGCAGACGCTGATCGGGCTCAAGACCGCCTACATCTGCAGCGCGGGGACGCCGCTGCCGGTCGCCGTTCTCGCGACCGACCCGGCCGGCGCCGCGCGTTCCGGCACCAAGGTCACGGTCGAACTGCAGTCGGCGACCTATGCCACGGCGACGCAGATCATCGAAGGCGCGGAGCAAGCGACGCAGTCGGTATCCTATACGACCGTCGCATCCGCCGACGTCACGACGGGGGACGGACCGGTCAACGTGATGCTCACGCCGCCGAAGGCCGGTGAGTACCGCCTGCGGGCCAATCTCGCGGGGGCGACCGACGCTGCAGCCGAGACCGACTGGGATCTCTTCGTCGGCGGCAGCGGAAGCGGGGCGTGGTTTGGGCGCGATCCTAACCTGATCAGCGTAAAGCTGGACCGGAAGACATACCGGACCGGTGACCGGGCGAACGTGCTGGTGCAGTCGCCGTTCCCGCGGGCCCAGGTTCAGGTCGCTGTCGTCCGCCACGGGATCCTCTGGCAGACGACGCTGAACACCGCGAGCGCCGCACCGACCGCGAGCTTCCGCGTCACGCCGGAGATGCTGCCCAACGCCGTCGTTGAAGCCTTCGTCGTGCGGCGCGGGCCGCCGCCGGCGAGCGCTCCGGCCGACGGCGCCAACGTGCTGGCGCGCACCGGCTTTGCGCCCTTCACGGTCGCGCTCGATACGAAGTACGTCACCGCGACGGTCCGTGCCGACGCCGTGGTGCTGGCGCCCGGCGCGAAGCAAACGGTGCGATTCAGCCTTTCGGATGCGGCGCATCGTCCCGTGCAAGGCGAAGCGGCGCTGATGGTCGTCAACGATGCGGTGCTGCAGTTGACCGGCTATCGGCCGCCGGATCTGGTCAAGCTCGTCTACGCCGAACAGCCGATCTCGCTGCGGTACGCGGACAATCGCGGCGCGCTGGTCCTGACGACGCCGTCGCGCCCGCTCGAAAAAGGCTGGGGCTTCGGCGGGGGCCTTTCGAGCGGCGATGCCGACCCGCGCGTACGGCGCGCATTCTCGGCGCTAGCCTACTTTGCCGGTGCGGTTCGCACCGATGCGCACGGAAACGCCAGCGCGACGTTCACCCTGCCCGACGACCTGACGACCTGGCGGGTAATGGTCGTTTCGACGACCGCCGACGGACGGTTCGGCAACGGTGAGACGACCTTCCACACGACCAAGCCGCTCGTCGCCAACCCCGTGCTGCCGCAGTTCGCGCGTCCCGGCGACCAGTTCCAGGGCGGCGTCGCGGTCACCAACGGAACCGGGGCGGCCGGCGCGATGAAGATCGACGCCACCTTCGCCGGTCCGCTCGCGTTCTTGACCGCCGGCAAGCAATCGCCGTCGACGACCTTCAGCGGTCCGCTCGAAAAGATCACCACCGCGTACCGCTTTCCGATCGTGGCGACCGGCGCGGGTTCCGCTACGGCGACGATGCGCGTGCGCAGCGCAGGCGGCGGCGATGCGTTCGCCATCCCGCTGCCGGTCCGCGACCTCGACGTGATGGAAGCCGTCGCGCAGACCGGCACCACGACGGCGCAGGCTACCGTGCCGCTCGACGTCGCTGCAACCACTCCGCGCGATGCCGGCGGTTTGGACATCGCGCTCGCGTCGTCGCTGATTCCCGAGATCACCGTCGCGGCGCAGGACGCGCTGCGCGGCGACGAACGGCTGGCGTTCTTGGCCGCCGCACGGTTGACGGTCGCCTCCGATCTGATGCTGCTCGACAAGCGCACCAACGCCGATGCGAGTATCGCCCGCGTGCGCGCGACCGCGGAGATCGCGAACCTGAGCGCGCTCCGTCGCGGTGACGGCGGGTTCGCGCCGTACTGGCAAGCGACGCGTTCCGATCCCTGGGACTCGATGGTCGCCTTGACCGCATTGGCTCGCGCCAGCCAAGCGGCGGTACCGTTCGACGCGGGGCTGCTGGCCGGTGCCCAAACCTATGCAGCGGCAGTCCTGGCCGATCCGGCCGCGCACCTCGCGTGGTGCAAGACCGACCTCTGCAAGGCCGAGCTTCGCCTAGCGGCCCTCAGCGCGCTGGCGGAGGCGGGCGATCGGCGCACGACCTTCCTCGACGAGATCGACGCGCAGCGCAGTCAGCTCGGCTTTGCCGACCGCGCGCGGCTGGCTCGGCTCTTTACGCTCGCCCCCGGCTACGCGTCGCGCGCGGCGACGTTGTCCAAAACCGTCGAAGATCAACTCTCGCAGAGCGCGCTCGGTGCTGCGGTCAATCTTCCGGCGCGCTATCGCTGGGTCGACGACCGGGTAGTGGCGCAAGCGGAAGCGCTGCGGCTCGAGTTGGCGCGCAATGCCGACGGCGAGACGCTCGATCGCCTGACCCGGTCGCTGTTGGACATGCGCCGCAACGGCTCGTTCGGCTGCGCGTGCGAGAACGCGGCCGCCCTCGACGCGCTGGTCGCATTGAGCGCGCATGAGACGCCGGCCAATTTTACCGCGACCGCGACGCTGCGGGGCCGCACGCTCGCGAACCGGCGGTTCAGCGGCGCGCGCGCTCCGATGCGCACGGCAACGGTCGCCCCCTCCGCGCTGCCGCTCGGCCGCAGTGACCTTGCGCTCGCAAAAAGCGGCACCGGCACGCTGCATTTCGCGGTCATCTACCGCTACCGGCTCGCCGGCGCCGCGCCGGGCCTGCTCAACGGCCTGCGCGTGACACGCACCGTGCGCCCTGCGAACGGAACGGCGATCCTGGCGACGATGGGACTCGCGTTGCCGGCGGCCGCGCTGACGCTGCCGGTCGCGACCGTGTACGACATCGAGCTGGAGATCATCAGCGACCATCCCGTCGAACGGGTCGTGATCAGCGACCCGCTTCCGGCGGGGATGGAGGCGGTCGACACCTCATTCGCGACCACGTCGGCGGCGCTCGCTACGCCGGCCACATCATGGCAGATCGGCGATCAGCAGATTCGACCGGATCGTATCGACGCGTACGCCGACCAGCTCGACGCCGGGGTCTATCGCCTGCACTATCTGGCGCGCACCGTCACGCCCGGAACGTTCGTGTGGCCGGGAGCGGGCGCGCATATCGCCGATCGGCCCGACGAGTTCGGCCGCAGCGCCGCCTCGATCGTCGTGGTGAAATAATCTAGCGAGAGCTAACGCTCGACGGTGCGGCCCTTGATGACGGCGCCGAGATCGAGGTTGCGCGGCCGCAGATCGTGGCGCGCGTCGATCGTGCGAACGCAGTGCGTGTACGACGAGATGATGATCGACTGCGTGAAGGCCGACCCGCGGCGATAGCGCACGCCGTCGAGGAACTCGCCGTCGGTGACGCCGGTCGCGGCGAAGATAGCCTCTTCGCTGGCACAGAGTTCGTCGAGGGTGATGGTCACGCCGATCCGCAGTCCCTCGCCGCGCGCGATCTGCTCGTCGCGCTCGTCGCGCGCCCACAGCCTGCCCTGCATTTCGCCGCCCAGCGCACGCGTGGCGCAGGCCGCGATGATGCCTTCGGGCGCGCCGCCGATTCCGGCCAGCATGTCGACCCGGGCCCGGTCCTCGAGCACCGCGTAGACGGCATTGGCCACGTCGCCGTCCCCGAACACGCGCACGCGGGCGCCGGCGGCGCGGACCGCACGCATCAGGTGCTCGTTGCGCGGACGGTCGAGCAGGGCGACGGTCAAATCGGACACGTCGCGTCCCTTGGCGCGCGCCAGGGCGCGCAGGTTCTCTTCGAGCGGCTGATCGATCGACACGACGCCGCGGCCCGCCGGGCCGGTGACGAGCTTCTCCATGTACGGCACGCGGGTGCGGAAGAGCGT
>PMOG01000006.1:226-11337 GCA_003161555.1 Vulcanimicrobiota bacterium | reverse complement strand
TCGTAGATCTCGGTGATCTTCGCGTCGCGGTAGTATCGCTCGACCGGGAACTCGGTCGTGTAGCCGTAGCCGCCGTGAATCTGCAGCGCGTCGGACGCGTGCTCGCGCGCTTTGGTCGAGGCGAATAGCTTCGCCTTCGAGGCTTCGACGGCGAACGGACGGCCCGCATCCGCCAGCGCGGCCGCGCGATACACCAGCAGCCGCGCGGCGTCGAGGTCGGTCGCCATCTGGGCGATCTTGAACGAGACGCCCTCGAACGCGCCGATCGGTTTGCCGAACGCCGTCCGGTCTTTCGCGAACGCGACCGACGCGTCCAGACAGGCGGCCAGGATGCCTACCGCCTGGGCGGCGATGCCGATCCGGCCGGCGGTCAGCGCGGTCAGCGCCTGACCGAGTCCGCTGCCTTCGGAGCCGAGCAGGGCCGATTTGGGCACGCGCGCGTCGTCGAACGCGAGGTCGACGGTGTTGGAGGTGTGGATCCCGAGCTTCTCCGTCGTCCGCTCCACGACCATGCCGTCGGTCGAGCCATCGACCAGGAACGCGCTGATCCCCCTGGCGCCCGCGCCACCGGTGCGGAACATCGCCATGACGACGCCCGCGTACGCGCCGTTCGTGCACCACTGCTTGCGGCCGTTGAGGACGTACGCTTCGCCGTCGCGGCGCGCCGTCGCACGAATCGATGCGGCATCGGAACCGGCGTCCGACTCCGTCAATCCGAAGCCCGCGATCACGTCGCGCGCCGCGAGCTGCTCGAGCCACCCGCCGCGCTGCTCGTCGCTGCCGAGCGTCGCGATGGCGTGGCAAATCATCGAGTGCACCGATACGGTCACGGCCGTCCCGGCGTCGACCTTGGCCAGCTCTTCGATCGCCAGCGCGTACGAGACATAATCGGCGCCGACGCCGCCGTACGATTCGGGGACCAGCATCCCCATGATCCCGGCTTCGGTCAGCTTCGCGTAGAGCGCGCGCGGAAAGGTGTGGGCGCGGTCCCAGGCCGCGATGTTCGGCGCGATCTCCCGATTCGCGATCTCGCGTGCGACCTCACCGATCGCGCGCTGGGCGTCGCTGAGTTCGAACGCGACCGGCCGCGTCCCCTCGATCGTCAACGCGAACCGGTGAGCTGCGGCGCAGGCACCCCGTTCGCGCCGCCCGTGTAGTCGTAGAAGCCGCGCCCCGATTTCTTGCCGTGCCAGCCGGCCGCCACGTACTGTTTGAGCAGCGGGCACGGCCGGTACTTGGAATCGCCGAAGCCGTCGTAGAGGACGTTCATGATCGCCAGGCACGTATCGAGGCCGATGAAGTCGGCTAAGGTCAGCGGACCCATCGGATGGTTCATGCCGAGCTTCATCACCGTATCGATCGCTTCGGCCGACGCTACGCCTTCGTAGAGCGCGTATATCGCCTCGTTGATCATCGGCATCAGGATGCGATTCGCGATGAAGCCGGGAAAATCGCGCACCTCGACCGGCGTCTTGTCGAGCGCAAGGGCCAGGTCGCGAACGGTCGCAAACGTCGCGTCGGTCGTCGCGATGCCCCGAATCACCTCGACCAGCTTCATCACCGGTACCGGGTTCATGAAGTGCATCCCGATGACGCGCTCCGGCTTCGAGGTGACCGCCCCCAGAACGGTGATCGAAATCGACGACGTGTTCGACGCCAGGATCGTCTCGGGCGACGTGTTGCGGTCGAGGTCGCGGAACAAATCCCGTTTCAGATCGAGGCGTTCGGTCGCCGCTTCGATCGCCAGGTCGATCTCGAGGTCGGCGAAGTGCGGGCGCATGTCGATGTGCTCGAGCACGCGCCCGCGCTCGATCTCGGTAATCTTGCCCTTCTCGACATCGCGGTTCAGGCGCTTCGCGATCGCGTCGACGCCGTGGCGAATCCTCGCCTCATCGACATCGTTCAGCAGCACCTCGTGGCCCTTCGCCGCGAGCACCTGCGCGATGCCGTTGCCCATCTGACCTGCGCCGACGACTAAGATCCGCATGGGGGTGGCTTTCCCTCGGACGCGCCGTCTCCATGCCCGGCGTTTCTCATCTTCGAAGAGTGGCGGGGCCGGCGGCGGCGACGCGGCGGTGTCGGGGACGCCGTCGTTCCGTCGTCGTGACGGAACGGCGGCTCGACGCCCCGCCCCCACCGCGTCGCCGCCGCCGGCCAGGCGCGATCGGGGGCTAAGCCGCGTCTTCGGCGGTGTTAGGCTACTTTGATGAGGACGGCGTCGCCTTGGCCGCCGCCGCTGCAGATGGCGGCGATGCCGTAGCCGCCGCCTCGGGCGCGGAGCTGGTGGACGACCGCAGCCACGATTCTCGCGCCGGAGGCGCCGATCGGGTGGCCGAGGGCGACGGCGCCGCCTTGGACGTTGATGACGGTGGGATCGAGGCCTAAGCGCGCGGCCGCGGTGAGGGCGACGGCGGCGAAGGCTTCATTGATCTCCCAGACGGCGATGTCGCTCGCGCGCAGGCCGGTCTTGTCGAGCAGTTTTTGGGCGGCCATCGCGGGGACGAGCGCGAGGTAGGGCGGGTCCCAGGCGACGCCGGCGTGGTCGATGATCTCGGCCAGCGGTTCGGCGCCGACGCTGCGCGCATACTCGGGCGACGCGAGGACCAGGGCGGCGGCGCCGTCGTTGACGCCGGGCGCGTTGCCGGCCGTGATCGTGCCGCCGGCGTCGATCGGCTTCAGTTTGGTCATCGCTTCGAGCGAGGCGTCGCGGCGGACCGGCTCGTCGCGGTCGACGAGGACGAACGGCACGTCTCCGGTGACGTAGGGCGAGTATTGGGCGGGATCGGCGACCATGTTCTGCGGGGGCACGTGGTCCCAGACGGAGCCCGAGCTTCCGTTGACGCCCGCGAACGCGGGGACGCGGTCGCGCGCGGGCTGCGGGAGCGCATCGACGACGATCTTGCCCTTGGCTTTGGTCGCGACGTGGATTGGGGCGATCTCGCTGCTGAACTTGCCGGCCTCGTGCGCCTCGAACGCGCGCTTATGGCTTTGGTAGGCGAACTCGTCCTGCACCGCGCGCGTGATGCCGAGTTCCGCGGCGACACGGGCGCCCTGCGCGGCCATGGCTTCGTCGAAGTAGTAATCCCACAGGCCGTCGTGGATCATCGCGTCGACGAGCGTGCCGTTGCCGTAGCGATACCCGGTGCGGGCGCCGGGCAGTAGGTATGGCGCGTTCGACATCGACTCCATGCCGCCGGCGACGGCGACGCGGATGTCGCCGTCCCCAATCGCGCGCGCGGCCGACACGACGGCCAGCATCCCCGAGGCGCAGACCTTGTTGACCGTCTCGGCGGTCGTCGTTTTCGCCAGGCCGGCTTTGAAGGCGGCTTGACGGGCCGGGGCCTGTCCGACTCCGGCTTGGATGACTTCCCCCATGATGACGTGCTCGACGTCGGCGGGGTCGATTCCGGCGCGCGCGACCGCATTCCGAATGGCGTCGCCGCCGAGCGAGGTGGCCGACAGCGAGGCGAGGGCGCCGCCGAGCCGGCCGAAGGGCGTGCGGGCGGTGGCGAGGATGACGGTTCCGGGCTTCATAGCCCTCAAGACTTCGCGAAGGTGCCGTGGGGTTCCCGAACCGTGGCCCCGTGCGTGCCGCTCGACTGCGTGCAGACAATCGTCGTATCCGGCTCGCAGCTCTCGCACTCGAACTGGACGGTGACGTGCGTGATCTCGAAATCATCGCGCACCGCGGCGTCGATCCCGCGCAGGATCGCGCTGGCCTCGCTCAGCTTGCGGTCGTCAAGGACGACGTGGGCGGAGAGCGCGTGGGTGCCCGAGCCGATCGTCCAGACGTGGAGGTCGTGAACGTCGACGACCCCGTCGACGCGTACGATCCGCGTGCGCACGGCGGGGATCGCCGCGTGTCCCGGCGCGCTCTCGAGCAGCACGTCGGTCGCCTCGCGGACGACGGCGACGATACCTACGACGATGATCGTGGCGACGATCAGCGACAGAATAGGGTCGATGCGGGCGATTCCGGTCGCGGCGATCAGCACGCCGCCGGCGATCACCGAGATCGCCGACAAGGCATCGCCGCCGACGTGAAGGATCGCCGCGCGCATGTTGAGATTGCCGTGATGCGCGCGCAGCAGCATGATGCCGACCCCGACGTTGACGGCCAGACCGAAGCCGGCGACCGCGGCCATCAGCGCGCCCGACGGGAGCACCGGCGCGAAGAGCCGGTGGACGGCTTCGATCACGATCAGAACGGTGACTGCCGAGAGCAGACATCCGTTGGCGAGCGCGGCGAGAATCTCGTAGCGCGCGAAACCGTAGGTCTGCCGATGCGTAGCGGGACGTTTTGCCTGCACGGCGGCGGCGAGCGCGATACCTAATGCGACGACGTCCATGCTGACGTGTGCCGCATCGGAGAGCAGCGCCAGCGAACCTGCGCGCAGGCCGCCCAGCAGTTCGACCAGCGCAACGATCGCGGTAGCCGCCAGCGCGATCTTCAGCCGCGGCGTCGACGCGGCGTGTTCGGTCATGCGCGCAGCGCTTTGAGCGCCAGCACGGTCAGCATGGCTCCGAAGGTGAGGAAGGTCCGGCTTTCGGCTTGCGGGATCACGTCAGGATCGTACGACCCCCGCTGCGTCCCGGCGGGTTCCACCAGCGGGACGATGCGCGGCACCGCCGCGACATACTGATCGAACTCCTCGCCGAAGGTAGCGCGCAGGTACGCTTCCTCGTGCGGGACGATCGCGGCGTAGATCGCCAGCATCGTCGCCAACGCCCCGGCGATGAGCGCGGCCCGCACCGCGGGGCTGTTCTTGCCGGTGAACGCGAACGCAAAACCCGCCCCGGTGAGGACGTTGCCCACGTAGAGCGGATTGCGGACGTAGGCATACGGGCCGCCGGTAACGAGGGCAGGCGCAACCACGCGGTCGCCGCGGGTGGTGACGCCGCTGTAGCCGACTGCCCACATGCGGATCACCTCGCCGGCGAACGCCAGCGGGAGCCCGGCGGCGATGGAAAACGCGCTCGGTTTCCCGCCTGCGGCAAGGACGATCGCCGGGACGGCGAGCAGCGTCCCGCGCTGGCCGAAGATGAAGGCACGCACGCGGCTCTCGCTCACGATGGGACGGCCAAGCGGCTGCGCGCGTCGTCGTACACCGCGCGCAGCGTCGCGCCGAGCGCGATCGAGGGAGTCCATCCGGTGGCGTCGCGCAGCTTCGCTGCGGTCCCGACGCTCAGCGGGATGTCGGCCGCGCGCATACGCTCGGGGTCTTCGCGCACTTCGACTGGGACGCGCCCGATCATGATCAGCCGGCGCAATACTTCCTTCATCGTCGTCGCAACGCCGCTGCAGACGTTGTAGATCTCACCGGGCGCACCGTTGCCTTCCAGCAGCCCCGCATAGGCAGCGCAGACGTCGCGCACGTCGAGAAAATCGCGGCTCGCCTCCAGGTTGCCGACCAGCATCAGCCGTTCGCCACCCGACGCGATGCGCGCCAGCTGCGAAGCAAAGTCGGCCACCGCGAAGCGCACGTCTTGGCCTGGACCGATGTGATTGAACGCGCGCGTTACGACCGCATCGACGCCGAACGAGTGCGCATACGCGAGGGCGAGACTCTCCGCCGCCACTTTGCTCGCGGCGTACGGGTTGCGCGGCAGCGGCGGTGCTGTTTCCGCCAACGGATACGCCGCAGCGGGCTGCGCGCCGTAGACTTCCGCGCTGCTCGCCAGCAGTACCCGCGTTCGCGGGTGCCTGTCGTGCCGCCGCCGGACCGCTTCGAGCACGTTGAGCGTGCCGCCGACGTTGACGTCGAGGGTCGCGGCCGGGTTCTCTTGCGACTCGGGGACGAACGCCTGAGCGGCGAGGTGCGCGATCGCGTCGGGGGCTGCGGCATCGATTGCCGCGTTCACGGCAGCTGCGTCGGTCACGTCGAAGGCGGAAACGCCGGGGGCGGTCGTGCGGTCGGCTTGCACGATGTCGTGACCGCGCTCTTCGAGCGTCTGCACGAGATGGCGGCCGACGAAGCCGCGCGAGCCCGTAACGAGAATGCGCACGCCGTTATCGCGCGACGAGCGGCCGCAGCCGCTCGAGATCGGCGGCGACCATACGCTCCACGAGTTCCTCGAACGACACCTCGGGAACCCATCCCAACGCGCGACGCGCTTTGGACGCGTCGCCGACCAGCACATCGACCTCGGCCGGACGATAATAGCGCGGGTCGTCCCTCACGTACGGCTCCCATGGCAAGTCGACGGCCGCAAATGCAAGCCGCACGAACTCGCGAACGGCATGGGTACGCCCCGTGGCGATCACATAATCATCGGGCTGGTCTTGTTGCAGCATGAGCCACATTGCGCGCACGTAGTCGCCGGCAAAACCCCAATCACGCTGCGCATCGAGGTTGCCCAAACTCAGCGACTCAGCCATCCCGAGCTTAATCCGCGCTACGCCATCGGAGATTTTTCGCGTCACGAACTCACGGCCGCGACGTGGGGACTCGTGGTTGAAACTGATCCCGCTCGTTGCAAACAGATTGTAGGACTCGCGATAATTCACCGTGATCCAGTGACCGTACACCTTCGCTACACCGTATGGCGAGCGCGGATAGAACGGCGTGCTCTCGGTCTGTGGGACTTCCTGAACCTTGCCGAACATCTCGGAGCTTGAGGCCTGAAAAAAGCGGATGGGCTTTCGGCTCGCGCGGATGGCCTCGAGCACGCGCGTTACGCCGAGTGCGGTGAACTCGCCGGTGAGGACGGGCTGCTTCCAGGACGTTGGGACGAACGACTGCGCGGCGAGGTTGTAGATCTCGTCGGGCTGTACTTCGGCGACGATCGAGGTCATCGAGCTCTGGTCGAGCAGATCCCCGGAGACGATCTCGATTTGATCGCCGAGGTGACCGATGCGTTCGTGCACATCGGTCGACGTGCGGCGAGTCATGCCGACGACGCGATAGCCCTTTGCGAGCAGCAGCTCGGCGAGGTAAGAGCCGTCTTGTCCGGTGACGCCGGTGATGAGCGCGGTTTTCCCCGACATCAACGGTTCGCGCACATCAGTGGAGCAGCCACAATTTTTTTCACACATCCACGTTCGCCGTTCGCGCGTGGGCTGCCCGCCGGAAAGGTTTTGGTCATACGAATTTGTGCAGGCCGCGCGGTGCGTCGGAGTCGACGTCGCGCGCGCGGCCCATCGCCAGCGCGAGGTACTGTCCGGTGACGAGCCATGCCAAGGTGTTGAAGGCGTCGCCGGTCTGTGGCCCGAGCACGGCGAGCCCGGCAGCGCGCGTGCCGATCGCGTAGCGCTGTGCTCCGGCGTCAACCGCCGTCGCGAGCGGACGCTCGACGATGGCGCGCGAGGCGTCGTCGACGATGCCGACGATCGCGCTCGACGCATCGAGCATGGCGGAACTTCCGTGCCGGAATTCGCCGGCCGCGAAACCCTCCGCGTGTACGTAGCTGGCCTCCTTGATCTTCAACGCGATCTCGCACGCGATCGGGACGCCGTACCCGGCGCCGACCACGGCGATCGTGCGGCGATCGGCGAGCCGTGCCGCCGCTCCGACTACCGCGGCGACGGCGTCGCTGCGAAGCCACGTCTCGACGTCGCCCGCCGTTGCATCGAGCGTCGTTGCACCGCGCTCGCTGGTGCCGCCCGAAAGGGCGGCGGCCCACAGCACGATCGCGGCCATCGCCGTGACGCTCTTGCTGGCGGGCACGGCGTTTTCGGGTCCCGCCAGACAATCGACGACGAGCGTCGCGCGCGCCGCAAGCGGCGACGAGGGGTCATTCGTCAGGGCGATCACGGTCGGCGGCGCGAGCACGTCGAGCGCGTCCAGCAGATCCGTCGAGCGTCCGCTTTGCGAGAGCGCGATCACGCACGCATCGCGATCGGCGCCATGATCGAAACGGGCTTCGGTCGCGGCGAGCGCGCGCGCGAGCGTCCCGCGCCGCCGGTACGCCAGCGCGCCGAGCATGCCGACGAACAGCGAGCTGCCGCTGCCCACGAAGAGCAGCCGGCGTCCGCGCACCGCCCCGGCGAACCGCATCGATGCATCCGAACGCGCGATGCGCCGCCAGACGTCCGGCTGCTCGCGAATCTCCGACTCGAAGCGCGAGCCGAGCATCAGTCTTCGATCAGATGCGTGAGAACGCGCGCACGTAAGCTCCCGAGCGCATCCGGTTCACCCGACCAATCGTCAACCATGAACGCAAAGATCACCGTGCCGTGCTTCGTGGTGGCCGCGTAGCCGGCCAGGGTGCTGCTATGCGAAAGGGTGCCGGTTTTTGCGAACACGCGCTTCTCCAGCGGCGTGCCGATGTAGCTGCCGGCCAGCGTTCCGCGAACACCTGCAATCGGCAAGTCGTCGAGCACGCGTTCCCGATTCGGTCCGGCAAAGTCGTGCTGCAGCACCGCCACGAGCGCGCGCGGCGTGACCCGGTCGTAGGACGAGAGGCCGCTGCCGTCGGCAAGGATCAGTGAATCAGGATCGACGCCGAGGACTTTGAGCCAGGCCTGCTCGAGCGCGACTCCGCGCTGCGTCGTCCCCGGCGTTGCGTCGGTCGCATAGGCGATTTCGCGCAGCAGCATTTCGGCAGTCAGATTGTCGCTCGGTATCCAGCAATCGGCCACGATGTCATTCACCGGTTCCGAATCGCGCGACCACACTACCGGGGCGCCGGGGAGAGCCGTTCGGATGGACCGGTCGGGCGGGCCGGCCACCACCGCAAGCGGCTCCACCGTGACACCATGCTGTGCCAGCGCTTGCCGGAAAACCATCGCCGCGTACGCGGTCGGGGTAAGCACCGCCGCATCGAGCGTCTCCGGTGCCGCGCCGAGCGGCACGGAGCCGACGACGCGCGTGCAGCCGAACGGGTCGAGAACGAGCGCGATCGTGTCGGGCGAGTTCGTTGCGCTTGTCGTGGCGAGTCTGATCAGTCGCGGTTGCAGCGAATAGCCGCACCCTTCGATCGGTGTTCCGCGAAGCGCGAGCGGAGAAGACACGACCTGCGCGCGATCGCCGGCCAGCGGCCCGGGCGACACGGTGAGGTGCAGGCTGTTTCGCTCGAACGCAAGCGCGCTGACCGGGGCCGCGTAGCCGTAGGGCAGGTCCTCTTGCAGCCAGCCGGGCGGATACGGACTGTCGTCGTAGCGTGACACATCGAACCCGACCTCACCATGAATGGCGTGCACGCCCTGCGCAGCAACCGCGCCGGCAAGCGCATCCATGTCGGCCGCGTTCAGGAACGGATCGCCGGCCGCCCGAACGACGACGTTGCCGTTCAGCGTTCCCGCCGCAATCGGACCGCTCAACACCGCTTCGGTGTGCAAGCGGAACGCCGGTCCGAGCTTTTCGAGCGCGAGGCTGCCCACGACCAGCTTGAGCGTCGACGCGGGCGCGAGCCGGTCATCTTGATTGCGTTCGTACAGCACGCGGCCGTCACGCGCGTCGACCGCGTAGACGGCCAGGTGGGCGCCACGCAGCGTCGCCGCTCCGGCGATGGTGATGTCGATGTTCGCGTCGAGCGCGGAGATTTCGGCGTCCGTCCACGGTTCGCCGGACGCGGCCGGCTTCGGCACGTCGCTGCCTACCGTGCGATCGACCGCGAGCGCGGGTACCGCAAAGCCGAGCAGCAGGCCGGCCGCGAGTGCCGCGGCCGCGGCCTTCATGCCGGAACGCGCTCGGCGATGCGCCGCGCGATGAAGGTGGCGACCTCGCTCGGCAGCGTGCCGCGCCCGAAACCGGCGTCGTAGCCGAGTTCCGCCGCCAGCAGGTTCGTGACCCGCGGTCCGCCGGCGATCAGCAGCACGCCGTCGCGCAGGTTCTCGGCTTCGAGCAGCTCGGCCAGCGCGGTGAAGTTCGCCACGTCGCTCCCCTTTTGGGTTACGACCTGCGAGGCGAGGATCGCGTCGACTTCGCGCTGTTTCGCGAACCGCACCAGATCTTCGACCGCGATCTGACTGCCGAGATTGTACACGTCGAAGCCGTGATACCGCTCCAGGCCGTAGTCGCCCTTGTAGCCTTTCATGTTGAGGATCGCGTCGATGCCCACCGTGTGGGCGTCGGTTCCGATGCAGGCGCCCACCACACGCAGTTTTCGCCCGATGCGTTTTTCGATCAGCGCATCGACGCCGTCCATGTCCAGCGCGTCGCGCGAGGCTGCCGGAGCCGCCACGGTCGAAACGTCGATCGCAACCGGCGTCCGCGCATACACGACGAAGAACGAAAAGCCGGCCGCGATCGGGCGCCCCTCCACCACCGCGACGTCGCTGAAACCCATCTTGGTCACCAGCTGGCGTGCCGCTTCGTCGGCAGCCTCGTCCCAAGTGATCGGCAGCGTAAACGAAAGCTGGACCGCGCCGTCGTCGAGCGTGTCGCCGAACGGCTTTATGGTACTCACCGCAGCGCCGCTTCGCCGGGGGCGAGCGCTTCGGCGACGGGGTTCCAGTAGGCAGCCGACTTGGCGAAAACACCCTCGAGCCCGCGGCCGCCGTCGCGCGTGCGGCGCACGTCGGCGAAGGAGCCGTCTTCGATCGCCTGCATCAACCCGCGTTCCGCGACGCGCTCGAGCAGCTGCACGGAACCATCGAGGACGGCGCTCGCGCGGCGCTCGATCAGTCCGCCCGGCTTGATGTCGATTTCGTCGCCGAGCCGGCGTGCCGTGGTCATGATGTAACGCGCGTTCTCCAGCGAGAGCGCGCGGTCGCCCACGAACGGCGTGTGGATCGCCTCGGTCAGCATCCCGCAGAGATGGATCGTCTGATGCGTCATCACCGAGGTCAGGTTGAACATGGCGTCGATCAGGTGACCCTTGAAGATGTTGCCGGTCATGTGCTTGGTCGGCGGCATGTACTTGAGCGGCGCGTCCGGGAAGATCTGCCGTGCCAGCTGCGCCTGCGCCAGCGCGAACAGGAAACCGTCTTCGAGATCGGGGTCGATCTCGTAGGCGTCGCCGAGCCCGATCTGCGCGTCGGGCAGCCCGGCCTGGTGGGCGAACGCCTCGTTGATGAACTGCGACGCCAGCACCGCGGGTGCTTGCTCGACCGCGTCGGCGGTGGTGAGGTAGTTGTCCTCACCGGTGTTGATGACGATCCCGCTGCGGGCGTTGAGCTGCCGTGAGAAATGCTGGTCGACGAAGGTGCGCTGCATGTTGATGTCGCG
>PMOG01000006.1:0-203 GCA_003161555.1 Vulcanimicrobiota bacterium | reverse complement strand
TCCGGCATGCACAGCCCGCTGGCGTAATTCGTGAGCATCACGTAGCGGCCGAGTCGCTCCGAGGTTTCGTCGAGCGCGGCGCGCATGATGCGGAAGTTCTCCTGCGTCGCGTAGGTACCGCCGAAACCTTCGGTCGTCGCGCCGAACGGAACGTAGTCGAGCAGCGACTGCGCGGTCGAGCGGATCACCGCGACGATCTGCGC
>PMOG01000242.1 GCA_003161555.1 Vulcanimicrobiota bacterium | reverse complement strand
TGGTCAACAATGCCGGCATCACGCTCGATAAGACCGTCCGCAAGATGACCTACGAGGACTGGCACAACGTCCTCAACGTGAACCTCTTCGGTGCCTTCTGCATGACCAAGGCGGTCCTCGAGCACATGATCGAGCGCGGCTCCGGACGGATCGTCAACATCAGCTCGGTGATCGGCGAGACGGGCAACGTCGGACAGGCGAACTATGCGGCATCCAAAGCCGGGCTGTTCGGTTTCACCAAGAGCCTGGCGCTCGAGATGGCGCGCCGCGGCATCACCGTCAACACCGTCGCGCCGGGCTTTATCGAAACGGAGATGGTGGCGAACATCCCGCAAGCCGCCCTCGACGCGGTGGTCGAAAAGATCCCGCAGCGCCGGCTGGGCCGGCCCGATGAAGTCGCGCGCGTCGTGCGCTTCCTGCTCGAGGACGAGTCGAGCTACATCACGGGGGCCGTCTACACGATCAACGGCGGCCTGGACATGTAATGGCCGACGAGAGCACCGAGCGACTGTGGAAGGGAGTCGGCGAGTTCATCCGCGCCCAGCGCGAGCTGGCGAATCTGTCGTTGCGCCAGTTGGCTGATGTCGCCAAGATCTCGAATCCGTACCTCAGTCAGATCGAACGCGGCATCCACAAGCCGTCGGCCGACGTGCTCAAGAGCCTGGCGTCGGCCCTCAAGATCTCGGCTGAAACGATGTACACCCAGGCCGGGCTGCTCGACGGGGAAGGAAGCGAGCGAGCGCACCCCGGCACGGTCGAGGAGGCACTCCGGCTGGACCCGGCCCTCACCACCGATCAAAAGGAGACGCTGCTGCGGATCTATCGCGGCTTTCTCGAACATAGTTGACGCATCTAGCACGTGCTTGGTATACTTAGCAGACCTCGACGACAGCGCCGTTCCGGCGCGGGAGACCACCCACGTGCCTGCCACCTACCTTGAGACAATCGAAAAACTGCAGCACCAGGGCCTGGAGACGCTCAAGCAAGCGCAGGCCGTCCAACTGGCAACCCTCGCCTCGGTGCGCGACATCGTCGCCGGCGCGCCGGTGCTGACCGAGATGCCCCAGTTCGACAAGCTGCCGACCTTCGGCGACCTGGCCGAACTGAGCGCGAGCTTCGCGACCAAGCTGGTCGACCAGCAGAACGCCTACGTGACCGCCCTCGCCGGTGTCTTCGCCTCGGCCCAAAAAGAGGCCGCCGGTGCGGTTGACCGTGCGGTGAAGGCTCCGAAAACCGCCTAACCCACGCGCAGCCCTTTTGAACAGGCCGCCGGGAGCGATCCCGGCGGCCTGCTGCGTTCACGGGCCGGAGCTCGCAGCTGGGCCGCGCAAGAACCCCGGGTGAGCGCATGCGACGACCTCTGTTTTCTCGACGCCGTCGAACTCGCGCGGCGCATCGCCGCGAAATCGGTTTCGGCCGCCGAGGTCATGACCGCGCACCTCGCGCGCATCGCGGCAGTCAATCCCGTGCTCAACGCAATCGTGACCTTGCACGCCGACGCTGCGCTCGCGGCTGCGCGCGCGGCCGACGCGACGCAAGCGCGCGGCGACGCGCTCGGACCGTTGCACGGACTCCCGGTCGCCCACAAGGATCTCTTCGTGACGCGCGGGATGCGCACGACCTTCGGTTCACCGTTGTTTTCGAACTTCGTTCCGGCCGTCGACAGCATCAGCGTCGAACGTCAGCGCATGGCCGGCGCGATCGCGGTCGGCAAAACCAACGTCCCCGAGTTCGGCGCGGGTTCGCAGACCTTCAACACGGTCTTCGGCACGACGCGCAACCCGTACGACCCTTCGCGGACCTGCGGCGGCAGCAGCGGCGGATCGGCCGTCGCATTGGCGGCCGGGATGGTCGCGCTCGCCGACGGCACCGATCTCGGCGGTTCGCTGCGTAACCCGGCGAATTTCTGCAACGTGGTCGGCCTGCGGCCGTCGATCGGGCGCGTCCCGCAATTTCCGATCGAAGATGCGTGGGACACGCTCGGTGTCGCAGGCCCGATGGGACGAACGGTCGGCGATGTCGCGCTGCTCTTGAGCGTGCAGGCCGGAGCCGATCCGCGCGATCCGCTGGCGATCCCCTGCGACGGCGCGCGCTTTCGCGCCCCGCTCGAACACGACGTCCGTGGAACGCGCATTGCCTGGAGCAGCGACCTCGGCGGCCTGCCGGTGCAACCCGCGGTGCGGGACGTGCTCGAAGCGCAGCGCGCCGTTTTCGCGTCGCTCGGGTGCAGCGTCGAAGACGCGACCCCTGACCTCAGCGACGCCGACGAGGCCTTCCGCGTACTGCGCGGCGTCGCGTACACCGGCCGATTCAGCGAATTGATCGAACGCCACCCCGACGCGTTCAAAGAAAGCATCGTGACCAACGCCGCTTTCGGGCGCGGACTGAGCGCCGCGCGAATCGCCGCGGCGCACAAACTTCACGCGCAGTGTTACCTTCGCATGGCGGCCTTCTTCGAACGCTTCGACGCGCTCGTCGCGCCGGTCAATCAAGTGGTGCCGTTTTCGGTCGACGAGCCGTATCCGACCGAGATCGAAGGCGTTGCGATGGAGACGTACATGGACTGGATGCGGTCGTGTTATCTGATCACCGTCAGCGGCCACCCCGCGGTCTCCATCCCGGCGGGATTTAGCGCGGACGGGCTGCCGGTCGGCATTCAAATCGTGGGGCGCTATCGTGACGAATGGTCGCTGCTGCAGCTCGCACGGGCCTTCGAAGCCGCGACCCAGACGGGCCGCCGCCGCCCGCCGGCCGTGCTCGACAAGACGAAAACGTAACCGAAACGCACACCAATCGTAACCTGCGGACGAACCGCTGCCACGCCTGCGGCGTTATACTGATGACAGAACCTGATCTACGCACCCGCCGGATCCCCCGGGCGTCGCAAGTCGTAGACGGGCACCGGCCGATACGTGAGGCCGGTTCCCTCTTATGTCAGCGGCTCGGTCGGAAACAGTCCGGTGCCGACTTCGGTCCGGCACACGCGGCAGATCGATGCGTCCAGCGGGATCTTCGACCCGCAGAACGTGCAGATCTGCAGCGGCCCGGTGACGATCGCAACTTCGGCTTGTTGCGCCAGCCACGCATCGCTGGCCGATGCGTAGTTGCGCGTCGACCGCCCCCGCGAGATCGAGCGGTCCGATCCCCCGGGCGGATACAGCACCACGATCAGGATGCCGATGATCCCCAGGCAGAAGGACAGCGCGAATCCGAGCGTGCCGCTGCGGCCTTTGCCCCGCATAATCGCGCCGCACGCGACCGCGACGAAGATGTACACGACAAGGCCGAGCATGACCCCGACCAGCAGGGTGCCCGTCGGCGGAAAGACGCCCCTCAACATGGCGGCTTTCGTGCGATGCTGCAATCGTGCGACATGGCGCATTTGCGCCTTTCTGTGTCGCCGCGTACTTGCCCCCCCCGGCTCGGAGTAAACGAGAGTATGCGCGGACGGTTCAGCGCGTACGCGGTTCGACGTACAGCGATTGCAGTGCGTGGCCGAAGTAGCCGTCGTCGTCGGCGAGTCGCGCGACGCACGTGCCGAGACCGTCGCTGCCCAGTTCGGTACGTGCTTCGAGCAGCACCCACTCGCCCTGCGGATAGCGTTCCAGCGCGACCGTCAGCGACGGCGGAACGAAGAGCCAATCGCTCATCGGAAGTTCGCCGCTGATACCATTTGCCGAGTCGACCAGCACCAGCGCACGGTCGAGCGCTTCGGCCGGCTCATCGGCGATCAGCGGGACGCGTAGGCGGGCCCATGCGGCCGCAGGTCCGGGCGCTTCGGGCGTGCCGGCGGCGTACCGCCACTCGAGCGATTCGCCGTAGCCCCAGCCCCGCAGCCAGCGCGGTGACTCGTCCTGCGCCGGCCGCGCCGGAACGCGATCCGGCGGCGTGACGCCGGGCGGAATGCTCCCCGCCGGCTGCACGACGATGCGCCAGGCGCGCGCGGTCACCACGTCGCGGCCGCTGCTGGACATGGTGGCTTCGAGCAATTCGATCCGCTTGCCCGGACGCACGACGCGGGTGCGGATCTCAACCAGCGCCCGCGGGATCGGGCCCAGAAAGTCGGTGGTGATGCGCGCCAGCCGCATGTCGTCGCGGCGGTGGTTGGCGAGCATGATCCGCGCCAGCAGCGCGGTCGGCGGTCCGCCGTGCTGCAGCCGCGCATCCCACGGGCTCTCGGTAGCGCGCGTCGCTTCGAACGCATCCTTGCCGCGACGCTCGAAATACGATCCCGCGCCCTCCACGCTACGCCGCCAGCGTCGCCGCGATGGCGAGCCGCAGGCGCACCGCGGCGTCGCGCACTTCGTCGGCGCTGATGATCAACGGTGGGACGAAGCGCAGCGTGTTGCGGCCTGCGGCATTGATGAACAGCCCGCGGTCGAGCGCGAAGCGCACGAAATCCTTCGCTTGGTATGGGTCGCGCACCGGCAGCCCGAGCATCAGCCCGGTACCGCGCGGGACCTCGAAGGCGTGCGGGAAATCGCGCGCGATTGCGAGCAGTTCGGCGCGCAGCAGACCGCCGACCACCTCGACGTGTGCGTCGAGATCGACGACGTCGCGAATGGCGAGATGTTCCAGCGCGGCGGCGGCCGGCACGGGCGAACCGCCGAAGGTGGTGCCGTGATCGCCGGGCTGCAGCGACGCGGCCGCGGCGCCGCGCACGACCAGCGCGCCGATCGGCAGGCCGTTCGCAAGCGACTTGGCCAGCGTGAAAGCGTCGGGAACGATGTCGTATACCTGATGAGCGAACAGGCGGCCGATGCGACCCATGCCGCACTGCACCTCGTCGAAGATCAACAGCGCGCCGCGCTCGTCGCACAGCCGCCGCGCCGCGGCGAGATAGGCATGGGTCGCGGGGACGACACCGCTCTCACCTTGGACCGGTTCGACCAGGAAGCACGCCGTGCGCTCGTCGATCGCGTCATCGAGTGCGGCGGGGTCGTTGAAGTCGACGAAGGCGAAGCCGCCCGGCAGCGGTCCGAAACCTTCGTGATACGCGGGGTTGTCGGTCGCGCTCAGCGCGCCGAGCGTGCGGCCGTGAAAGCTGCCGTGCGCGGCCAGGATCACGTTGCGTTCGCGCTCGCCGGCGCGCCAGGCGTGTTTGCGCGCGAGCTTGATCGCCGCCTCGTTCGCTTCGGCGCCGCTGTTGCAGAAGAAGACCGCATCGAATCCGGCCAGTTCGGCCAGCCGATCGGCGAGCGTCCCGGCGGGTTCGTGGTGCACGAGGTTCGAGACGTGCACCAGGGTGGCGGCCTGCTCGGCGATCGCGCGCGTGATGCGGGGATGGGCATGACCAAGCGCGCACACCGCGATGCCCGCGACCAAATCCAGATACGCGTTCCCGGATTCGTCGTAGAGCCAGCAGCCCTCGCCGCGCACGATATTGATTTCGAGCCGCCCGTAGTTCTGCATCAGGTGCGGGTGCCGCGTCACCAGCCGCGCCCCACCCCCCGCCACAATCGGATTCATGTGCGATAATGAGCGTTGATGCGGACATAGTCGCCGGTGAGGTCGCAGCCCCACGCGGTCGCGGTGGCGTCGCCGATGCCCAGGTCGAGCCGCGCTTCGACCGTTTGTTCCTCGAGCACGTGATGAGCCTCGGCTTCGCTCATCGCTTCGATCGCGCCGCGCTCGACCCACAGGTGGCTGCCCAGATAGAGCGACCATGTTTCGGGATCCATCTGCGCGCCGGCGGCGCCGGCGGCGGCCACGATGCGGCCCCAGTTCGGATCTTCGCCGTACAGCGCGGTCTTGACCAGGCTCGAGTTGATGACGGCGCGCGCGATCGCGCGGGCCTGCTGCGTGTCTCGCGCGCCGCTCACGTGAAAGGTGAGCGTTTTGGTGGCGCCCTCACCGTCCTCGACCATCCCCACCGCCAGGTCGCGGCAGACGGACGCCAAGGCGGCACGCAAGCCCGGCGTTGCATTCTGCGGGCCCGGTTTCGCGCACGCGTAGACCGCGTCGTTGGTCGACATGTCGCCGTCGACCGAGATCATGTTGAAGGTGCCGTCCGCCGCTTCACGCAGCGCCTCGGTCAGAGAGGCGCGCGACACCGCCGCATCGGTGGCGATGAACGCCAGCATGGTGGCCATGTTGGGAGCGATCATCCCCGAGCCTTTGGCGATGCCGCCGATGACGTGCCTCTTGCCGTCCTCGTGCCAGGCGTACGCGGCCAGCTTGGGTACGTGATCGGTCGTCATGATCGCCTCAGCCGCATCGTTGGCGGCCTCCGGGCCTTCTTCGAGCGCTTTGAACGCGCGGTCGAGGCCTTTGGCGAGCCGATCCATCGGCATCGTCACGCCGATGACGCCGGTCGAGGCTACGACGACCTGCGCGGGGCGCACGCCGAGCAGCGCTGCTGCATGGCGCGCCGTCGTTTGCGCGTCGCGGATCCCGCGCTCGCCGGTGCACGCATTGGCGCAGCCGGAATTGCAGACGATCGCAACGATGTCGTCGCCGTCGGTCGCGAGATTCGCCGAGGTGACGAGCAGCGGCGCGGCCTTGATCTCGTTGGTCGTGATGACCTGCGCGCACACGTGCGGGCCGGGCAGCGCGATCAGCGCCAAGTCGGATTTCCGCTTCTTGATCCCGGCGTGAACGCCGGCCAAACGAAGGCCGGGAACCGCGCCCAGCCCCCCGCGGACTTGTATCAGGCGCACCGCATCCGCTGCGGCAGCGCCGTTGTGCGCGTCAGCGCGCGATGGTGCGAGCATCGAGACCGAGCTCCTCCGGAAGACCGAGCATGAGGTTCATGTTCTGGACGGCTTGACCCGCGGCGCCCTTGCCGAGGTTGTCGATCGCGCACAGAACCTGCACGACGCCCTCCCGTTCGGCAACGCCGAGATGGGCGTCGTTCGTCCCTTCGAGCGCCGGCAAGTACGGCGCGCGGATGTCGCGGAAGACCGTCACGAACGGGCTCGCTCCGTAGAACCGCTCGTAGGCCGCCAGCACCTCGGCCCGCCCCAGCGGCGCCTTCGGGATCAGGTAGACGTCGGCCAGAATTCCGCGCCGCAGCGGCACGACGTGCGGCGAGAAGACGATCGGCGCGGCGATCCCCGCGGCCCGCGCTTCTTGGACGATCTCGGGTCCGTGACGGTGACCGGTCAGACCGTATGCGCGCACGTCACCGTCGACTTCCGCGAACATCGAGGCCGCGGCCGGCGTGCGCCCGGCGCCGGTGATCCCGCTCTTGGCATCGATCACGACGCTGGCAATGCGGTCCGAAAGCGGCGCCAGCGGGACCAGCGCCAGCAGCGCGGCGGTCACGTAACAGCCCGGGTTGGCAACCAGCCGCGCCGCGGCGATCTGTGCGCGATAGCGTTCGGGAAAGCCGAACACGGCGTCGCCGGCATGCTCTTCGAGCCGAAATGCATCGGAGAGATCGATCACGCGTGCGCCCGCGGCGAGAAAGCCCGGGGTTTGCTCGCGGGCGAGCTCGCGGCCGCCGGCGATGAAGACGACATCGTCGGCCCGCACGCGCGCCAGCGCCGTCCCGCTATCGTCGAGTTCAAGATGCAGGTGCGGCAGCGCGGGAAAGACGTCCGCGACGGCCATCCGCGCGCTGGAGCGGCTTTCGAGAACGCCGAGCGCGACCGAGGGGTGGCGGTCGATGAGCCGGATCAGTTCGGCGGCGGCGTAGCCCGACGCACCGATGATGTGGGCGGTGATCACGCGATTGACTCCGAGAGGACGGCGATTGCGGCTCGGGTCGCCCCGATCGAGGCGGCGACGGAATCCGGATGGGTCGAACCGCGAGTGCGCTTTCCGAGCACCGAGGCCAGCGCATCGAGCGGCGCATCGGGAACGCCGAGCGCGCGCGCGTCCTCGCCGGTCAAGGCGCGGCGCTGGTCTTCGGCCAGCAGCACGCGGCTGCCGACGGCCGCATGCGCGTCGCGCGCCGTCGCCCCGCTGCGGATCACCGCGTCGGCGAGATCGGTCGCGATCGTGTAGCCCTCGGCGGCTCGCGCCGACAGCGCCCCTTCGTCGAAACGTACGTGCGCGAACGCGCGCCGGAAGGCGTCGAGCGCGATCAGCGCGGCTTCGGTGCCCGTCAGTACGAGCGCCTTGGTCTCCTGCAGATCGCGATGGTACGAGAGCCCGATCCCGTTGACCGAAGCCAGCGCGCCGCAGTACGCGCCGATCGCGCGCGCACCCGCCGCACGGACCAGTTCGAACGGATCGGGGTTCCGCTTTTGCGGCATCAGGCTCGAGCCCGTCGACGCCGCATCGTCGAGCCGGACGTAGTTGAAGGCCGGCGTCGCCCAGATCACGAGTTCCTCGCTGGGGCGACTGGCGGCGACCGCCGCGCGCATCGCAGCATTGAGCAGGTCGAGCGCGACGTCACGATCGCCCACGCTGTCGAGCGCGTTGCGCGACGGTCCATCGAAATCGAGTTCGCGCGCCGCCGCATCGCGGTCGAGCGGCAGCGACGACCCGGCCAGCGCGGCGCTGCCGAGCGGGCAAAAGCGCCGCGCGTCGGCCGCCACGCGCACGAAACGTTCGGCTGCCCGGACGAACCCCTGCGCCGCGGCGTCGAGCCAGAAGGCCAGCAGCACGGGCTGCGCGGGCTGCCAGTGCGTCGTCGCCGCCAGCAGCGTCCCGCGTTCGAGCGCGCTCTCGGCGCGATCCTCGAGCAGCGCCGCAACGTCGAGCGCGCCGCGCACGCCACGAGCGGCGCGATCGCGCGCGTACAGCAGCAGCGTCGTCGCGACCTGGTCGTTGCGCGAGCGGCCGGCGTGCAGCCGTTCGCCGGCGGTGCCGATGCGCGCCGTGAGCAGATTCTCGATTGCGGTCTGGCAATCCTCTTGTTCGAG
>PMOG01000022.1 GCA_003161555.1 Vulcanimicrobiota bacterium | reverse complement strand
TCGCGGGTCAACGAGCCGGGCTTCGCCGCCACCGACCGCGAGCTGGCCGAACTCAAGTCGTTTGGATTGAGCGACGACGATGCGTGGGACATCGCGGCGGTCGCGGCTTTCTTCGGCCTCTCCAACCGCATGGCCGGGCTGATGGACATGCGGCCGAATCCTCAGTTCTACGCGATGGGACGAACCGCCGAAACGCGCTGAACCGGCCGGGCTGGTGCGCTGGCGGCCGAGTGCCTCGTTGTTCGCATGAAACGCCCCAGCAGTGGCCAGAACCGTTCCATTGAGCTGCAACAGGCGGCGCGTTTACGGGTTAGACCTTCTGCTATGCGTACACGAACAGCAATCCTCGCAGGCTTGGTAGCGATCGGCGGGCTCGGTGCTCCGGCGCTTGCTTTAGGGAATCCCGTCGTGGCCGACGTGGTCCCCCTGAACGGCGCGGCCATTCACGGCAACGTCACGCTCTTTCAGCTCGGCGACAACGTGAACGTCGGCCTGAACCTGTCGGGCGTCGATCCCACCACGGTCGCCGCAGACATCCGCAGGGGCACCTGCAAAGCCTACGCGCCGAGCGCGCGCTGGCCGCTGGGTGATGCGGCCGAGACGCGTTTGCCGAACACGCACCTGAGCGAACTCGTCGGCAGCGTGATCATCATCCACAAAACGCAGGCCGAGAGTTCTGCGCCGGTGGCCTGCGCCCAGATCACGGGTTAGGGGATACCCTAACCCAGGCACGCGGCGAACGCCGCCGGGTCGACGTTGCCGCCGCTGAGCGTTACGCCGACGCGGGCGCCGCGCAGGTCGACTTTGGCGAAGAGCAGGGCGGCGAGCGCGGACGCGCCGCTCGGCTCCAGCACGATTTTGAGGCGTTCGAAAGCGAAGCGCATCGCCGCCCGGATCTCGTCATCGCTCACGCTGACCGCGCCCGCGCACAGACGCCGCGCGATCGGCCAGGTCAGCACGCCGGGCGCCTGCGTACGTTGGCCGTCGGCGATCGTATCGGGTACCGGAATCGGCACGATCTTGCCGGCCCGCCACGAGCGCACCCAGTCGTCGCCCGCTTCCGGCTCGACACCGTAGATGCGCACGCCCGGCGAAAGTGCGCTCGCCGCGAGCGCGCAGCCGGCCAGCAGCCCGCCGCCGCCGAGGCAGACCAGCAGGACGTCGAGCGGGCCCGCGTCTTCGATCAGCTCGAGCGCGACCGTACCCTGCCCCGCGATGATCGCGGGGTCGTCGTACGGTGGCACGAGCACGGCTCCGCGTTCGCGAGCGATCGATGCGGCGATTTCAGACCGGTTGGGCCGCGCGCGCTCGTAGAGCACGACCTCGGCACCGTACGCACGCGTAGCCGCAAGCTTCGACGCCGGCGCGTCGGCCGGCATCACGATGACCGACGGTATGCCGAGCAGCTGCGCCGCCAGCGCCACACCCTGCGCGTGATTGCCGCTCGAGAAGGCCACCACACCGTTGACACGTTCGTCCGGCGTCAGCTGCGCGAGCCGGTTGAACGCGCCGCGAAATTTGAAGGCGCCCATGCGCTGAAAATTCTCGGCCTTCAGGAGTGCCCGCGCGCCGGTGCGCCCGTCGAGCGTGCGCGAAGTGATTACGGGCGTACGATGCGCAACCCCGCGCAGGCGCTCCGCCGCCGCGAGCACGTCGTCGAACCCGACCTCGGCCGTGCGGGTGCCGGTCACTTCGGCGGCACCACGGCGTACCGGAAGTGGAACACCTTGTCGTCGGGGTCGAACTGAATCTTCTCGTGCACCTCGCCGCGGTCGAAGCTCACGTCGAACTCGTGGACGCGCGGCGGATCGCCGGTCGCCGGGGCCTCGCGCAGCCGCCGGATGTGACCAAGCGGCGCCAGCGCATCCGAGGCCTGGCCTAACCGCGCGCGCGTCATATCGACGGCCGTCTCCGAATTCTCGAGTTTCTGCACCGCGGCCAGGTCGTTGGCCTGAACCGCCACGGTCAGCTGGCGCGCGATCCCCTCGTAGGTGTTGTCGCGATGTTCGCAGGCGCGCAGGATCAGCCCGATCACGATCACGAGCGCGGCCAGCCAGGCGATCTGAACCCGCCGCGCGCGACTCGGATTGCGGGGCGGCGTGATGCCGGGCAGTGACGGCGGTGCCGGCGGCATCGACGGCGGCAGCGTGCTCACGCGGATTCACCCTCCTTCGGAGGCTGAATCCACCTCGGCTTCGCCTCGTCAATCACGATGAGGGTTGACAGAGGACGTTTCATGCGGGGACCTCGGGAGCCGGTGCGGCGGCAAACGGAACGAAGCGCAGCCCCGGATTCCACTGCTGGGCCAAGCCGATGCTCCACTCACTCTCGAACAGCGCCAGCGGCGCGCCGTCCCAGTCCTCCACCAGACGTCCGCTCGAACCCAGCGTCGCCGAACCCGGGTTTTCTCCAACGACTCGCCGCGCGGTTGTGTACGGCAGCGTTTGAAAGACCGTCTTCACGTTGTACTCGGACTCCAGCCGGTACTTCACCACTTCGAACTGGAGCGCACCGACCGCGGCGAGGATCGGCTCGATCCGGGTCTGGCCGTACTGATAGAACACCTGAATGGCGCCCTCTTCGCGCAACTGCGCGATCCCCTTCTGAAACGATTTGTAGCTCGCGGTGTCGGTACTGCGCACCAGTGCAAAATGTTCCGGTTCGAAAGCCGGGATCGGTTCGAAGCGCACGCCGTTGCCCTGCGAGAGCGTATCGCCGATCGCAAACACGCCGGGGTTGGCCAGGCCGACGACGTCGCCCGCGAACGCGATGTCGATCGACTCGCGGTCCGCGGCGAACAGCTTCATCGCCCGCGTCAGGCGCACGTCTTTTCCGGTGCGCGCGTTGCGCACCGTCATATCGCGCGAGAACGTTCCGCTGCAGACGCGCAGAAAGGCCACCCGGTCACGGTGGCGCGGATCCATGTTGGCTTGGATTTTGAAGACGAAACCGCTGAACGACGGGTCGGTGGGCTCGACGACCTGCTGCGCGGCATCGAGCCGCGACGCCGGCGGCGGTCCCATGCGCACGAACGCATCCAAGAACAGCTCGACGCCGAAGTTCGTGACCGCGCTGCCGAAAAACACCGGCGTGACCTCGCCGCGCAGCATCGCGTCGCGCTCGAAATCTGCTCCGGCGCCCTCGAGCAACTCGAGCTGATCGAGAAACTCGCGGTACGTGCGCTCGTCGACGAGCGCCGCGATGCGCGGGTCGTCGGGTGCCGCGGCGCTGACCGGCGCCCGTTTCGCGCCGTGCTCCGTCCGCTCGAAGACGTGGACGTCGCCCGACGCGCGATCGTACACGCCCCGGAACGTTTCACCATTCCCCAGCGGCCAGTTCATCGGATAGGCTCCGATGCCGAGCACGTTTTCGAGTTCATCGAGGAGGGCCAGCGGATCGAGGCTCGGCCGGTCCATCTTGTTGATGAACGTGAAGAGCGGGATGCGCCGCGCGCGGCAGATCGCGAACAGCTTGCGCGTCTGCGGCTCGACCCCTTTGGCAGCATCGATCAGCATCACCGCCGAGTCCGCCGCGAGCAGCGTGCGGTACGTGTCCTCGCCGAAGTCTTGATGGCCCGGCGTGTCGAGCAGGTTCATCGTGTGGTCGCGATAGGGAAACTGCAGCACCGTCGAGGTGATCGAGATGCCGCGTTCGCGCTCGAGTTCCATCCAATCCGAGGTCGCTGCGCGGGCCCGCCGGCGGGCAGCAACCTGTCCGGCGGTCACGATCGCTCCACCGTACAGCAAGAGCTTTTCCGTCAGCGTCGTCTTGCCGGCGTC
>PMOG01000148.1 GCA_003161555.1 Vulcanimicrobiota bacterium | reverse complement strand
GGCGGCGGCGCCGGCGGGGATCGCGGCGACCGCGGAGACCGGCGGCCGCGCCGGCGACCCCGGCCCGAGTAAGACTCGCGAAACCCAAAGCCCCGTCCGCCGGACGGGGCTTTTTTCTTCGAGCCCGTGCGCCGCCGCAGCGATTGTCTGCTAGTATTCCCTTGTCTGGCTCGGTAGAGCAGACGGGGGTATGACCCGTGGTCATGCGGCTGGCCGGCGTCGGCATTGTTCTTGGGGTAGTCCTCATCGCGCTCGATAGCTGCGGCGGCGGAGGCGTGCGAAGCGCCGCACCCGGTTCGACGAGCGCTCCGGTCGCGCTGACCTCCGTCAGCTTCAGCTTGACCGTGCCGCGCGCGACCGCGCAGGGCCAGCGCCGCCTGCTCTACGTTTCGACTGCCACGCAGTCGGCTACCATCGGCGTCAGCGGCGGCGGGACATCGCTTCCCGCGGTCACTATAGCGTGCACGACGAACGGCTGCAGCGGCACGCTGCCCGCGCCGGCCAATACGTTGGACACCTTTGCGATCTCACTCTACGACGGCGCCAACGGCACCGGCAACGTGCTCTCGACGAACGACGCGATCACGCAATTCATCGTCGCCAATGCGACGAACACCATCAGCGCGACGCTCAATCCGATCCTCGCTGCCGCGACGCTGACGCTCTTGCCGACGACGTTGCTGCAGGGCGTGAGCGCAACCTCGAGCGTCACCGTCACCGCGTTGGATGCCGACGGCAAAACGATCGTCGGACCGGGGACCTTCTCGAACGCCGCCGGCGGACCGGTGACGCTCGCGCTTTCGACGCACGACACGCCGACGGTCGGCAGCGGCGGCTCGTCGCTCTCGACCACGACCTTGACGGCGCCGCAAACCTCGCCGATCACGCTCACCTACGGCGGCGCAGCCGCGCTGACGTCGACGCTCGTGAGCGCGACGGTCACCGGTACGAGCATCACCGTGACCCCGGCGACGCTCTCGTACGCGACGCCGATTCCCTCGCCATCGCCCTCACCGACCCCGACACCGTCTCCGTCCCCGAGCGGGACACCGCCCCTCTTCAGCGGATCCTGGGCAATCAGCTCCATTTCTACCAATCCCTTCGCCAACAACACGCCGCAAATGTATATTGGGCTCGGCCTCGGCGACACGATACCGCAAGGTAACGGCTTCTATTACGTCCCGGTCGCGGTATGGACGGGGCTCGCGCCGAGCGGCTGCGTTCCGGCCGGCTCGACGCACGTCTTCGATTCGGTCGAGGTGGCGTTCAATGCGGCGGCTCCGCCGATTCCATCGGGCTGGAGTGTCACGACGTATCCGACGTATGGTTTCCTCGAGACGGGGCTCGGCATCATCGAACCCGATCCCACCACCTCGCCGGTGACGGCAACGATGTACATCGAGGGCACCTGCACGGTGGTGGCGACCCAAGTGATCGACATCATGTACAATGCCGCGGCCGGTCTGGCGACATTCACCTACAACGCCGATGCCCCGGTAGGCGGATCGGCGACGGTCTTGCCGGTCAATGGGACCTACGTGATCGAGTGGTACCAATAGCGGGCCGCCATTCGCGACCGCCCGAACGGGGAACGCGCCGTTAGGTGTCGCACAACGGCACCGCGTCATGTTCCGCCGCCTGGCCGCTCTCGCGGCTTCCATCGCCTTGCTTGGTGCGCACCATCCGGCGCCGACGGTCTTCGATCTCTCGGATGCGGTGGGCCGCCCCGCCCCCGCGCTGACGCTGCCGCGCCCGGACGGATCGCCGCTCGCAATCGCCGGCGTGCCGGGAAAACCAACCTACGTGTTCCTGTTTGCGAGCTGGTGCGGACCCTGCCAAGAAGCGCTGCCGTTCGTGCGCGACGATTATGCGAAATACGGTGACCGCATCACGTTCGTCGGCGTCGACGTGCTCGAAGATGCGGCCGCGGCGCAGGCGTCGATCGCGCGCGCCGGGTTTCCGTTTCCGGTCGCCGTCTTTCCGATCGAACGGCTCGACGCGCTGATCTCGCCCGACGCGCAGCTCGCCGCCGGCGCGAAGTACAAGATTCCGGCCGATTTTCTGCTCGACGCGCACGGCGTCGTGCGCTTCGCCTGGCATGGGCTCGCGGTCGATCGCGGCGGCGCAGCCTTCGACGTGCTGCCGCACTACCTGGCCAAGCTGGGCGTCGAGTGACCGAACCCTCCTGGACGATCGCGCAGAAGGCGCTGGCCAACGTCGACGGGGCGGTCGCGGTGTTGGCTGAGGCCGCCGAAGAAGGCGGCCGCGTCGCAACCGATTGGCCCTTCGATCTGAAAGTTCGCGCGCGGATGCTGCGCAGCGCGCTTTTGGCCGGCAACGTCGAGGGCTGGGTCGCGTACGACGCCGGGAACATCGTCGCCGACTTCACCATCTTCAATCCGGGCGAAGCCGAGCCGCTCTTCGGTATGGCGGTCGCGCGCTCGCATCGCCGCCGCGGGATCGGCCGCGCGCTGATCGCGACGGCCGTCGCGTGGGCGCGCGCCCACGGAAAAACCGCCTTGCGGCTGCGCGTCTTTCCCGACAACGAACCGGCGCGCGAACTCTATCGCGCGACGGGCTTCGTCGATGCCGCGTTTCAGCCCGGTGCGATCGCCCGCGCCGACGGCACGGTCGCCGACGTGATCCTGATGCGCCGCGTGCTGATGAGCGACTGATGGATCCGGGCCTGGTCGCTGCCGCGGCCACCGCGGTGCACAGTCCCGTGCGCTGCCCGGCGCCCATACGCGTCGCGCGAATCCATCTCGTCGACGGGATGCCGTTCGTCGTCGCGCTCCGCCCGACGCTGCGCGCGCGCACGCGCGCCGACGGCGCCCGCGCCGGGGCCCATGCGTTCGTGCTGTACGACGGAGCGCGCCCATTGGCAACGGTGCACTTCGCCGCCGACGGTTCGGTCGTCGTGCGGGGTTACGTCGCGGCGGTCGCCGGCGGTGCGGCGGTCGACGTTGCGTCACCCGCAGCGGGCTGCACGGCCACGACGACCCAGGTCGTGCTCAACCCGAGCTGAGCGCGCCCGGCTCGGGAACCGCGGCGCCGTCGAGGCGCCGCAGCAGCCGCAGGAGCTGTGCCCGTTCGGCAGCGCTGAGCGCGGCCGCAAAGCGCTCTTCACTGGCGTGGACCAGCGGCGTCGCGTGCTCCAGCAGCGCCCGGCCCTCCGCAGTCAGCGTCGGGACGCTGGTGCGGCGATCGGTCGTGTGGGTGACGCGGCGCAGCAGGCCGCGGCCTTCGAGCTGGTCGATCAGCCGCACCATCGTCGAGGGATCGGCGCCGAGCGCTGCAGCGATGTCCCGCTGTCCGTCGCCGGGTCGCGCCGCGACCGTCGCCAGCACCCCGTAGAGCATCGGCGTCAGTCCGCTGGGGGCTAGCAACTCGGCGAAGGCGCCGAACGCGCGCAGCTGACCGCGCCGCAGGTGGTAGCCCAGCAGGTCGTCCAGCCGGTCCTCGGTCGAACTCATTGACCTCGCCGATCATTTGACATGCCAACCGATTCGGGCTATCGTTCAGCGCACGCCTTCCCGGCCCGGGGAGCGAAGAGCTGAGTGATGGATCGCAGCCAGTATCTGGTCGCCCCGCCCGCCGCATGCGATACCTCCGTGCTGGCCGGCCTGACCGCACGCGAGGCCCTCTCTGCGACCGCGTGCCGTCTGCCGGAAGCTCTCGCGTACGTCGAAGGTCCGCGGAGGCTGACCTGGTCGGATGTCGCCGGCCGCGTCGCGGCGCTGGCGCGCGATCTCGAACGGGCCGGGATCGGTGAGGGGGACGTCGTTGGTTTGCGGCTGCCCAACGGCCCTGCGTTCGCCATCGCCCACCTCGCGATCGCCGAACTCGGAGCGGTGACGCTCCCGCTGCACGTCCCCTACGGCGCAGCCGAAGTCCGGCACTTTCTCAACGCGACGGCGGCGCGCGCGTACGTCCACGCGGCGTGCGAGGAAGACTGTTCCGGCGTGCGCCTGGCTCTGCCGACGCTGGACGTCCTGGTGCACACCGACCCCGGCGCGGTGACGTTCGCAGTCGACGGCGCCTCGGCGCCGGGCCGCGCACGCCCGCGGCGGATCGCGCTCGACGCGCCGTTCTGCCTCATGCCGACCAGCGGCACCGAGTCGCCGCGACCCAAACTCTGCATGCACGCGCACGACGGCTTGCTTTCGAACGCGCGCGCGTTCGTCGACGAAACGCAGGTCGGCGCGGACGATGCGCTGATCGTCGCCGGCGGGTTCACGCATCTGTTCGGCCTGCTCGGCGTGCACATCAGCCTGATCTCCGGCGCCGCGCTGCTCGGGCTGCCGAAGTTCGACGCGCACCGCTTTCTCGCGCTGGCATCGAACGAGCGCGCGACGCGCGCCTGGGCGGTTCCGGCGCAGCTGGTCGACCTGGTTGCCGCGGCACACGAGCGCAGCTACCCGCTCGCGTTGCGCGAAGTGCGCACCGCTGGCGCGCCCGCCGGCGCGGCGCTGCTCGCCGACGTGCGCGAGACGTTCGGGGCGCCGGTGACCGTGCACTGGGGGATGAGCGAGCTCGGCGGCGGGATCACGACCTACGGCCGCGACACGACGCTTCCCGGTGCGATCGGCGTTCCGATCGCGGGCGCGGAGGTCCGTATCGCGCGCTCCGACGGGAGCGATGCGGAGCCGAACGAGATCGGCGAACTGCTGTACCGCCGCGCCGACCTCTTTCGCGGATATTTCAACGACCCCGAAGCGACGGCGCGGGCGTTCGCCCCCGGCGGCTGGCTGCGCACCGGCGATCGCGCCGCGCGCGACCGTGACGGCGTCGTGTGCTACCACGGCCGAGAGAAAGACGTCGTCAACCGCGGCGGCTACAAGATCGGCACCGCCGAGCTCGAGACGTATCTGGACGGTCTGCCGGCGCTGCGTCGCGGCGCGATCGTCGCCGTCCCCGATCCGCGGCTAGGCGAACGGGCGTGCTTCGTTGCCGAACTGTACCCGGGCTGCTCGCTGACGCTGACGGAGATCGCCGCCGCGCTCGCGGCGCGCGGCGTGGCAAAATACAAGTGGCCCGAACACCTGGTCATCGTCGACACGATGCCGATGACCGTGACCCACAAGATCGCCAGAGGCGCGGTGCGTGCGCTCGCGCGCGAACGCGTGGCGCAGGCGACGCCCGTATGAGACGTCCGGGTGAAGCCGTATGAGCGCGCTGGCGGGACGCGTCGCGCTGGTCACCGGCGGCGCGCGCGGGATCGGCGCAGCGATCGTCACCGAACTCGTCGCCGGCGGCGCGCGCGTCGTCGTCGTCGACGACGGTGCGACGATCGACGGCCGCTCGAGCGATCCGTCGGTCACGGAGGCGTTTGCCGCACCGTTCGGCGAGGCGGTGATTCCGATCGCCCAAAGCATCGCCGAAGAGGGCGTCGCGGAGCGCGCCGTCGAGCAGGCGCGCGCTCATTTCGGCGGCCTCGACATCGTCGTCAACTGCGCCGCGATTCTGCGCGACGGCTTCATCTTCAAGGCCGACCCGGCCGACGTCGCAGCGGTGCTGCGCGTGAACCTCGGCGGCGCGTTCGCCGCGCTGCGGGCGGCTTCGCCGGTGCTGCGCGACAACGCGAAGACCGAGCGCGGCGGTGCGCCCTATGCGTGGGGCCGCATCGTGAACATCGTCTCGACGGCCGGCCTCTACGGCAACTACGGCCAGGCCGCGTACGCCGCCGCCAAGGCCGGTTTGGTCGCGCTCACGCGCGTCGCCGCGCTCGACCTCGCGCGCTCCGGAGTCACCGCGAACGCCCTGGCACCGTTCGCCGCCACCCGCGTCACCGAATCGATCGTGCCTCAGAACGAAGCGCAGGCCGCGTACAAAGCCGGCGCGCTGCGCGTGGGAGCCGCGCCGGTCGCGCGGTTCGTCAGCTATCTGTGTTCGACGCGCGCGCAGCACGTGAGCGGCCAGCTGTTCGGCGTACGCGGCCGCGAAGTGTTCCTGTTCTCGCAGCCGCGGCCGGTCGCGCGTGAAACGCTCGCCGCCGGCGCCTCGCTCGACGACCTGGCCACCGTCGTCGAGCGCGCGTTCTCACCCTGGTTCACCGCGCTCGAGACCGATCTCGACGCCTTCTCCGCCGCACCCATTGTCTAATCCGCAGGAGTACACCGTGGAAACCGTTTCGATCGAAGTCAAGACCGTCGCCGAGCTGGCGAACGCGCCGGCAGAATATCGCGAAGCAGCGAGCAAGATCGTCCGCTCGCACGCGATCAACGAACTCTACGGCGCGCAGGTGTTCGACGAACCGGCCGTTGCGTTCGCGCCCACGCCGTACTGGAAGTGGCTGACGTGCCGCGTCGCCATGGAGGAGTACGGTCATCACCAGCGCTTCTTCCGGCTCGGTCAGAAAATGGGGATCGCGCCCGAAACGATGATCCCTGGCAAGACCGACAAGCGTCCGCTCTCGATCTTCGAGTTCACGATGCGCTCGTGGCCGGAGTTCTGCGTGATCAAACTACTCGCCGACATGGCCGAGATCATCCAGGTCGAGGATCTGATGGAATGCACGTTCCGTCCTTTGCGCGACGAAGCCGCCAAGACGATGCCCGAGGAGAAATTCCATGCCGGTTTCGGCCTGCGGTCGTGCACGGAACTCTGCCGCACCGAGGACGGACGCCGCGACGTACAAGCGGCGATCGACGCGCTCTTCCCCGGCATGCCGGCCTTCTTCGGACAACCGCGCTCGAAAAACAATGCGCTGTATCGCAAGTGGGGGCTCAAGCAGCACACCAACGAGGCGATGCGCGCCGACTATCTGGAACGGGCGCGGGTGCTGGTCGAAGACAAACTCGGGCTGAAGCTCCCCGCACCGGCCTGATGCCGTTCGACGCCGCCGTCGTGGCGCAGCACGCGCGCGCGATCGAGACGGCGCCGTGGTTCGCCGCGACTGGGCTTCCGTTTTCCGATGACGAGCGGCGCGCGCTCGCGGAGCTGGCGCCGCGCATCGCGCGGGTCGGCGGTTGGGCGCAGGCGCGCGCCGTCGCCGACGATGCGCGCGCGAACGCCGCCTACGACGCCGATGCGCGCGAGGCCGCCGCGCTCAAGGCGCAGGCCGAGTCGGCAGCCGGGTCGCCGGCGGTACTGCGCGCGCTCTCAGCCGTCGTCGACGAAGGCCTGCCGGTCTTCTTCGGCTGTGCCGAGGCCGCGCTCGCGCGCGCCGGCCTGCACGACGAAGAACTGAGCCGCGTCGCCGCCGGCGCGGTCGGCGAGGCCGTCTACCGCGCGGCGCTCGCGGCCGCGACGGCGCATCCGGCGCACCGTTTCATCGGCGTTGCGGCGGCGTACGCGATCGGCCGCTGGCCGCTCGCGCGCATCGACGACGTGCTCTACATGCTCTGAGCGGCCGGGCGGCGAGGGCGGTTGCGACGATCTGTGCGCGCACGTCGACGCCGTCCTGCTACATCTCAGTCGCGCGAAGACCGTCGCGGCGCGCAACGTCTGTGAGGCACGCGATGGGGACGATGGTCGCTCGCTTCGAGTTCCGATCAAGGCGTTGAACCTCACCCGGGCGAAGGCGCACGGAGGCTTGACCCGACGAGCATGAATCCAAGATTTTCGGGGCCGCGCCTCGGTATAACCGGGGGAGAAGCAGCCGTGAGTCGACATCGCCTCGTCATTCACGCGATAGCTCTGGCGCTGATCGCCGTTGGGGTCGGCTGCGGGAGCGCGAGCACGCGGCCATTGCCGAGGGCAACCCAGCCCACCGTACCAACATCCGCGACCGTCAGCATCGGGACCTCGGCTGCTACGGCCACGGTCCTCGCTGGGACCGTCATCGCGTCGATAACCATTCCGGCAGCCGCGAGTGGAAGCGGAACGCTGACGATCGTTGGTTTGGGGTCGCTGCCGGCGGGCGATCCCGCATTGAGCGTAGCGCGCAAGGAACTTTCGCCGACCGCGATTACGAACTCCGGTACGAGAAGTCCCCAATCGTCAACGCCGACCTTTTTGGCGTACCTCGGCTTCACGCCCAGCGCGACCTTCACGTTCAATTCGTTCCCCGGGTTCACGTACACACTGCCGTCGAGCGTTTCGACCGCGGGCGAGAGCTTCTACATTGCATACCTGGCGCCGGGCGCGTCCGCATGGGTTGAACCTGCTGCGGGGCCGGCCTCAGTCAGCGGCCAAACCCTCACGTTTGCTCCGGACAGCGTCTCTTCATCGATCACGTTTCCGATCACGCTGACGGCGGGGGACACCTACGGTTTTGTACTCTACGACGTGACGTCAAGCTCGAGCCCGAGTCCGAGTCCGAGCCCCACGGTTTCGCCGTCATCGTCTTCGTCGCCAGGGGCCACCGTGACCGTGGCGGGCAACCCCGGAGTGCCAGGCTCTTCGAATGGAACCGGGACGAACGGGCTCTTCAGAAATCCCGCGGGGATCGCGTTCGATCCGATCGACGGCAATCTCTACGTGGCAGATACCGCGAACTGCATGGTTCGGCGGGTCACCACCTTAGGCGCCGTTACGACCGTGGCCGGCAGCACGAGCGTCTGCGGCTTTGCCGGAATCTATCCGAGCGGCATCGCGTACGATTCGACCGACGGCAATCTCTATGTGACGAACGAGGGACTTTGTAACGTCGACCAGATTATGATGAACGGTACGATCACGAGCATAGCCGGCAACGCGGAATCATTGATTTCTCCGTGCAGTTTCGGAGACGGCACGGGCACCGGTGCGCACTTTGACGCCCCGATCGGGATTGCTTACGACGCGATCACCTCGGACCTTTACGTCACCGATGCCTTGGACTCAGCCGGCGACGGATGTGCCGTCCGGCAAGTCACGACAGCGGGCGCCGTCGTTACGATCGCCGGCGGTCCGAGCACCTGCGGGCCAACGTCATTGTTGAGACCGGAAGGGGTTGCGTACGACCCTACTAACGGGAATCTGTACGTCACGGATTGGGGCAATTGCGCGATCCGTCAGGTCACGACCGCAGGAGTAATATCGCTGATCGCCGGCAATCCCGGCACGTGCGGATTTTCCGACGGCTCCGGCGCGAATGCGCTTTTCAACTTGCCTGTCGGGATTGCGTACGATTCAACCAATCAAAATCTCTACGTTACGGATACCAGCAACTGCGCGATCCGTCAGGTCACGATCGCAGGTGCCGTAACGACGATCGCTGGAAATCACCTCACCTGCGGGCAGTCGCCGACGTGGGCTAACGGTACCGGCACGAGCGCGCTCTTCTACTATCCGGAATTCATCACATATGACTCGGCGGACGATGAGTTGTACGTTACCGACACGTCCAACGACGTCATCCGTCAGATCAAACCCTAAGCGCGAGCGCTGTCGATATAGCGATCGCTTGAGGCCGCGCTCGCCGCACCACCGAGTCCCCTCCCCCGCCGACCGCAAAACGAAGCGACCAGCGGCGGAGGGTACGGAGGGTTTTGGAGGGCCTTGTCGCCTATGCCGAGCGCGGCGCGAAGCCGCGGTACGGCACCAACGGGACCAAGCTCTCGATTAGGAGCATGCCGCGCTGAATGAGCGGTAGCGACGCGAGCCCCGCTTTGGCATCGTCGATCGACGCCGCTTCTATGAGAATGACCGCGCCGGGGACGTCCCCGCGGCCCCAAATCGCACGGTTGTGTCCCTCGGTGTAGAGCCGGCGAGCGCGCTCGGCCTCGGCCTCGAGCAGCTCGGCGGTGAACGCTTCGGCGGGGTATTGGTCGACGTTGCGCTTGAGCAGCGCGATGAACTGTGCCATGACCTGTCCAAGGTTCTTCGAATGGCCTTCGAATCGCTGTCCGCCTTCGTCCGCGCGCTCCGGGCCGCGGGCGAACTGGCGACGATCGACGTCGAGGTCGACCCGTATCTCGAGGTCGCCGAGATCACCGACCGGGTCGTGAAAGCCGGCGGCCCGGCACTGTTCTTCCGCAGCATCCGCGGCTCGCGCTTCCCCGTCCTCACCAACGCGTTCGGAACCGAGCGGCGCACGGCGCTCGCGCTGGGCTCGAAGTCGCTGGCCGAGGTCGAAGCGCGGCTGCGGGCCACGATCGACCTCGCGCTGCCCGACACCTTCGGCGGCAAAGTGATGCGTTTGGCCGACCTGGCCGCGGTCGGCGCGTCGGTGATGCCGCGCCGCGTCAGCGATGCACCGGTGCAGCAGGTGGTGATGGATCCGCCGGATCTGCACGCGTTGCCGGCGCTGACGACCTGGCCGCTCGACGGCGGCCCGTTCATCACGCTGCCGCTGGTGTTCACCTACGATCCGCAAACCAAACGCCCCAACGTCGGCATGTACCGCGTGCAGATTTACGACACGAACACGGCCGGCATGCACTGGCAGCGCCACAAGCAAGGCCGCGCGCATGCCGCGCGCTGGGGCCGCCGCATCCCTGTCGCCGTCGCCGTGGGCGGCGATCCGGCCCTGACCTACGCCGCCACCGCGCCGCTGCCGCCGATCGTCGACGAACTCGCGTTCGCCGGCTTTCTCCGCGGCAAGCCGCTGCGGATGACGAAAGCCGTCTCGCAGGACATCGACGTGCCGGCCGACGCCGACTTCGTGATCGAAGGCTACGTCGACAACGAGGACCTGCGCGTCGAAGGCCCCTTCGGGGATCATACCGGCGTCTACAGCGCAGCCGATCTCTACCCGACGCTGCACGTCACCGCGATCACCCACCGCCCGGATGCGATCTGGGGCGCGACGGTGGTCGGGAAGCCGCCGATGGAAGACGCCTGGCTCGGAAAGGCAACGGAGCGGCTCTTTCTCCCGCTGCTGCAGATGGTGGTCCCCGAGATCGTCGACTACAACTTGCCGGTCGAGGGCGGGTTTCACAACCTCGTGATCGTCGCGGTCCGCAAATCGTATCCCGGCCAGGCCAAAAAGGTGATGAACGCGCTTTGGGGCCTGGGACACATGATGATGCTGACGCGTTGTATCGTCGTGGTCGATCACGACATCGACGTGCACGACGTGCGCGGCGTCGTTTGGAATGCGCTCAACAACGTCGATCCCTCGCGCGACTTCGTGCTGATGCCGGGGCCGGTCGACGATCTCGATCATGCCGGTTCGTACGACCTGGCGCTGGGGACCAAGCTGGGCGTCGATGCGACGCGCAAGCGGGCCGACGAAGGCTATCAGCGCGACTGGCCGCCCGAGATTCGCATGGACGCCGCGACCCGCGCGCGCGTCGCGGCACGCTGGCAAGAGTACGGCATCGGCGACCTCACGCGCATCGGCACACCCGACGCATGGTCGGGGCAAGGCCCGGAGCGCTTGGCGAAACTGTTGGCGCAGGCGCCGGCGTCGCCGGACGACGTCGCGCCGCGCAGCGACCGCGTCACGTGAACGCCGCCCGGCTCTTGCTGCGCGACATTCGCGTCGAGCA
>PMOG01000063.1 GCA_003161555.1 Vulcanimicrobiota bacterium | reverse complement strand
CGCCGTCGGCGGCGACGGGTCGGACCGCGTGAACGAAGCGCTCGAGTCGTTCTTCCGTGATTGGCAGGAGCCGTCGCGCTTCGCCGTGGCCGCGCGCGCCGACGATCTGTCGACACTGGCGCGCGGCTCGCTCGACGCATACGACGATTTGCTCGATCGTTTTCCTCGCGTCGACAGTGTCGGGCCGGCCGAAGAGGTTCCGGTGCAGTGTCGTTGCGGCATCGTCGAAGGGAATCTCGACGTCGGGTTCGCGTTGTACCGGGCTGGAACGACCCTCGGCCCGGCGATGCGCAGCTTCCGAGTCTGCGCACAGCACCGCGCCCACGCCCACTAGCGCAGCATTCCCGGTTCGTTCATGCGCTGCATCTCGAGCGGTCGGCACATGGCGCCGCGGCCTCCGGGGGGCTGACGGGCCGCGATAGCCAAACGCACGCCGCGTGCGCATCCGCGTCGCCCTCTTCGGTCAGCCCCGGGTCGTGTCGGACGACGGCTCACGAGAGTATGCGCTACCGCGCAAAACGCTGAACGTCCTGGCCTATCTCGTTCTGAACCGTCGGCGCGCGCCGACTCGCGATACGATCGCGTTCGCCCTCTTTCCCGATGACGACGAGGAAACGGCGCGCGGGGCGCTTCGCCGCAATCTTTCGTACTTGCTCGGCGCCTTGCCTGACGGCAGAGCGTTCATCGACGCCGATGCCGAGCGCGTTGCCTGGAAGAACGGCTCCCCGGCACAGGTCGACGTGATCGCGTTCGAGCTGGCCATGAGCGAGGGGCGTCATGCGGATGCGATCGCACAGTACGCCGGCCAATTATTGCCGACGATCTACGACGAGTGGACGACGGCTGACCGCGAGCGCTTGCGGGATGCCTTTCACGAGGCCCTGAGCCAAACCGTCGCCAGCGATCGCTCCCGCCGCAGCTACGACGCAGCAACCTCCGCGGCGCGTCGACTGCTCGATGACGACCCGTGGCGCGAAGACATCGTACGGCAGTTGATAGCGATCCGGTACGAGGCCGGCGACCGGGCCGGCGCCCTGGCCACCTTCGAGCGCTTCGCAGCGATGCTGCGACGCGAAATGCAAAGCGAGCCGATGCCGGAGACGTTTGCGGTGCGCGACGCTGTGCTGCGCGGCGCGCAGCTCGCTACCAGCGAACCCCAGAGGCTCCTGACGGTAACGACGCACGGATCCGATCTAGCGCCTCCGTTCGTAGGCCGCGAGGCCGCGATGGAACGCGCGCACGCGGCGTGGCAGTCCGCCGCGAACGGCCGGGCGAGAGTGCTGTTCGTCTCAGGCGAAGCCGGCGTCGGCAAGAGCCGGTTCGCGACCGAACTCGTGCGCATCGCGGAACGCGAAGGCGCATTCATCCTGCGGGGCTATACGTCATCCGGCGGCGAGCAGCAGCCCTATCAGGCGTTCATGGACGCACTGCACGGCGGCCCCGAACTCCTCGACGAGCAGACCCGCACGACGCTCTCCGACGACGGCGCGGCCAGACTCCGTCTGTTCGATGCTGTTCGCCGCCGTTTGAGCGACTTGTCGCGCGCGCGTCCGCTCGTCTTCGTCCTCGAGGATTTGCACTGGGCGGGCGCACCGACGATCGATCTGCTTGACGCGGTCGCTCGGCGCCTCGAACACGCGCCCGTGCTGATCATCGCGACGTCGCGCAGCGACGAACTTCCGCGCGCTCACCCACTCCGGGCGTTGCGCCGTCAACTGCAAAGCCAAGACCTTGCCGGCGAAGTCGCGCTCGAGCGGCTGAACATCGATGACGCGACGCGAGCTGCGCGTGCGATGCTTCCGGCAACCGTTGATGAAGACGCCCTCCGTCAGATCCTTACGTGGGTCGACGGCGTGCCGCTGCTGCTCGTCGAGGCCGTGCGCGACCTTGCTGCCGGGCGGACTTCCAACGCGTCGTCGATGACCTCACTTGTGGCGGAGCGTTTCGCGCGTCTTTCGCCGGACGCCGAGACCGCTTTGATCTTCGGCGCCGTCATCGGTGAACGATTCGATTTGGGGACGCTGAGCGCGGCCACCGGCTGGCGCGACGATCAGGTTCTCGATGCAATCGGCGAATCGATCGAGCACGGATTCGTGCGGGCCAGCTCACGGGCGCCCGGGCTCGCCTTCACCTTTACGCATGATCTCGTTCGTGTTGCGGCAACCGAACGCGTCTCGAAAGCCGACCTTACACGCTCGCACGGACTCGTTGCGCGTGCCATCGCTGCGCAAGCTGCAGACGGCGGCGCGCGGGCCGGACAGATTGCGCGACACTTCGCAGCTGCCGGTGAAAATCTGCGCGCGGCAGAGTATTTTCGCGACGCTGCACGCTACGCACTTGACGTCTTCGCCAACGAAGATGCACGCGAGACCGCATCGGCCGGCCTCGCCCTTTGCGACGACACCGACCCGGGAGGGCGCGCGCTGCGCTACGAGCTCGTCGACGCGCGCGAACGAAGCTTGGCCCGCATCGGGGCCACGGAGCAGCGGAGCGCCGACGCGCGCCTCCTCGTCACTCTTGCCGCCGGCGACGAAGGCGCGGCGATCGCGCTTAGCCGCTTGTTCGATGCGCACGAAGCCGACGTCGAAGGCCGCGGTGATGCGCTATCGCGCCTGGCTGCCGTCGCCGGCGCGTCCCCGCTGGCGGCGCGAACCTACGCGCACGCCGCCGCCAGACATGCCTACCTTCTGAACGATTTCGCAGGTGCCCGCCGGGCGGCGCTCCAGGCTGCGGAGGCCTTTGCGCTCGCCGGTGACCTTCGGGGAGCGATGAAGGCGCGACTGATGGCGATCGGTTGTCTTAGTCGACTCGGGTCGTTCGCGGAAGCGATAGCTGAGGTGGAGGAACTCCGTCCGGCCGCTGACGCGAGTGATGACGCCGTGTTGCGGTGGGAATTCCATTTGGTCGCATCGATGGCGCGCGCCGAGACCGATCGGGCGGCAGCGACGGAGGATGGGCGCCTCTCGTTAGGTCTTGCGTTGCGCATCGGCGATCGTCTGGCTGAGGCGCGTGCGCGCCAGAACATTGCCGCCGCGGAGAGCAAACTGCGCCGGTACGGGGAAGCTCTGGAGAATCACGAGCTCGCGTTGGCGGCCTATCGCGACCTCGGCAACGTTCCCGGCATCTGTGATGCGACGCTCAACATCGTCGCGGTGCGCATATTTTGCGGTGAGTACGAGCGGTCGCGCGAGCTGCTCGATGACGTCCCCGACGATATCACACCCTTCATGGCCTTGCGGGGCCAACTGGTCCGCGCCTATTTTGCCTTCCGTACGGAACGCCTCGCCGACGCGGAGCATCGTTTCCTGGCCACCCGCGCGCTGGCCGAGGAACTCGGCGCGCGGTTCGTTCACGCGCGGGTCGAACACGAACTCGGGGCTCTTACGATGAGGCTGGGCCGCCTGGACGAATCCGGGGCGTGGCTCGAGTCGTCGCTGAAGGCATTCGCGACGATGGGTCAGCCGGAGGTTGAGGTCGAGGCGATGGCGCTGTCGGCGCGACTCTTCGCCACCGTAGGCAACGCGTCGATGGCTTCCGTACGGGCGGCGCAAGCACTCGAGCGCTGCGCGCGTAAACGCCCTCAGGCGTACAGTGAGATTGCCTGGAACCTCGCATCCGCGTTTGAATTGATGGGAGACGCGGCGGCAGCACAGGAACTCGCACGTGACGCCGCTGCATTCTGCGTCGAAGAAGCGCTCGGCATGCCCGCGGATCTCGCCGAAACGTTTCTCAGCCTGCCATGGCATCAGGAAGCGCTGGCCTATGTTTGGTCGAGTTCGACCGCCTAGCGGCCGGTAGACGGTCCGCGCCGGCCGGCATCACGTTCCGATACGGGTTTCACCCTCCCAACGGAGTGACTCGACGTCGTCGAACAGCGCGATGTCGGTACGCAGCGTCGCCAGCGTGCGAAAGAGCAGCGCCTTGTCACGCTCCAGTTGCAGGATCGGCGCGAGTCGGCCGGGGTTCGTAACCCGAACGGTCCAGTCGCGGGGATCGGCCGGGATCGCTTCCAGATGTTCGTAGTGGGCGAGCACTGCGGCGGCCGATTTCGCACCCCAGCCCGGTAGTCCGGGAAAACCGTCCGCCGCATCGCCGACCAGCGCCAGGTAGTCGGGGATGCTGGCCGGCGAAACGCCGAACTTCGCGCGGATCCCCGCTTCGTCGAAGAACGTCCGCGTGCGCCGATTGAGCTGCAGGACGCGCGTTCCCCGGACGCACTGTGCGAGGTCCTTATCGGGCGTGCAGATGACCACGCGTTCGACGCGCGGATCGGCGGCGGCCGCCGCCGCGGCCGCCGCGAGCGCGTCGTCGGCTTCGAATTCGACCATCGGCCAGACGACGATCCCCTCGGCGACGAGCGCCTCTTCGAGCAGCGGAAACTGCGCGAAGAGTTGCGGATCGATCCCCTCGCCGGTCTTGTATCCGGGCCACAGACCGTTGCGGAACGACTCGATCACGTGGTCGGTGGCGACCCCGATATGTGTCGCGCCGTCCCGCAGCATTCCGCGCAGCGAGGTCAGTACGCCGCGCACCGCTGCGACCTCTCGCCCCCGCTCGTCGCGCGCCGACGGCAGCGCGTAATAGTGCCGAAACAGTTCGTACGTGCCGTCGATGAGGTGGACGATCACGGCAAGAGCCTCATCAGTTCTTCGGCCACCGCATCGAGCGGGGCAACGCCTCCCTCCGCGCGGCACAGAATGAGCGCGCCTTCCATGCCGGCGAGCGTCGTGAGCGCGATCGCCCGTGCGCGCGCGGCCGGCACCCCAGCCGCGACGAGTTGCTCGGCGAGCTGCTCGGACCACGACCGGAACGCAGCGTTGACGGCGTGCATGACATCCGCCTCGTCGTGCGGCGTGTCGAGAGCGACGCCCGCGACCGCGCACCCCGCCGCGGCATGCGACGATACGACGACATGGCGCCACATTGCGATGAAGTATTCCAGCACGTCTCCCGGCGTCGCCGCCGTCGATGCCCGAAGGTGCGCCAGCACGCGCTGCGCGGTCCAGCCGATCGCGTCGATGGCGAGCTGTTTTTTGCCCTCCGGAAAATGGTGGTAGATCGAGCCGCGCGGAGCTCCGCTCTGGGCGATCACATCGCTGAAGGACGTGGCGTTCGCGCCCCGCGTGCTGAAGAGGGTGGCCGCGCTGCGCACCATGCTGGTCCGGCTGTCATTCGTCACGGTCGATCCCCTTGACTATGACGATCAGTATAGTGCATGCTACCAGCAGTCAGTATGACGATCATCATAGTACCCGGAGGACCACTCTCATGCCCATGATCGACGTGTATGCCGTCAAAGGCACCTTCAGCAACAAGCCCGAGCTCACGCGAGCCCTGACGGCGGCGCTCATGCGCTGGGAGAAGGTCCCGCACATCGCGCTCTTTCTCGACAACACCGCGGCCTTCGTCCACGAGCTCGAAGCCGACGCGATGGCGAACGCCAACGGGGCCAGCGACTACGTTCGCGTGCAGATCCTCACGCCGGTCGGCGTGCTCGATCGTGACAAGAAACTCGGCGTCACCAAGGAGATGACCGAGATCGTTGCCGCGCAGGCGGAAGACCCGACGCTTGTCGACCGTACCTGGTGCCTGATTACGGAAGCGCCCGACGGCGGCTGGGGCATCGACGGCCACGCCTACACCTCAGCCGAGATCGGCGAAGCTGCCCGCAAAGAACTCGCCGGCGGCACGTAGCCGGCCCCGCGGAACGTCCCCGGAACGCCCTCCGGCTAGTGTGCGAACGTACTCTTCGCCAGGGAGCGTTCTATGTTTCTCCGATCGGCAGCACCGGCCGCGCTTCTCCTCGCCGCAACCATCGCCGCGGGTCCGCCCGACCATGTGAGCGTCAGGGCACCAAGCGCACCGGCGCTGGGGTCGGTTCTCGGGCCGGGAAGCGCGGCGCGCGCAAAGCTGATCGCGCTGATCGAGTCTGCCGGCGGTACCGCGACCGATGAGTACAAACCGGATCCGGTCGATTTTCCAGCCCCCGTCCTGGCCAGCATCGATGGGACACCTTCCGACGCTGCTACGCCGAAGCCCGATGAAGCCGCGCTGTGCGCCGCGGGAAAGATCGCGCCCCGTATCCGCAAAGTCAAAGGCGACCTGACGTCGCAAGGCTACATGGTGATCGAGGGCAGCTGCTTCGGCCAATCGGGTGCCGTCCTGCTGGGTGGTTTTCCGAACAGCGTCCCGCAGGTCACGATCGAAGCGTGGACACCGACCGCGATCACGGTGCAGTTTCCCAAGATCGTCGGCGTTCCGGATCTGATTATGACGGTCACCGTGACGCACGGACCGGGCGGTTCCTCGGGGGGATCTCTTCTCGGACAAATCGCAGCCGACGTCTCGGGACAAGCGTCAAAACCGGTCGCGGCGAAGTTCACCGCGGCGATCGGCGATCCGATCCCGCTGCCGAGCAAGTACATTGCGATGAACGCATGCGGCGGCGGGATTCCGATCTGTTTCGCGGCGCCGCCGGGGGTGGCAGTCGGGATGCACGTCGACACGACACCGACTTCGGGCGCCGATATTTGGACGTTTACGATTCCGGAGCACTGGCATCTGCACGCGGTCCATCTCGTGCACCTGACGCCGTCGGCCGCTTCGTCGTCGACGATCAACGGGAGCGGAGCGCAGAAGACGATCAAGGTTGCATGGACCGAGACCGCCGTCCAGCAGCGCGCGGACTCGTCCGCCCAATGCAGCCCAGCCGCGCTCAACAGTCTGGGCGAGTTCGAACGCCTGCTCATGCAGCAAGCCTGCGCGGCGAATCAGGTCGTCGGCGTTCTCTACGACGGGAACTATCGGATGGAGCCGATGGTGCGCGGACCGGCCGGGATGACCGTACCGTGAGCGGCGAGTAGGCGGTTCGAGGGATCTGATGGCACGACGCAAGGACGTCTTTGTCGTCAGCCTCTGGCGCGACGGGGACGGCCTCGTGCCGACTGCGGACTGGCGCGGAAGCGTCGAACACGTCCATTCGCGGCGACGGCTGTACTTTCGGGAGCTGATCGATCTGGTCGCGTTCCTGGCCGGCTACATGAACGCAGCGGCAGGCGAAAACGGAAGCCACGCCGTGCGGGATTCCTCCGGCCCGCCGGAACCCTAAGAACTGGCTGCAGCCCTGCAAAGACGTTCGCCGAGCCGCCGTCGAACGCGCCCCGCGATGGTTCGGCGGTGAGCGATATCGGGCTTCGCCTGGACGGCTTGGTGCTGCTCGCGACGATCGCGCTGGGGGCCGCGATCTTCGTCTTGATCGCGGCAATCGCCGCAGTTCGCACGCTGGTCGTGCGCCGCCCCGGCGGACGGGCACCGCGGATCGCGGGAGTTGCGGCGCTGCTGGGTCTGGGCAGCGGTGTGATCTTCGTTCTCGTTGCGGTCGTCGCGAATACAGCGCCGGCCAGCGACGCGCCGGATTGGCTGGATTGGATGAGCCTGCCCTACGCGGCCGCCTTCGTCGCCGGGATTTGGCTGCTCGTTCGCCTCAAGTAGGGCCTGGAGGTTCCGCTGATGCCGCCTGCACCCAACGATGGGAGCGCGTATCGGTTCGTGACGCGGTGGCGGATCGATGCGCCATGCGAGGATGTCTCCGATGCGCTGGAGGACACCGATCGCATCACGCGCTGGTGGCCGTCCGTCTATCGCGAATGTACGATCCTCGAGCGGGGCGGCGTTCACGGCCTGGGGCGTCGCGTCGAGGTATCGACCAAGGGTTTCCTGCCCTATCTGATCCGCTGGCACTTCACAGTCGTCGAGGAGAACTACCCGTACGGTTCACGGATCCTTGCCGGCGGCGACCTCGAAGGCGAAGGGCGTTGGACGCTGCGGCCGATCGCAAAAGGCACCGCCGTGACCTACGAGTGGACGGTGCGCGCGAACTATCCCTTCATCCGGCGGTTCGGCCGCTTCTTGCGGCCGCTGTTCGCAATGAACCACGACTGGACGATGCGCGAAGGCCTGCGCGGTCTCCGGCGCGAGCTTGAGACGCGCCGCGCGGAGCACGCGCCCGAGACCTCGCCCGAGCGCTAGCGGTTCGCTCCCTTAGCGGCCTCCGACGTGCCAGCGCAGTTGCCCGCGCACGGTGCGGGGGGGCGTCGGGATCAAATCCGAGGAGTATCTCGTTAAGCCGGTCGAGTTCTCGGCCACAACCGGGACGCCGAGTCCTGGCGCCGCGAGGTTGCTGAAGTTGTTGGTGTTGAGTAGGTTCTGCACCGACACTTGCAGCTCGAGGGTTCGCGTGAGCGGACGGCGCGCGGTCAGATCCAGTTGCGCGAACGGCGGCTGGTAGTAGGCATTGTTCTTGCCTTCGTAGTCGACGCCCAGCGATGCGAAACTGCCGCCGTGCCACACGTAATCAACGTGCCCGTAGGCCTTCAAGTACGGTATGCACGTCGCGAGCCCCGGCGTGAAGAGCCCGTTGCCGCAGAGCTGCACGTTGTTGACCGGGAAGCCCGGGTTGCCGTTGTAGGCGGCGTTCGGAATCCCGCTCAGAATCGAACGGTCGGCGGCAGCCGAAAAACCGTAGCCCAGACCGAAAGCTGGCTGATAGGCGTACTTCAGGATCGCGACCTGGGAGTGCAGCGTCGCCACGTTGATCGGCGTGAAGATGCCCAGAATGCCGGTGTTTCCGTTGAAGGTCGTGTTCTCGGCGAGCGTCAGTTGTTGAAAGACGTTGTGCACGGTCGTGTCCTGAAGGTCCATGCTCAGGACGCCGCCGCTGTGGAAGCGATGATCGAAGCCCAGATCCCACGCTTGACTGAACTCCGGCGCCAGGTTGGGCGCTTTCTCGGTGAAGATGCCCAGCGTGTAGAGCGGCGCCGATTGCGCGAACGGCTGATACGCCGCCGTGCCGCTGACGTCGCCGATGAACGGGAACGTCTCGGAGGTGCCCCACGCCAGGCGGAATGAATCGTCGCGGCCGGCGCGGTCCACCAGCGCGATGTGCGGATCGGTGCGGTTGACGCTGCGGAACAGACCGGTGATCACCGGACTGCCGTCGGGATTGAGGACCGGGTTGCCCATCGCATCAACCTCGGCTTTTTCGCCGGTGATCGTCCAGGTCGTGTTGTACAGGCCGAAGTCGACGGAGAGTTTTTGGGTCGGATGCACGGAGCCGGTCAGCGAAAAAGTCGAGTAGCGGTTCGCCGAGTTCGGGACCGTCACGTTGCTGGGCGTATTGGCGTATGCGAACGTGCTCTGGCCGTGGAAGTCGTAGGTGAATTCGAGGAAGTTCTCGCCGAACGGATGGATCAGCGAAAAGGTCGTTCCGTAGAGCTTGTCCTGTTCGTAAAACGTGTACGGATATTGGAAGCAAAGTTCTTGATTGCCGGCGGTGACGACCGTATTCTTGGGGCTGTTCAGCTGGCTGTAGCTATAGATCGTTCCGGTGGGGCAGAAGCTCTGCTCCCAGGAATTGGCGCCGGTGGGCGGGCTCGCGGTGGGGTCGGTAAAACCGGGCGGGATCTGCTGGCCGGGCGCGAGCACCGACGTGGTGCCCGGCGGGCTGAAGAACGACGGGAACCCGCCTTCCTGGGTGCCGTCGTACGACTCCGGCTGAATCGCACCCAAGTACGGACGCACCAGCAGCGTGTTGTCCCCGATCGAGGTCCGGAACTGGCCGGTCCAGATCTGCTGCGTGTTGGTGACGATCGTCCCGGGATACCAGCTGTAGCCCGTGATCGTTTTCCCGATCAGGCCGGCGTCGGCCGGGTTGGTGCAATAGCCGCTGGCGAAGCTGCTCATGCAGCCTTCGATCAGCGTCGGTCCCAGCGCATTGCCCCAGGCCGAACCTTGTGGTGAGTATCCGCCGAACGAGCCGACGAAGCCGAACTCGAACGAGGTCGAGGGCGTAAAGTTGTAACGCATCTTGAGCAGCTCGCCCTTGGTATAGAGCGACCCGCTCATATCGCCGCAGAACTGCACGATGCCGACCGAATTCGACGAGTTGGCCGCGCCGTCGGCATAATCTTCGGTCACCGCGCAGGCCTTCTTCTTGAAGTACGGCCCGTTGCTGCCGGCGGTTCCGGCAGCAACGACGTACTGCAGGTTCCCCGCGCTGCCCGTCGCGAGCAGGTTCGAGTACTGCGAGGAATAGCTGTCGATTCCGGTCGTGAACTCCGCGGTCGGCCGCGCCGTGAAGCCGGGCGTCAGGATGTTGACCGTTCCGCCGACCGCGATGTTCGCGAACGGAGTCGTGTTGCCGGGCCCGGTCTGCGTCTCGATCCCGCCGACCAGATAGCTGGGGAACAGATGGCTCAGCCACACGCCGTACTGTCCGAGTGCGAGCGGGTGGCCGTCCATCAGCACCTGCGTCTCGTACGGCTGCAGGCCGCCGACGACGATCGAGGTGTCCTGCTGGCTGCCCATCTTCTGCACCGTGACGTCGGGGATCCGTTGCAGGATGTCGTTCACTTGCGGGTTGCCGAGATTCGCGAACACCTGCCCGCTGACGTACGTCGACGACGCCGCGCCGGTGTTGATCGTGCTGGCGCCGGCGCGTCCCGAGGTCGTGACGCGCCCGATCGTGCGCAGCGACGAGAGGTCGGTGGCGGTCATGACGATCGTCAGCGGCTGCGACGTACCGGCGACCACCGCGACGTCGGTCAGCGAGGCCGGCTGGAAGCCGCCGCCCTCGACCGAGATGCTGTAGACGCCGGGCACCAGGTTGAGCGTGAAGGCGCCGGTACGGTCGGTAACGGTCGAGGCGACGGCCGGACCATTTGCCGTGACGTGGGCCCCCGCCACCGGGGAACCGGCCGCGCTCTTGACGGTGCCGGTGAGCTGCGCAGTTGGCGCGGAATCCGCCGCTGCCGCGGGGACGGCGCTGCCGAGGAGGGCAAACGAAACCAAGGCTGCAGCAAGGGCGCCGCGCCACGTCGATGAGCTTTCCATTGATTCCAGCGAGGATAACGCTGCGCTCGCTCGGTGTCATTCGACACTGGGCTAACGCTGAGCGCGGCGCTCTCGAAGGGGGGCCCTATCCGAGCCCTGCGAAGTCGTTGGCGGAGGTTTTTGCCATGCTCGAATCGCGCGCGTCGCTGGTCGGACCGGAAAAGATCGTGCCGTTCGCCCCCGGCATTTCGTGGGCGGTGCTGCCGGGCGACGGCATGACCCTGGTCTACTGGGTCTTCGAACCGCCGGCGTGCGGCGAGGTCCCGCTGCACCAGCACGCGGCATCCCAAGGCGGCGTCGTGCTCGAGGGCTCGATCCACCTGCGGGACGAGCAGGGCCGCACGATGACGCTGCGGGCCGGCGACGTCTACACGCTGCAAAGCGATGCCCCGCACGGCGCCACCTTCACCGAGCGCTGCGTCGTGCTCGACGTCTTCGCACCCAACCGGGTCGAATACGAAGAGCGCTACGCCGCAGGCACGACCGCCGATCAGTTCGTCGTCGTGAAAGCCGGCGCGTAGTGCCCGAATCGCTCGTGCCGGTCTTGAGTTCGTCGGTGCACGGGCCGCTGGGTATCAAGCACCTGCCCCGCCTCTGGCTGAAGATTCTGCTCCACGGGTGCGGCCGCTTACCCGAAGGCTATCGTCACGGCGCGGGCGGCTTCGATGAGTTTCTGACCACGACGCTGGGCCTCGACCGCGAGGCGTTCGTCGCGTACGTTCGCGACGAGAAGCCTACCTATCTCGCGCTGGAGGCGTGGGTGCGGGCGAACGCCGCGAAGCTTACCCCGCAAGCGGTGGCAACCGTCAACGAACGAATCGAAACTGCGGAACTGCCCGACGCGATGCGCGCAGAGCGACGTGCGCGGCTCGATTTCTTCGATCCCTCGTACGTCAGCGCGGTCGCGCTCAACGATCTCGACGACTGGGCGGGCATGCACGAAATGCTCGTCGCCGGAAGCACGTTCGCGAAATAAAGCCCGAAAAAGCGGGTACAAAGCAAGCGATGGAGCTTGCAAAGAACCCGCTGGTGCGAGATCCGGAAGTGCTGGGCGCATTTCGTGAACGCGTCGAGCGCGGGGAATGGACCGCCGCACGGCGGCTCGGTATGGCGCTCGAACTGCATCGATCGGATCCGCAGCAGCTCTTCGAGCGCGACGATGCGTATTTGCGCCGGCTCGCCGACCGCTATGCGGCGCTGCCGCGTCTGCGCGCTTGGGCGCGGGCACGCCGTCGGCGCTCGCGCTGAGCGGCTAAACCCTACGCCGCGAGGGTGACCGCGATGATGCGGACGGTCTGCAGGGCGCCGAGCCGCCCGGTCGGCGCGCCGGTGAAGACGCCCGACGACGGCGCGACGTCCTCGTAATCCCGCCCGACCGCGACGACGACGTAGCGCCAGTCCGTGGGCCGCCCGGTCGTCGGATCGAACGCCGCGACGTGCGCGTCACCGCTCTGGTGCGGGATCAGAAACTCGACCCAGGCGTGGGTCGCACCCTCGCCCAGCAGATGGCCCGAGACGTAGCGCGCGGTGAGCCCGCAGGCGCGCGCCAAGGCGATCGTCACGTGCGCGTAGTCCTGACAGACGCCGCGCCGCATGCTGAATGCGACCGAGGCCGTGGTGAAGATATCGGTCACGGCTTTGGTGTAGATCATCTCGCGGTGGACGAAACGCACGATTGCTTCGGCGCGTTCGGCCGGCCGCGGATAGAGCGCGCGAATCTCCGCCCCCGCGTCCCGCAGTCCCGCGTCGAGACGAATCAGTCGCCGGATGCCGCGCAGCGCCGGATCGGCGAGCTGCGCGGGGTCCACGCGATGCGGTCCGAAGCGCCGGTCGCGAACGACGCGCGAGTTCAACGTAAAGCGGATGCTGCGCTCGACATGCGAGACGGCGAAATCGACGATGTCGTTGCCGAACGCGTCGCGGTCGCTGCGGGCGCGCGCGTCGGGCGTCACCGACAACTGCTGCGAGAGCCTGCGCTGATCGCCGTGTTCGTCGCGCGGCACGACCACCAGCCGGTGGCGCAGGTCGCGGATCGGTGTCTCGTATTCGTAGCAAAACGACTGTTCGACATCGTACGTCACCGCGACGACGGCATTGAAATCGAGCGCGCGATGGTCGATGAAGCAGTCGCCGCTCACGCGGCGCTCCGGTCGGCGCGCACGACCATCTCGTGGAGAATCGCGGTGCCGAAGGTCGTCACCATCGCCACGTCGAGTGCATCGCGGCCGCGCGCGATGACGACGCGGCCCTTTCGCCGTTCGTTGTTGCGCGGATCGAAGGTCCACCAGCGGCCATCGAGATACGCTTCCAGCCACGCGCAGAAATCCATCGGCGGGTACGGCGGTGCAACGTCGATGTCCGGCAGGTAGCCGAACACGTAGCGGGCCGGGATGTTCATCGCCCGCATGAAGGCGATCGCCAGATGGGCGTAGTCGCGGCACACGCCGGCACGCGATTCGAACACCTCGACCGCGGTCGTCATCGGCGTGCTCGAACCGTAGCCGAATTCAACGTGTGAGTGTACGAAGTCGCAGATCGCCTGGGCGCGCGTCCAGCCCGGCTCCGTCCCCGCGAAGAGTCCCCAGGCCCGGTCGCCGAGCACGTCCGAGAGGCAGTAGCGGCTCGGCAGCGTGTACATCAGCACGTCGTCCGGCAGGGCGTCGGCAGAGGCTTGCTTGGCACCGGGATTGGCCTCATCCAGCGCGTCCGTCACCTCGACCGTGGCATCGTAACGAACGCGCGAGCGACCCGAGGCGAGCGTGAGACGGCGACACTCGTTGCCGTAGAGATCGACGTAATCGTGATAGGGCGCTGCGGGCTCGGCGTGCCAGTGCTCCTCGAGGAGCGTCTGCGGCGGATTCGCAGGCGACGGGCGAACGACAAAGATCGCGGGCGTCGGTGCCCCCGTCTCGTAGTCGAATTCGCAGCCCACATCGAGCTTCATCCGTGCTTTCCCATTCCTACGCCTACCGTGTTGCGTCCATCGTCCGGGCTCCCTTTTCGCCAAATGTCCCACCCCGCGAAACATCGCGGAGCGAGCCGAGCCGGCGCGCATACACGATCGTGAACTCGGCACCGAACAGAAAAAGGTATGAGGAGTAATAGAGCCAGAGCAGGATGACGATCAAGCTGGCCGCGCTGCCGTAGGTCCACGGCAAGTTGACCGAGGCGAGATAGATGCCGATGACCAGCTGAGCGAAGGCGAAACCGCTCGCTGTCGCGGAGGCGCCGATCCACACGTCGCCCCAGGTCAATGCGTCGCCGGCAAGCCAGCGAAAAAGGGTCGCCACGATCGGCGCCAGCAGCGCAGCGCCCGTCAGCGCGATGCCGGCGCGCGCACCGCCCGAAGCCAGCACGCCGTGCACGCCGGCACTGTGGGCCGCCGCCACGAACGCCGCGCTGCCGAAGATCAGCACCGTCATCGCGGCCACGACCCCCACTGCGAGCAGCCCCGCGGCCAGGAAGGCGGCGACCGTGCCGGCCGTGCCGGCGGACCGCGCGGCGCGGGTGTTCCACATCAAGTGCAGTGCCCGCTGCAGTGCGTAAAACAGGCGCGAGCCGCCGAACAGCGCGACGGCTGCCGCCAGGACGGTCGGCAGAAGTCCGCCGGTCGGCCCCTCCCCGTGCGCGGCGATGCCGTCGAGCGCGCGCACGCCGCCGCGCCCGACC
>PMOG01000058.1 GCA_003161555.1 Vulcanimicrobiota bacterium | reverse complement strand
GTTCGCTATAATGAGTTGGCTGGCGACGCCGCGGGCCGCGTGCATGCACACGAAGACTCCATAGCGTTTTACGAACGCGCGCTGGACTCGACGGGAATCGACCCCGTCGTCCGCGGCTCGATCGTTCGAAAGGTTGCTGATCGTCGTCAGGCTCTGGGTTGGGTTCAAGAGGCGAACGCGACCTACACCGTGGCGGCCGATCTCTTTCGCGACGTCGGCGCATACGAACTCGAGGCGGGTTGTCGCGTTGACTCCGCCCTGACCGCCTATAAGCTCGGGGCCAGCGATCCCACAGCTCCGCTCACGACGATGCTCGAGCGACTCGAACCTGCCGAATACTTGGCCCGAAGCCGCGTCCATCTGGGGCTCGCGTGGCTTTNNGAGCCGGTCACCACCTGGCGCAAGTGGATGCGCGCGCGTTGAAGGAAGCCCTTGACATTCGGCTGCGGTTCCACAACGTCGCGGCATGGGTTGCAATGACCGTGGGCGATGTCGGCCGCTTCCGTCTCGAACATGCGGCCCGGCTGGATGCGGCGCGAGCTAGCGGTCAGGTTGATACGCTCGCGTCAGCTCACAACAACGGTGCGGCGTGTTTTTCGGCGCTGGGTTTGCATGATGAGGCACTTAGCAACATCGAATACGCGCTCCGAATCGCGCGGACCGAACGAAGCAGAAGCGCCGAAGAAGGCGCCCATGCGTTCGCCGCGATGTGCTACCTTGCGGCAGGCGATCTTCGACGCGCGCATGCCGCCGTTGAAGCAGTGCCGGCCACAACCGAAAATCAGGTCACAGCCAATAGTGCGGCCGCGGCGGGTGCGGCGATCGGTACCCTTCTCGAAGACGAGTCGCTGGTCAAAAAATGGTTCGACGGCTTTGAAGCCGTTATCGCGCCGGCGCCGGAGACGGACTGTGGAGGACCCTTTGCCGAGATCATGGTCCGGCGCGGGCGGCAAACGGAGGCCGCCCTGCTCTTGCAGCGCGCTATCCCGGACTGCGAACGTGTCCGGGGCAACATGATGACCCTTCTCGCCGCGGGTCGCTGGGGTTACCCCGCCGATCGGATCCGGGCACGGGAGCAGCTTGCCCGTGCAGCCGACGCGCCCACTGAACTGGTCGAACGTCACGCGCTCAGTCTATTCGACGCCATCGCGCGCCGGCGCGAAGGGAGCTTGGACGAAGCCGCGGTGCTTGCTCGTGACGCCGCGGAGGGATTTCGGCGGCTGCGCTACCCGCTCTTGGAAGCCGACGCGCTGGAACTGGCAGGCGAGCCGCTCTCGGCGCTCGCGCTCTATCGGCGGTGCGGAGCTACGTATCATGTCCGCCGTCTCGAAGGGGAGATTCCGGCCGCCCAGCGAGCAGGCGATAACGACGTCGACAACGCGCCCTCGGTGCTTTCGAAACGCGAGCGTGAAATCGCGTCGCGCGCCGCGCGCGGCGCCTCCAATCTGGACATTGCCCGCGAGTTCTCGATCAGTCATAAGACCGTGGAGAAGCATCTCGCAAGCGTGTTTGCCAAACTCGACATCTCCTCGCGCAAACAGCTCAGCGCGTACCTAGCCGCCGAACGCTGAGGCGGCCGCCGCAAAGGTAGGGTCCCCCCCACATGTTTGGGCTTCAGCGTATCCTGTAGGATCACGGTGGGGGACGGCTGATGCCGTTGCCGGCGGACGCAGAGCGCACGACGCGCTGTGTATTTCCGATGCCCTTGGCTGAAAATGAGGTCGCTCGTGAATCGAATCGGTCGGTATCGTTTGTTCGGAGACTCCGAGCAGCATGGGCCAGGGATACGCTGGAACCTCAACTCGGCCGCATTTTCCGCGATCGGGCTGCTCGCGTTTGCACTGGCCAGCTGCAGCGGGTCGAGCGGAAGCGGAGGCGTGATTCGTTTCCCGGCTCCGAGCCCGAGCACGTCGAGTTCGCCCTCGTCGACGCCGAGCGCTAGTGCATCACCGTCGCCGACGCCAAGCCCGTCACCGAGACCGACTGCATCGGGGTCGGCAACGCCGTCGCCCACCCCCTCGCCGACCCCCACCGCGAGTCCGTCACCGACACCTTCGCCGACGCCGTCGCCCACACCGTCGCCCACGCCCACGCCCACACCGTCGCCGACTCCGACACCGACGCCGTCGCCGACGCCGAGCCCCACGCCCGCCCCGCTGACCGCAAGCCCGAACGCTCTTACGTTCATGAACACCGGCGCGCAATTCGCGCAGACGTTTACGGCGACCGAAGTTGGCGACAGCGGCGCGATCAGCGAGACCGATACCTGTTCGCCGGGCGGCGGCGCGATCGCGACGATAACGCCTGCGTCAGCAAGCGGCCCGAACGCGACCTTCACCGTGACGCCGCAATCCGCAGGCACCTGCACGGTCACGGTGCACGACGCGTTCGGTCAGACGGCTCCCGTAAGCGTCACGGTCACGACGACGGGCCTTACGGTCCAGTCGCAGCGGAAGCATCGCTGACGTGAAGATCATGACCCCGAGCAACTCCTCCACAGACTCCACTCGGCACGAATCCTCGGAGCACCACGTGATGAAACGTACGATCGTTCTCGTGACCATGACCAGCCTACTTGGGGCGTGCGGCGGTGGGGGCGGGAGCATCATGCCCGCACAAAATGCATCCGGCAGGCCGGCTGGGACGGCCTCCGCGACCATGACCGTCATCGTGCCCCATGCGACTGCATCGAGTACAGCACGCAAGCCGCAGTACATTTCGACGGCCACCCAATCCATCGCCGTGACCCCGTCGGGCGGAGTACGACAGGTATTCGCACTCACACCGTCTTCGCCGAACTGCGTCGCGGTGAACAACGGCGGTAGCGATCTGTCGTGTACGTTGAAGATCTCGGCGCCGGTCGCGCAAAACGAAAGCTTCGGCATTTCGATGTACGCCAGCACCGACGGCACCGGAGTTCCCCTTTCTACCGCAACAATCGTTGCGAACGTGGTGTCCGGACAGAACAACGCCCTGGCAGCCACGCTCAGCGGTGTCGTCGCATCGCTTTCCATCGCCATTGCACCGGCGACGACCACAGCCGGAACGACCGCCACCGTGCCCGTCACCCTTAACGCTCTCGACGCGGCGGGCCGTACGATTATTGGCCCAGGCAACTATTCTGACGCGTCGGGCAACGCCATTTCGATTACACTCACCACGAGCGACACATCAAAGACAACGCTCTCGTCTGGCAGTGTGAGCGCACCAGGAGCGGCCGTGAACCTCGCGTACAACGGCAGCCCGACGAAGAATCTCTACGTTTCCCAGACCGGAAGCGGGGGACTCGTCCAAGTCTTTGGCCCGAGCGCGACGTACGAAACGGTGACGGTTACGGCTGCCGCTTCCGGTGCTGCGAACGCCGTCGCGAGCCTGACGCTAACGCCGGCTGTGTCGGGGAATGTCGCTCCGCTTCACTCCCTCGTGACTCGGCAGCTCGGGAGTGCGGCGGGGTCAAACCGCGGTATCGCGTTCGATGCCTCGGGCAACATGTATGTCTCATACGATAATGCAGGCCTGGGTACGGATTTTGTCGATGTCTATGCCCCGCCGTTCGTGAGCGGGACCCTTTCGCCAACGCGCTCGATTGGGGGGCTCAACACCGAGCTCGTTGTGCCTTGGGGCATAACCCTCGACGGAAGCGGCGTCCTCTACGTCGCGAATCGCGATGAGTACGGTTCGAGCCCAACCCCCGACGTCACCGAGTACGCTTCAGGTGCGAACGGTAACGTAGCGCCAATGCGTACGATCGCGGGCGCAGCCACCGGAATGACGCAGCCGATGGACGTCGCGATCAGCCCCGTGAACGGCGACATCGGCGTCGTAAATTACAACGGCAGCAGTTGTATGCCAGACAATAAGACGCTCGTGTTCCCGACGGGCACCAACGGTAACGTCGCACCGACGCGCGACATCGTCACTGGCTGCTCGGCCCTCTTCTCGATTGCGTACGACCAGAATGGCGTCATCTACGAGGGAAACAACAATTCCAACGCGGTCAACGTCTACGGGCCGACCGCAACTTCGGAAACGCAGGCTCAGTACATCACCGGTAGCAACACACAAATCACTGGACCATACGGCGTCGCCGTCGACGCTAGCGGCTACCTCTACGTCATTAGCACCAGTGGCTCTAGTATACTCGTCTTCGCTCCCGGCGTGACCGGGAACGTTGCACCCGTCGAGACGATCTCCGGCGGGAACACGGGACTGACCGGCGCGCTCTTTCTCGCGGTCGGTCCGTGAGGGCCTGAGCGAGCCCCGATTTACGGTCTCGCGGCTGCGGCTTCCACAAGCCGCGCCGCGGGGCCGTTCAAGTCGTCGTTCGGCAAGAGGTCGAGCGGCGCGTAGTTGCGCGATACGACGTAGTCCGTCCGCGGATTCGCCGGTACGGGATTCGGCCGGTTGGCGCTAGGATTGTAGGCCATGTAGGCGTGCCATCGATCGTTGGGCGAGAGATTGTGACCGCTGCCGTGGACGATCTTGCAGTGGAAGAGGACGGCTGTTCCGGGGCCGCCTTCGATCGCAACGGCACGCGGACTGTTCTTGAGATACTGCGTGATGGCCGGCTTCTCGATCGCCCACTGCGGATACGAGGTCGTCACCTCGTCTTTGTAGGCCGGATGTACCGGACCGTTGTGACTGCCCGGCACGAAATACAACGAGCCGCTGTATTCCGTCGCCTCATCGAGCATCACCAGGAACGTCGCCATGGTGGGCGTCGGAATACCATCGTGCTGCCAGTAGCCGTAGTCCTGATGCCACAGCCAGACGGTCCCATCGATCGCGGTCTTGATGTTGTTCTTGCAATGGAAGATGTAGAGTTCGTCGTCGCGCAGCACCTGTTGCGCCGGGGCGAGGAGTCGCGGCGTTCGAGCCAGCCGCCAAAACGCCGGCGAGGCGGTCGGGCCGTCCGGCTCGTGAGAACGGTAAATCGTGCGCACCGACCCCGTCCGCTCCCGGATGATCGCCTCGGAGTCGGCCTGTCCGACCCTCACCAGTTCCGACTTCAGCAGCGCGATTTCATCGTCGCTGAACAGCTTCTCAAAGCGCACGAACCCGTCCCGGTCAAACTGCGCGAGCTGCGATTCCGTGAGAACCATCGAACCCTCCGGCGCGCCAAGGGCGCAAGCACGGCTTTTCCGCGCTTCGGAGCCGAACCTCTCCGTGTTGGCGGGGCGTCTCCGGATCATCTCAACGGTCAGAGGATTCCGGCTTGCTGTCCGAACCTGCGTCTTCGCCTTTGCCGACGGCGATCCACACCACGACGTCCCAGGCATTATGGATGCCGATGAAGACCAGCAGTAAGACGCCGGCGGCGAGCACGAACAGCGCATTCTTCGGAGCGATCGTCAGCAGTAGCGCGGATGCAAGGATGGCCAAGTACGCGACCAGCGGAAGAATGGCATACCAGGTCCAGTCGTCCGCGCCCGGTCGATACTGCGTCAGATTCTTCGCCAACACGATCACCCGCAACGCGTAAACCAAGCCGATCACGCCGGTGAGACCCAGCAGCACTACGACGTGCGTGAGCGAGCGCCAGGGTGCAGCAAGCGAGGCTGCGACGAACAACGCGGCGCCGAAGTGCACGATGGTCGGCGTACTGAAGGTCGCGATCCCGGCGTGCGTCGTGCCCATTCGGCCATCGGCGACCAGCGTGATGACCACGAACATCAATCCGGTCAAGCCCGCGGCTGCCGAGCCTACGATGACGTAGAAGTTCGACCACGGAGCCATCAGCCACCACGTGCTCTCGTGCATCTCTACGAACGCGCGCCCAGGCGGATGAATGCAGCGCCGCGTGCATCGAAGTACACGGCCGTGGCCGTCTCCACGATTCGTGCGATGACCGCCTGACAGCTGGGACACCGTAGCACGATGCCGGGCCCGCGGACGAAGGCCATCAAGGCGCCCATTTCCGCCTGGTTCGCGCAGCCGGCGCAACGCGTCACGGCGGTCGTCATATCGCGGCCGAAGATGTCTTCGAGCCGGCCCGCAACGGCGTTCCCATCGATCATGAGGGCAGTATTCATATCCGCGTCGTCGTCCATGTCCTCGTCTCCTTATGTGCCGGTGGGGCCGAAGCGCTCGGTATGGACGCGGTCGGGTGGAAGCCCCACGGCGACAAGCGCCGCCGATACCGCCTCGACCAAGAGTGTCGGTCCGCACACGTACGCGCGAATGTCGTTCCCCAACGACTGCATGACCTCGCGTACCATCGCCGCATCGATGCGACGCTGATACCCCGTCCAGCCGGGCGGCGCACCGCGCGTCAGCGTGAAGATCACCTTCAACGCCGCGTCGGCGCTCGCCAGCCGATCGAGTTCGGCCCGGTAGATGATCTCGTCGGCGGTGCGGCTGCTATACAGAAGTCGCGTGGGGATCAGCGAATGCTGCGCCGCGCGGTGGCGCAGCATCGCCATCAAGGGCACGACTCCCGAGCCGCCGCCGATCAGCAGCAGCGGCCCGCCGATCGCGACGTCCCAGACGAAGTAGCCGCCGATCGGGCCGCGCACCTCGAGCTGATCGCCCGGCATCAGGACGTCGTCGAGATAGGGCGACACCTCGCCGTCGGCGATCCGCTCGACCGTGAGGTCGATCTCGCCGGCGCGCTCGGGTTCTGAGGCGACGGAGTAGCTGCGCTCGGTTCGATAGCCGTCCGGTGCGGTGAGGCGCACATCGTAGTGCTGACCGGGCTCGTGCGCCACCCACGCGGGCAGTGCGAGCGTCAGCGTCTTGGTCTGCGGTGTCTCGGGCGTGATTCGCGTGACCTTCGCAATCTGCCATTCGAGCGCGGCCGGCACGATCAGTCCCCGCTGTACCGCTCTTCCTTCCACGGGTCGCCGTGCATGTTGTAGCCGAGCGACTCCCAGAAACCGGGTTCGTCGTGGTCGAGGAGCCGCAGGCCGCGGACCCACTTCGCGCTTTTCCAGAAGTAGAGATGAGGCACGACCAGCCGAGCCGGGCCACCGTGCTCGGCGGCCAGCGGTTTGCCGTCGAACTGATACGCAACGAACGCCTGACCGTTCACCATCTCCGCGAGCGGGATGTTCGTCGTGTAGCCGCCGTCGCCGAACGCCGTCACGTACCGGCCCTTCGGATCCAACTGCGCGCTGTTCAGCAATGTATCGACCGAGACGCCGTGCCAGGTCGTGTCGAGTTTGGTCCACTTCGTGACGCAGTGGATGTCGACGGTGAAGTCCTGACTCGGCAGTTTGAGGAACTCTTCCCAGGACCAGCTCACCGGTGCTTGGACGAGGCCTTCCAGCGCGAACGACCACCGGTCGAGCGACGTGTGCGGCGTCGGCCCGGCGGAGAGCACCGGAAAGTCCGTGACCAGGTACTGTCCGGGCGGGAGGCGCCCTTCAACCGCAGCCGGCCGCCGACGTCCAAGAAAGCCACGCGATATCACGTCCGCCTCACCTTTCCGCAGGGCCCAGGCGCCCAGCTGGGACCGCTCACTTCAACGGCAGGCAGCGGCATCATTTGCGGGGGTTTGCTCGGCCGACCGTCGTTTGGGACGCCGGTGCGACGGCTATCTTGCTATTCTCGAAGTCCGAAGCCCATACTGTGGAGAAATCGAGGTATTCATTCAATGAGATTGCAGTTTGTTGCAAGCACGGCCATTTTGGGATGCGCATTGTTTGCGGCAGCCCCCGGTTGGCTCAGCGCCGCTCCCAATACGGTGTATCTCACGATCAAGGCGCGGATCGCAGGTCCGGCCGGCGCTCCGCCGCCGAACCACGAATATCGGCTCGAGAATTTCTCTCAGAGTGGAAACAACTTCACGGCAACGACGCCGTTGGACGGCAGTTCGTCCTACATTCCCGGTCTGGCGGGTCAAGATCTCATCCAAGTCCTCGTCCGTCTTGAAGGCCACACGCTGAACGACGCCTTTGATTACCGCAATTGCCGGCTGACGTCGAACAGCGTTTCGGCGAACGCGGCGTCGGCGGCGTTGACGGTATCCTTCAGTTGCCAGTCGATGCATATGAGCACCGCCACGCCGGCCCCGGTTCCGAGGATCGTGCCGATTATCCGAACCATACCGATGATCGAACGGTCCCCATCGCCACACCCGTAGAGATCCCCCTGGGGGCGAGTCCGAACCCAAGGTGAATGATGACCGCATCGATTTGACTGCCGCAGATCGCACGGAGTACGCGCCTCACGGCGCGGGCATTTCCTCACGTATCCGATGGTGGTCGAGCGAGAGGCCTTCAATGCTCGCCCGGGCACGCGGCACCCGCTCATCCCAGTGAAGGTCGAGAGTCTCGGTGTGCCTTTCGTCGTTCGTTTGAATTTGAACCCTGGCATTGACGTACCCCGCGCCGCCGTAGACGAGCGCGCCGCCAATGTGCGCCACTCCTGAGACCAACGTGTCGCGCGAGTACGTTACTGCAAACAGTACGGACGATAGATCCCATGCTGCTACGAAATGGCCGCCGCGCAATCCCCGACCGCAGGGGTGGTATCGGTCGCAGAAATCGTCGTTAAAGGAGGCGAAGCGGGCACTCTCGATGGTGTCCCCAACCGCCTCGACGGCGAGCGCGGCGAGCTGCGACTCTATACGCGTCGCGTGATCACCGGCGCGGCGCGTCGCCGGCGGTTGCTCAGCGAGCATCGCGGGGAAGACGCCGACGGCGCGCACCTCTGGAATCCTGGCGGTACACGTCGTTTCGAGGCTGGAGTCCGGTGCTCGGAGAAACGTTCGCACGATCTGCTGCGCGCAATTGAATTGATCGTAGAACGTTGGAACGTGGCCTTCGTTCGGAATCGAGACCAAGCGCGCCGAGGGGCCGAGCTCGGCGCGGGCCTGTTCGGCATCGCCTGGTGCCGTGATGGAATCGAGTTCACCCGAGATGATCAATACCGGAGTGGTCGGCGGCACGAGCGGGAACGGTCCGTTGATGAGCGGCTGAAGATGGGTAGGCGCCGGCCAGTGGAGGCACTCGTCGAATGGGAACGGGTCTGCCGCGGCTACGTCTCGCATCGCAAGCGGATCGAACATCGCCGGCGGCAGCCTCGCGAGCGCGGCATGATATTGCCGAAGGCGCTCGGCTAACGTCGCTCGCGCATCGAAGGGGTAGCGGTAGACGGTACATTCCGTGGCTACTTCCATACCTGCAGAGTAGACGTTGAAGGCGCGTGGAAGCTCTGCAGCCTTCCAACTCCGGTCGAAAAGCCTGCCGATCGGGATCGCGTCGCCGCGATCGAGCCATGCGCGTGCCGCCGCATCGAGGTCGCGGAACTCGATCAGCGGCGTGTCAAGGCTGGCCTCCTGAAGCAGCGAGGCCAGCTCCGTCGTACCGTAGCTCCGCTGTTGCGTCACGAGCGGCTTCGATGCCAGCCTGCGTGCTAAACGGCGAATGCGAGCAGTTGACGAGAACGGTGCTGCCGCGCTACAGGCAGCGCTGCGCGAACAAACGGCATCGAAGGCAAGGCGGATTTCCCTGCGCGCCGGCGCATCGAAAATGTCCTGATCGAGCGGATAAGCGCTGTCAAGCACCAACGAGTGAACGAGGTCTGGATAATTGGCCGCAAACGCTTGCGCGAAGAACGTGCCATAGGAATCGCCATACAGGTCGACTTTCGGGAGCGCGAGCGCGCGCAGGATCGCGGCGAGGTCACGAACCGACTGCGTCGTCGCGAAAAGGTCGTCCGCGCGGACAAATCCTGTCGCGTCTCTCGTCCGGAAAGTGTGGTCGAGCTGCGTGGCGCAAGCTCGTACGCCACGCTGAAAGATTTCGTCGGTGTCACCATTGACGACCGCGGCCTGGAGCGGCTCGCAGTCGATGGGAGTCGACCCCCCGGTTCCCCGCTCGTCCATCATCAGCAGGTTTCGGTCGTACAGCAACGGGCCGAACAAACGGACGTACGCGTCACCGCTTCCGGTCGAAGGGAATCCGGGCCCCCCGTCTTGGGCAACGATCGTGCGCGTCGTCACCGCATCCCCCGCCGGAATCCACTCAAAGCGGATCGTGATGGTCGCGGCACTCGGGTTCTCCCAATCCAGAGGGACAGGGACCACGTCGCAATAGCCGGCAACGCTCACCCCGCTGTCTCTTGGGCGGCACCGAAAAAGCCGAAGCGTGCCCACGTCCACAAAGGGACGCGGTTTCGGTGTCGTAACACTGACCATCCCGACAAGCGCGAGGGTGTGGATCATGAAGGACGTGCCGCGCCTTCGGCACCGGTACGGGTCTCTCCGGGCAAAGTCGGGTAAGCTTCCGGTGCCGGACGGCGTATGCTCTCGGTCCGAAGCGACCTCGAAGGGAGGTGCGTCTTGAAACTCCAACGCGGCGATCACGTGCGGCTGATCTCTGAAAACCTCGACGGCAGCGTCGTCGAGGTGAAGACCCGGACCGTCGTGGTCCGGGTCAAAGAGCCATCCGGCGAGACGAAAGAGCGCCACGTCTCACCGGACGACATCAAGCGCCTGCCGACCACAAAGGAAGCCGAGTTCGAGGCAGCGCGTCCGCACCGAGCTCCGGTCACGTCATTTGGGCTGAAGTCGTCGCCGTTCATCGTCATCGACGATGCTCACGTTCGCGAGGATCGAGTCGACGCATGGCTCACCTCACTGCGAACCCTGTATGGGGGCTTGCATGACCGTGCACTGCTCCAAAGCCTCAGCCTCGTAGGCTATCACGGGCGCCGCGTGCTGACGATTTCCGCGGTTTCCGGCCACGAAGTCTTTCACCGGATGCAGAACGCGTGGGACCAGCACAAGATACGGGCCGAACGTCACGACATTCCGGAATTGCGAACGTTCGACATCTTTCGCGTGGTTCAAACTGCCGGCGATGCGGAGATCGACGTGCAGACAGCGTATGCGTACGCGTTCGTGAGCGTCAAATCGCTGCCGATCGGGATGCCGCCGTTTACCGCGTCGGCGAAAGCGATCCTCGACGGCAAGACCGAGATCGCGGGCTTTCAAGGTGGTGCCCTGCTTGCGAACGACGACGACAGCCACGAAGTGTTGTTCACGCGCTGGTCCGGACGGGAGGCGGCGGAAACGTTCGTCCACGGGGCGCGAAATCACGTCGTGCTGCCGCCAACCGCCGAGCTTGGTGACGAGGCCGAAGCCTACGAGCCGAGGGAGCAGCTCGCCCCTTAAGAGGACAGACGTTCGGCAATCGGCGCAAGCACGGCGTCGAGTGCCTGCTCCAGCTCTTGGCGGCCGGTGACGACATCGGAGGCCGGCGCGCCGTCCATCCAGTGGTCGATCGTGCCTGCCAGCGCCGGCTGCACGGCGAGCGCCGCGTCGATTGCGTCGTAGGCAGCGCCGACGTAGTCGAAGTACACGATCTCGTCGGCTCGGCTCGGCACGCGTGCGCGCGCCGTGTTCCATGCTGCGACGACGTGGGCGTAGACGCTCCACTCGAACGAGGCGCGGATCAGCATCGCGCGACCTGCCGGCAGGTCGACGGCCGTGATGCGCTTCCCGCTCGGCTCGCAGACCACGTCCTCGCGGATGTCGACGCTGCCATGAAACAAGCGCAGGGGGAAAACCGCACAGGTCAAGGGACGCTGCGGATAGATTCCGCAGCGCTGCGAACCATCCGTCAGCGCAACGAGAAACGAGCACGCGCCGTCCGGCCGTCGCCGCAGGGTAAGGGCAAACGCATCGCTACCGGCGTCAAGGACGAAGCCTCGTCCGCTGGTCGGTTCTTCAGAGACGATGTCGATAAACGACTCGAAGCTGATATGCTGCGCGCGGGCAATCGTCACGGCGTCCCGTCCACTGATATGGACGAGGTACCGGCGGCAGCATTCGCCGGAGCAGGTCGTGCAGCCGAAACTCATCGCGCGCCGCCGTACTGATCGAGCAAAAAGCGGCAGAAGTCCGGGTAGGAGAAACTCTCGATCTCGGTTGCGGCCACGTACGCATTCCAGTTGCCCACGAAACCCGCATACACGTCGCGCGCGCAGGCGTCGTCCTGCAGCAATGCGCGGTCGGCCTCCGCGTCGATGTCCTCGAGCGACCATGTTCGGCAGGTGCAGCCCTCTGCGGAGACGCGCACGGCACCGTCGTGGAGTTCGACGGGAAAGGTTCGACACGGCGTCGGGCGTGAGTCGCCGAGCCCGCAGCGCGCCGTTCCGTCCGAAAGCCGCAGCAAGAAGATGCAGCGTTCGCGGTCGGTGCCGTCAGGCAGCTTCGTTAGTGCCGCGCGGTAGCGAAGGGCGGAGTGGTCGAGCGCGAAGGCGTCTGGAGACGCCTCAGAAGGAACGGCGATCGTGAATGCCCACGGCGGCGCATCCAGCGTTCGAGCGACGCGGACGATCTCATCACCGGTCAAGTAGACGGCGTAATACGTGCAACACGTCTTCTCACGACACCGCAAGAAGATTTCGGACTTGGTCAGTTGTCGAGTTTAATGTAAAGCGGAAGCGAAATCGACGACGCGGAATCACGGATCTTCACCAATTGCGGTGCGCCCTTGAGCCCCCCCGGCGGGAAGATCTTCGTGCTGACCAGATCTGACTTGGAGCCGAGCTTGTCGTAGCCGGGAACGCCCTCTTTCTGACCCTTGCCGAGCGACGTAATTCCGACGGATTGCGCGTTTCCAATCTGCGCGTAGACACTCAGCGGGATACTCGATGGAACCTTCATCGAGTAGACACAACTAGCCGGATCGTTCGGATCGGACATCGCGCCGGCTGAGGATACGACTTTATCTCCTGCCATCGCGACAACCGTCACGTCGGAGCATTTTAGCGAACTGACCTTCCACTTGTCCGCGAGTTTGATCCCCTGCGACTCGATGTGGATCCCGCCCTTGGCCCAACTGTCGAGCTTGATGCCAGTCTTATCAAACGCGTCGACCGCGGCGACGATTGTGGGCTGCGTGATCGACACGGCGTTCCCTCGCGCCAGCGCCGGCCCGGCAAACAGCGCGAGTAGCGCCAGGACGAAGATTCCAGCCAAAGCTAACTGCATGTCGACCCTCCGAACAGGTCGGTAGGCTTAGGAAGCGTGGGCAACCCTCCCTGCCTAGGCGCCCGGAATGTGGACCGCGATCCGTGTGCGCTCAGCTGCCCAAGGGATTGGGGTCACGCCAGGCACGCTCGAACGGCAGCCGCCAGGCATGCGGTGCGATGAGCTGATGGACGGATTTCGGTCCCCACGAGCCCGGCTCGTACAGCCGCACCGGCGGCGGCGCTTCCAGCAGCGGCTTCGAGACTTCCCAAAGCCGTTCGATGCCCTCCGCGGTCGTAAACAGGGTGCGATCGGCGCGCATCGCGTCGAGGATCAGCCGCTCGTAGGCCTCGAGCACGTCGCTGATCAGGTTGGTGTCATGCATGGCGAACTGCAGGCTGAGTTTATCGAGCCGCATCCCCGGGCCGGGGCGTTTGCCGTAGAACGACAGCGACATCTTCGAGGCATCCGCCAAGTCGAAGGTGAGATGATCGGGGCCTTGCGCGCCGACGCCGGAGCCGGCGGGAAACATACTCTTCGGCGGTTCGCGGAACGCGATCGAGATGATGCGCTGCCCTTCCGCCAGTCGTTTTCCGGTGCGCAGAAAGAACGGTACTCCAGCCCAGCGCCAGTTGTCGACCAAACACTTCAGGGCAACGAACGTCTCAGTGTCGGATTCCGGATCGACACCCTGCTCGGCGCGGTAGCCGATATACTGTCCGCGCACGACATCCTTGGGGTCGATCGGCAGCATGCTGCGAAAGACTTTGTTCTTTTCCTCGCTGATGGGGCCCGGCTCGAGCGATGTCGGGGACTCCATCGCCATGAAGCCGAGAATCTGGAACAGATGGGTCACGACCATGTCGCGAAAGGCGCCGGTCTCTTCGTAAAACGCGGCGCGGTTGCCCAGGCCGAGCGTTTCCGGGACGTCGATCTGCACGTGATCGATGAAATTGCGATTCCAGATCGGCTCGAACAAGCCGTTGGCGAAGCGAAACGCCAGGATGTTCTGCGCCGGCTCTTTGCCCAGGAAATGATCGATCCGGAAGATCTGCTCTTCGGAGAATACCTCGTGCAGCTTGGCGTTCAGGTCGACCGCGCTGTCGAGATCCGTGCCGAAGGGCTTTTCCATGATGACGCATGAGTGCTCGACGAGATCGGCCTGCCCGAGCATCTGCACGGCTGACAGCGCCGCGTGGGGTGGGACGCTGAGGTAGTGCAGGCGCCGGCTGTCCTTCCCCAACGTCTGTTCCGCCCAGTCTACCGCTGATCGCAGGGCTGCGGAGCCTGCGGCCAGCGGCACATAGTCCAACGTTGCGGCGAACGTCGACCAGGCCGCCTCGTCGACCTTCCGCGTCGAGAATTGATCGAGCGCCTCGCGCGCGAACGTGCGGAAGCTTTCAGCGTCGAGGTCGTCCAGCGAAACGCCGATGATCCGGCAGCCCGGAATAAAGCCTGCGCTGGAGAGGTAAAACAGTCCGGGTAACAGCTTTCGCCGTGCCAGATCACCCGTTGCCCCCACCAGTACGACGAGTTGCGGATGCCGCGGGCCGACCCCGGGAGGGATCTTTTTCAACGAAGCCATCCCATCATATGTATCGCGGCCGAGATTATCTCCGTCTTAACGGCGCGTGCCGAACGGCAACGGTGCCGGTGAATGGGCGCCATTGGGCGGTCTTCGCGGCGCACGTGCTCCGGCCGCCGTGCGTCGCGTCATCCGCAAAGCCACGCTTTCGACTTGCGCACAAAGGCCTTCACCACGGCCCTGTCGTCCGCTATGGCTTGCGGCCGAGCTGCGTCCGTCGAAACAGAGCCTGCTGAATGGGCCGTCCGGCGTAGATCTTCGTCGGGTGCTTCACGATCTTTCGCTCGACGAGGTTGCGCCGCAGCAGGTCTTTGAGCCGCGCGAGCACGGTGAACGGCTTCGCCTGGAAGCGCGCGGCCAGCGCTTCCGCGCTGACCCACTCGTCCGTCAGCGCCGCGAGCAGTTTGTCGTCCCAGCTCGATTCCGAAGGCATGCGAACCACTCTTCGGGCGACCGTCGAGCTCTCACTTTCGGACCCCGGCACCGAGCGGGACTCCCCTGGCGGCTGCGTCAATTCGAGACGGTCATGACGGTCGGATCACCGTTCTTCGCGGACCCGTCGGTTCAGCTCGATGCGCGTGCCGACGGTTCTCTGCTGCTTCGCAGCGACGAGGAACTGCGGGCGTATCCCCAGAGCGTGGGCGCCCTGCTGGTTCGCTGGGCGCGTGAGCGCCCCGACCGGATCTTTCTGGCCGAACGCGCCGGCGACGGGTGGAACGCCATCACCTACGCCGAGATGTTGGATGCCGTGCGGCGGCTCGCATCACGTTTTCTCGACCTTGGCCTCACGTGCGATACCCCGATCGCGATTCTCTCCGAAGGCTCAATCGCGCATGCGAAAGTGTCGCTGGCGGCGCTCTACGTCGGCATCCCCGTCGGCCCGATCTCGCCGGCGTACTCGACCCTGTACGGCGATCTGCGCCGCCTCGGGTTCGTGCTCGATGCGCTTGGCCCGGCCCTCGTCTTCGCTGCCGATTCCGACGCGTACCGCGAGGCGCTCGACGCCGTCGACCCGGCAGTGCCGCTGCTCATCGAGCGCGGTGTGCCGCCGCGCGGCGCGCGAACGGTCGACGAACTCACCTCCGCCGACGCGAACGGAACCGTGGACGCGGCGCACCAGGCCGTCAGCCCCGATCACATCGCGAAGATCCTGTTCACCTCGGGTTCCACCGGAGAACCCAAAGGGGTCGTCAACACGCACCGCATGCTCTGTTCGAATCAGCAGAGCCTCGCACAACTCTGGCCGTTCTTGAACGCGCACGACCTGATCTTGGTCGACTGGCTGCCGTGGCATCACACGTTCGGGGGCAACCACAACTTCAATATGGCCCTCTATCACGGCGGGAGCCTGTATATCGACGACGGCCGGCCGATGCCCGGACGTTTCGAGCGTTCGATCCAAGCGCTGACCGAACACCCGCCGACCGTGTACTTCAACGTGCCGCGCGGACACCGGCTGCTGGTCGAGGCCCTCGCTTCCAACGAAACATTCGCCAGCCGCTTCTTTTCGCGGCTGCGCCTCATCGGAAACGCTGCAGCCGCGCTTCCGCGCACGACCTGGGGTGCAATGCGCGAGCTATCCGAGCGTTACGGCGGCGGTGAGGTCGCGGTGACGGGTTCGTGGGGCCTGACGGAGACCGCGCCGATGGCGACCGCGGTGCACTACGCGCTGCGCGATCCCGCCGACATCGGGCTGCCCGGCCCCGGCACGGAGCTGCTGTTCGTGCCGGTCGAGCACAAGCTCGAGGTTCGCGTACGCGGGCCGCTGGTCACGCCGGGCTACTGGCGCCGCGACGATCTGACCGCGCGCGCGTTCGACGAGGAAGGCTTTTACCGCACCGGTGACGCGGTGCGCTTCGCCGACCGGTCGGACCCGGCGCGCGGTCTGCTCTTCGACGGACGAATCGCGGAGAATTTCAAGCTGAGCAGCGGCACCTGGGTCGATGCCGGCGCGGTCCGGTTGGCAGTGCTCGCTGCGGCCGGAGCGCTCGTCGACGAGGTCGTCGTAGCGGGCGAGAACCGCGACGCGATCGGCTTGCTGCTCTTCGTCGGCGCGCGGGCGCGGGCGCAATTCCCCGATGAGGGTGCGCTGCAACGCGTCGTGGCTGAGGCGCTCGGGGCGTATAACGCCGACGCCGGAGGTTCCTCGTATCGCACCGACCGCGCCCGGCTCGAGTTCGACCCGCTCTCGCCGGCCGACGGCGAAATTACCGACAAGGGCTCGGTGAATCAGCGCAAGGTGCTGGAGCGCCGGGCCGATGCGGTGCTGCGCCTCTTTGCCGAGCCGTCGGGGACCGACGTCATTCGCCTCAACGGGCCGTAACCAGCAACGCGTTGTTGATCAAGCGCCCGGGTGTCACCAGCGACCGGCCGCGAAACCAGATGCCGGTTGACGCGCCGCCGTCGAAGGCCATCGCATCGCGCGCACCGAGGTCACGCATCACGTAGGCAAGCTCGCGAATCGTGCCGGAGGTGGCGACGAACAGCATCCGTCCATCAGCGGTTAGGCCGACTGCACTGCGCTCGGCGGATGCGACCAAAATCTTCGGGTCACGAAAGCCCTCCGCCGCGGGATCGACCGTGATCAGCCCATCGGTGACGAGCCGCGGCCCGCAGCCGATCGCCTCGCGTGCTCCGGCGAAGGCCCCGAGCGGCAGGCCGTCAGCGCGATCGATGCGATAGGCCACGTGCCGGCCCACCGCAAAATGCGCGAGCATCGCGCGCTCGCCGCGCACGTAGATGACGAAGCCGTCGCGCGGGATCGCGGTCGACCCCTCGGAGATGGCGGTCACGACGCCGTTCGTCACCTGAATCTGCGTGCCGCCGTCGAGCGCGGTGCGCACGCCCCAGTCCGGGGTGAAGATCGAGACCGTCTCGGCATCGCCGACCGGTGCCCGGTTGATCCAGTACGCGTACCAGTTGTTCGGCCACGTCCACTCACCATCCAGCGAACCGGCGATGCGGAGCGGGAAGCGGTCGATGCGCGCATTGTTCTCGGCATCGAACCATAACACGTCGCCGATGTCGCCCTTGAAGGCGAACACGCCGCCCAAAATCAACGTGTGATTCGCATTGCGGAAGCGCCGCGCTCCGTATGCATCGTAGTCCCCACCGTTGATCGCGGCCAACGCCCCGTAGCGGTGCGCGATGCCGTCCAGAGACTCGATTTGGCCGGCGCGGCCTTGCGCAAGCGCGACTTTGATGCGCACGGCGTCGAGCGGAATCGAGACGTACCGCACGGCGCGGTTGTCGACCCGCGCCGTGCCGGAGTACACCCCGTCCCGCGGCGCGGGAATCGTCGCCGCGGTTGTCAGCAGCAAAGCACAGCCGGCCAGAATCAGACGGAAGGACACGCGCCGGGCTTCGCCGTCGCAGCGCCGCTTCGCCGCCGCGCCGCCACGATTTCATCCAATCCCCATCCGCCGGTCTGGGACGGCACCCCGCTCGACTGGGCGAGCGTGCCGCGCACGGCTAGGTGTCGCTAGCGATCTATCAGGCGTTGCACCATCTTGTACACGATCGAGATCTGCGTTCCGCTCTTGAGCGAGTAGTTCGGATCGTCGTAGCCCCACCAGTCCCAGCAGCCTTGCGGATTGTACGGCACGGTCGACGATTTGATCGCATACGGATAGAGCACGATGATGTTGTTCGTATCCGCCCACTCGTCGATCCCCGACTCGGTGACGAACTTGGTGCCGATGTCGGCCTGTGTCTGCAGGCAGCCATGAAAGGCGACCACCAGGCCGCAGCCTTCGCGCTCGGAACAGCGTGGCGGAACGAAATAGTATCCGTTCGTGTCCATCGAGTTGCTCGCTGCGGCGCCGAACTCGGTCTGATCGAAGTTGATCACCTGCCCGCGCAGCCGCCCGTCGTTGCGGGGCTGGAGCCGGCCGAAGAAGCCGCTCAGCCAGGTGCGCTCCGAATCGTACGGGCGCGAGCCTTCGTCGCAAGTGATCATGTACGGACTGGCCGCCGTTCCGCACGGCAGTTCGCCGTCGGGTGATTCCCAGCCGTGTTCGGCCGGGAAGGCGTTATCGTACTTGACGATGTCTGCGCCGTAGTGCTGATACTCGGTCTGGAGGTCGTTCATTTCGGCTTGCTTGACGACGGTGTCCGCCGTACCCGACCAGAGATAGACCGGCTGCTCGCGCAAGTTTCGCTCGTGGTCGATCGTGCCGGCGGCGGATTGCTGGTCGAGATAACTCTCCGACTGCGCCAGGGTGCTCGCGTAGAGGCCTTCCCCGCCGCAGTCGACCAGCGCGGTCACGACGCTGTCGAGTGCGCAGTAGTACACCCCGCCCGCGTAGATCGCAGCGCCTTTGAACGTGGCGGAGTGCGCCACGTGCATCTGGACGCCGAAGAAGCCGCCGGACGAAATCCCCGCGACGAACACTTTGTCGGCGTCGATCCGGTAGCTGCGAAGGCGTTGGATCGCCGTGGTCGCCACCATATCCGTGCTGCGAACCCCGCTCTCAGGAACGATCGGTACGGCGGGAGCGCTGCGGCCCACTCCGCCGCCGCCGCACCCTGCGGCGGTCAAAAACAAAGCGAGCAACAGGACGAAACTGAACCGCTGGGCTGGGCGCATCAAAAAGGCCTCCTAGCGTCCTACAAATATGCAGCCAGGTACCCGCCTAATTCTCGAATCAAGCAGCGCACTCGGCTAGGTCCCAGTTCGGGACGGGCTCGCGACTAAGAACCCGTAGCTGTCGACCGGGACGAGCTCGGTAACCAGCGGAGGCTCCGTGCAGCGCTCGCCCAAGGCCTCTTGAAACCGCTCGAACGAATCCAGCGCCAGAAGCGGATTGCTCCCGTCGGCCGTATCGATGATTGCAAAATGAACGAAACTCGCGCCGTCGGCGAGCTTGAACGTGCCGTAGCGGAAGCCGGCCGGCGAGGTCCTGCGCAGATCATCGTAGACGGCGTGGACCGAAGCCTCGTTCTCACCGGCCTTGTCGTAGTGGGTCTTGTAGCGGACCAGCACGGTCTTCATCGGAACCTCCTGGGCGATTGCGGCGTAGAGTGTCCTTTGGGGACCCACTTATGGTAACCTTTGTGTTACGATGCATGCACTCGATGCGCTGGGTAATCCGATCCGTAGAGATATCCTGACGGCACTGCGCCGCGCACCGATGCCGGTGGGCGCGCTGGCCAAACGCTTCGCGGTCAGCCGCCCGGCTATCTCGCGGCACCTGCGGGTGCTCCAAGACGCGGGGCTGGTCACGCCCGAAGAACGCGGAACGCAGAATCTCTACGCGGTGCGCGTTCAGGGCTTCCGCGCGGTACGCGAATACATCGATAGCTTCTGGGATGTGGCTTTGTCGCGGCTGGAGGAACTCGCACGCCAATGATCTCGAAAAGCGTGGTCCTGCCCTGCAGTCCCGAGCGTGCTTTCTCATTGTTCACCGAAGAAGCAGGCCAATGGTGGCCTGCAGAACGGCGTCACACCGACGACGAGAGCAGTTCGATCAGGATCGAGGCGTCCGGGCGTTTCTTCGAGCGCGCGCGAGATGGTACCGAGGTCGAGTTGGGCGTCGTCCGCCGCTTCGAGCCGGCAAGCCGTTTGACATTGGACTGGTTCCCCGGGACGGGGCCCGACGATGCTACGCAGGTCGAGATCCGGTTCGAGGCTGTTGCGGGCGGGACGTGCGTGACGGTCATCCACGACATAGGGGCGGCCGGCCGCGAGGTGTTCGGCCGCAACGCTTCAGCCTACGCTCGGTCGTGGGATGCCGTCCTCGCCGCACTGGCAGCGCAAGTTTGAGTCATCTTGCTTTTTCGTAACATGCACGTTACGATTTGGACATGAAATCTTTCGCGACCCGCACCATGATCGCGGCTACGCCGGCGGTGATTTGGGACATTTTGACCGACGCGCCGCACTACCCCGATTGGAACACTACGGTGTCCGGCATCGACGGGGCGATCGCGCCGGGCCAGACGATTACGGTGCACGCGACGATCTCGCCGGGGCGCGCGTTCCCGCTCAGGATCGTCGCTTTCGACGCGCCCGTACGCATGCTGTGGAGCAGCGGGATGCCGCTGGGTTTGTTCAGAGGCGAGCGCAGCTTCGAACTGCGCCCGACCGACGGCGGCCGCGTGGAGTTCGCGATGCGCGAAGATTACTCGGGCGTCATGGCGCCCCTGATCACCAAGTCGATTCCCGACCTTCAACCCGCGTTCGACGAGTTTGCGGCCTGCCTGAAGGCGCGCGCTGAAAGGAACGCGTGATGGCGAAGCCCGCGGGCTCGCAGAGCGGTACGCCGGCGGATCCATGGCGCTTGACCACCCCGCCGGGAACGGCCGAATACCTCGCCTGGCGCGACGCGAGCCTCGACCCACCTGCCCTAGTCATCCAAGTTGGGAAGACCCAGCTGCGCTATCATCTGCGCTGCATCGAAGACTTGCGCGCGATGCTCGAGGCCCACGGAGATTGGATGTTGCTCGGCAGCGCCGACGAGCAAAAGCCGGCTGCCGAAGGGACGGTCGAGGCGTGGGGTCGCTCGGCCCGCAATGCGGTCAAAGGATGGTACGGCCTCAAGAAGGGACTGCGCGGCCGTTTCGGGATGTACGTTCCGCCGGTGCTCGAGGTGCTCGGTCTTGCCGAACTCGAACACCGGCGGAAAAACAACCGAATGCGCACGAACCATCGATAGGCTGCAAGCCGGCTACTGTGTGACGCGACGCTCGTCGAGGAAGAGCTGCACCTCGGAGAAGAGCTGCAGACGATTTTTCTCCATGATGATCGTGTGCGTTCCCTCGCCGATCTGCACGTAGCGTTTGTAAGGCACGTTGGTCAGGAGCTTGTAGTACGCCTCATCCATATACGTCGGGAGATCCTGATCCCACTCGGCGTGAATGAGCAGGGTAGGGACCGTGATTCGGGACGGGTCGTAGAGCGGCTTTCCCGCCGCCCAGTAGTCGGCGGTGTCGGCTACGGTGCCGTTGGGCGCGCGCAGGACCGGAGGGTCAATCTTCGAGCCGACCGGATCGGATGCCAGCGTGGCCGCCGCCCACTGCTCGAACCAGCCGGCGGGAATCAACGTCTGCGCTTTATCGGCGGGCACGCCGGTGAGCCAGCGTGTTTTCGCCGACGCCATGGACACGGACCGGTATGCACCGAGTGGGCCGGCCTGCGCCGTGAGCGCGACCGAACCTGCCGCGCGAAGCCACTGCGGAGCGTAAAGCACGAGCTTATTCACATTGGAGTTGTGGTCGGCTGTGTACATCCCCATCATGGTCGTTCCCCAGGACCAGCCGATGAGATCGATCTTGGAGACGTGGCGTTTCGCCTTGATGAAGTCGACCGCGGTTCCGACATCCTGGACGGCGGTGGTCGTGTGGACGATCGGCGGGTTCGCGCCGGCCGGCTGATCCATCTCTGGGGGACGGCTTGACTTCCCGTAGCCGCGCACGTCGACCAGCCAGACGTCGTACCCGTGGCGCGCGATGTAGTCCATCCACGACATTCCCGCGAGCGGCAAATCGAACGAGGTTTCCGCCGGGTAGGTCGACCCGTGTACGAACAACACGACGTTCTGCGGCCGGAAAGCCGTCATAGTGCGCGGGTGCTTGTTGCGCAGGTAGAGACTGATGCCGGGGTCGCCGGTTGGGGCCATGAACTCGGTCATCTGAATCGCCGGCGCTGCCGGCGCAGCGGTCGCGGCTTTCACCGGAGTCCCTGCAGCAAGAACTGCGGCGGCTGCAAGAACGGCGAGCACACGCATAAGGGCCACCTCTGAAGCGGACGATTTGCCGCCCCTTCTGCAGGTGCCGCAGCGGCTACTCCGTTGGGCCGTCGATTTGTTCGGTGATGATGAGGCGCGCAACGCGCAATTCGCCGATGCTGAGTTCATCGATGTGCATCCGGCGGATGTGCCCCTTGCCGACGGCCAGCCGTCCGATCACCAGGGATCCGACCGCCGCCATGCCGGCCGCAACCGCGCCGAGCGCGACGGCACCCGTCGCAAGGGCGACCAATGCCAGGCGGGATGACTTTTTCATGGCGGCTCCTCACGGGTGAGCGCGGCCGACGCTCCGTCGCGCTGCGCGGGCGGCTGCTGAAGAAGGCCGATGTGTGGCCGTCAATGGTATTCCCTCCGGCAACACGGACTCGAGGGGGAAAATCGGATGAAGCGTCGTCCGCCGGACGCGAACTGGGGTGATTACGGAGCCGACGACCGAATCGGACGGCTCAACGAATTGACCTCTGAGCGCGTCGTGCGCGCCGCGGCCGAGATTCGGACCGGCGAGCGTTTCTGCCTGAGCTTACGGCTCGACTATCCCGGCGGCAACGTCGTGTTCCCATTCCGACATCCGCCCGAGCGTCAAGATGTCGACCGCAAAGGCTACCCGACCCGCGACTTCCCGCTCTCGCGCGCCGTGGAGGGCGCCGAGGGTGTGGTCAACGATGACCTCGTGACATTGTGGACGCAATACTCGACCCAGTGGGATGCGCTCGGACACATCGGTTCCCACTTCGACGCCGACGGCGACGGCAAAGCCGAGGTCCTCTACTATAACGGACATTATCCGGGACCGGACGTCGATGGGATGGCGACGCTCGGGCTGCAGGGGCGCGGCGTGCTGGTCGATCTGCACCGAAAGTACGGCGACGCGAAGGTCGCGGTCAGCGCGGCGATGCTCGACGAGGTTCTGCGCGAGCAGCGGGTCATCGTCGAGCCCGGCGATATTCTCGCCCTGCATACGGGCTGGGCAAAGCTCGTCGACGGTATGCATGGCGCGCCCGACAAGGCCGTGATCCACAATTCCAGCGCCGGCCTCGACGGACGCGACCCCGCGTTGCTGAACTGGATCGCGCAGACCGGCATCGCGGCGATCGTCGCCGACAACATCGCCGTCGAAGCGTTTCCACCCAAAGCCGGGGGTCCGGGAGCGCCTTACCTGCCGCTGCACGACCTGTGTCTGTTCAAGCTCGGAATCAATCTCGGCGAGATGTGGTACCTTTCCGAGCTCGCCGACTGGCTACGAACGAACGGCCGCACGCGATTCTTTTTGACCGCACCGCCCCTGCGGCTCCCCGGCCACGTCGGCTCGCCCGTCACCCCGATCGCTACCGTGTAGCGATCGATTACGGTTCGGGGTCACGTCGTTCTCGACCGAGGGCCGCGCTGGCCCGCTCTTTGTCCAATCCGGGAGTTCTGCCGCGTACGGTTTGGCGGACGCCGATCCGGCGCGGGGCGCAAACAGTCCAGATGTGGACACCGCATCGGGATCAGCCGCCGCGACGGAGCTCACGCCCGCGCGCGTCGAGCCGGCGCGAGCGATCGCCGTTCCCGGTTGGTTCTATTCCCTCGCGCTTCCGGTCGTGCTCATCGTCGCATGGCAGCTCGCCACCGTCGGGAAAACGTACTCGCTCATTCCGCCGCCGTCGACAGTCGTCTTGACCGCCTGGGACTACGCGTTCGGCGGGATTCGTAACGACACGTACAGCGGCACGTTCGCGGCCAACGCGATGGCCAGCATCACGCGCGTGTTCGCGGGTTTCTTCGTCGCGATGGTTATTGCCATTCCGCTCGGCCTCATTCTGGGGCGCAGTTTACTCGCTCGGCGTCTCATCGACCCGACGCTGCAGTTCCTTCGCCCGATACCGGTGACGGCGTGGCTCCCGCTGACGATGATCCTGTTCGGGCTTGGACCACCCGCCACGATCGCGCTTATCGCGCTCGGCACATTCTTTCCGATGCTGCTCAATACGGTCGACGGCGTGCGTCTGGTGGAACCGCGACTGATCGAAGCAGCGGAGATGCTCGGCACGCCGAAAGCGGCGATCTTCGCGCGCGTCATCCTGCCGGCGGCGTCGCCGTCCATCTTTACCGGCATCCGGATCGGCTTGGGACTGGCCTGGGTGCTGCTGGTCGTCGGCGAGATGACGGGCGTTCCGACCGGCCTGGGTGCGAACATCATGGATGCACGGCAGCTCAGCCGCACCGACCTCGTGATCAGCGGCATGATCTACATCGGGATCCTCGGCTTCTTGAGCGACCGCATCGTGATGCTGATCGGGCGGCGCGCCCTGTGGTGGAATCCGAATGCTCGCTGAACCGGCAGCGGCGGTTACCACCACGCGACTGGACAAGACGTATCGTTCGCAGCGCCGCGACGGAACGTTCTCCGAAACGCATGCGCTAAGCAACATCAATCTGACGGTCGCCCAAGGCGAGTTCATCTGTATCATCGGCGCCAGCGGCTGCGGCAAGAGCACGCTGCTGCGAATCGTCGCTGGTTTCGAAACCCTCAGTACCGGCGAACTCTACGTCATGGGCAAGGCACCCGCCGGCCCCGGCCCCGATCGCGGAATGGTGTTCCAGGATTACGCGCTCTTCCCGTGGCTGAGCGTCGCGCAGAACATCGCATACGGCCCGCGACAGGCCGGGCTTCCGAAAGCCGAGGTCGCCGAACTGACGGAACGCTATCTCGACATGGTCGGCTTGCGGAAATTTCGCGACCGCTTTCCGCACGAGCTCTCGGGCGGGATGAAGCAGCGCGTTGCCATCGCGCGCGTGCTCGCCAACGATCCGGCCGTTATCCTGATGGACGAGCCATTTGGTGCGCTCGACGCGATCACGCGCAACGGCCTCCAAGAAAGCTTGCTGCAGATCTGGGAAAAAGCGCGCAAGACGATTCTGTTCATCACCCACAGCGTCGACGAGGCGGTCTACCTCGCCGACCGGGTAGTCGTGCTCAGCCCGCACCCCGGGCGGCTGAAGCTCGAGGTCCCTGTCACGCTGGCCCGTCCGCGCGATATCGCGTCGGTCGAGTTCAATCAACTTAAACGAACGTTACTGGACGCGATTGCGCCGGACATTGCCGTCGAGGCGGCCGCCCTGGCCTGACGCGGCGCTCAACGCGTTCCCGGCCGCGGGCAAGCGACGCGCGAACGCGGCCAGCGCGGCGTCCGAAAATGCCGGCGCAATCAGCGTGAGGCCGATCGGGATGCCGCTGCGATAACGGCCTGACGGAATTGCCAGCGCGCACAGGTCGAACAAATTGACGAAGTTCGTGTAGGTGCCGAGCGTGGCATTCAGCGCGAACGGCTCGGCCGCGATCTGGTCGAGCGTGTAGATCGTGGGCGCGGTCGGCACGACCAAGAACGGCGCGCGCGCGAAGATCCCCTCCATCGCCTGCGCGCGCAGCTCGCGAATGCGATACTGCGCGCGAAAGGCATCGATGGCCGTGAAGCGCCGGCCGCCATCGACGATTGCGCGCGTCACCTCCAGCAGAGCACCGGGATGCGCCGCGGCGAAGTCGCCGAATGCGGCGGTCCGTTCGGCGACGTACGCGCCGTTGTACAGGAGGTCCGCCGCCGCAAAACACGGAGCGAGGTCGACTTCGACCGCCTCACCGCCGAGCTGTTCCAGCCGTTGGAGCGCGTCTTCGAAACTGCGCTGCGCCTCCGCGTCGCTGCAGAAGATCCGCTGGTCGGGGGGCGGCACCGCGAAGCGAAAACGCGCCGGGATCGTCGCGCCACCGCTGGGGCGCGGGCGCGAAAAGGCGTCGGCCGGGTCGGGCGCGGCCGCGACGTCGAGCACCGTCTCGGCATCATCGATGCTGCGCGCGAAGATCGAGACACAATCAAGCGAACGGCAAGCGGGGACGACGCCGGCCGCGCTGATAATGCCGAAGGTCGGCTTTAACCCGACCGTCCCGGTGAACCCGGCGGGGATGCGCCCCGAGCCCGCGGTGTCGGTACCGAGCGCAAACGAGACCAAGCCACGCGCGACGGCGACGGCCGACCCCGAACTCGAACCGCCCGGGATGTAGCGCGCGTCGAACGGGTTGCGTGGAACGCCGTATGGCGAACGCGTTCCAACCAATCCCGTTGCAAATTGATCGAGATTCGTCTTGCCGATGAGGATCGCGCCGGCTGCTTCCAAGCGCTCCACCACCGTCGCCGAACGGTCGGGCACGTAGCTGAATTCCGGGCACGCCGCGGTGGTCGGCAAGCCGGCGACGTCGATGTTGTCCTTCACCGCGAAGGGCACGCCGAACAGCGGCATCGCCTCGCGTTCTGCGCGCGTCGTGCGATCGAGGCTCCGCGCCCAGGTTACGACTTCCTTGGCCGGCACGCGCATGATCCATACCGGGTCGTCGTCCTCGAGCGCGGCGACGGTCGAGGCGAGAACGTCGCTTGGATTCGCACCCCCGGCGTACGCCTGGGCGAGCGACTGCAGATCGTTCAAGCGACGACCGGCACGGCGCCAGCGCCCACGGCACCCTGTGCTTCAAGCTGCTCGGCCACAGCGAGCAGGAGGCTCTCGCTGCCGGCGCGGCCGATGAGCTGCACACCGAGCGGCAGCGCGCCGCGCACGACGACCGGCACGCTTACAACCGGGCAGCCCGAAAGCGTGATCGGCTGCGTGAAAATGCCCAGGTTGGGCCGGATCTCCGTCGGCAGGCCGTCGACCTCGATCGTCTTCTGACCGATCAACGTCGCCGCATACGGTGTCACGGGAGCAATCAGCACATCGTGCAACGCGAACGCGCGCGCAATCTCCGCGCGAAAGAACGCGCCGAAACGCTTCGCACGCAGGTACCATGCCGCCGGCGTCAGCGCGCCCGCGATCAGCCGGTCGCGGGTGGCGGGATCGTACTCCTCGGCGCGCGACCGCAAGCGCTCGAGGTGCAAGGCGCCGCCTTCGGCGGCAGTGATCAGGAAGGCTGCTTCGCGCGCTTCACGCGCGTGCGCGAGGTCGACGGCGGTGATCGCGCCGAGCGCGGTGCAGACCGTATCGACCGCCCGGCGGGCTTCCGGCAGAAGGCCGGTGTCGAAGTATCCGCCGAGCCGCGCGCATCGGGGCGCAAGTGTTGCGGAGCGAGCTTCGAAGCGTGGATCGAGTGCCGCATACGACAATCGCAAATCCATCGCGGTCCTGGCCAGCGGTCCCACGGTGTCGAGGCTCTCCACGAACGGATAAGCGCCGCGCCGCGAGAGCCGGCCATAGGTCGGGCGAATACCGAAGATCCCGCACAGAGCCGCCGGGACGCGAATCGAGCCATTGGTGTCTGATGCAAGCGCGAGCGGCACGAGCTCGGCTCCGACGGCGGCCGCCGATCCGCCGGAAGAGCCGCCGGCGATGCGCCCTCCATCATGCGGATTGTGCGTCGGCCCGTCGTGCGCGTTCTCCGTGACGAAACCGTAGGCGAACTCGTCCATGTTGGTCGCGCCGACCAGGACGGCACCGCTGCGCTCCCAGGCGGCGATCGCTTCGGCGTCATGCGCGGCGGGTGAATCCCCCTCGGTGACTTTCGCGCCCGCGCGCGTGACGATGCCCGCGATGTCGAAGAGGTTTTTGGCGGCGAAAGGCACGCCGGCAAGCGGTCCCGGATCGCGATCCTGCGCGAGCAAGGCGTCGATCCTTTCGGCGCGCTCGAGCGCCCGACGCTCGAAGACTTGCGTGAAGGCGTTCAGCTCCGCATTGCGCGCCCTGATGCGCGAAAGCGCATCGACGATGATTTCGCGCGCGGTTCTGCGCTTGGCACGTACGTCGGCCGCAATGGCAGCTGCGGTCACGGAAGCGGCTCGTCCAAACCGGGGATGTCAGCGCTGAGATCGAGCGCCGCGAGATCGGAAGCAAAAGCCGCCAGTCGCGTCATCGCGACGATCACGGCGGCCCGGCGTTCAGCCCCAAGCGGTAACGCAAGCAGTGCCGCTGCCGCATCGACCTGTGCTGCCACCGCCGCGTCGTGTGTCATCTGCGGTCGTCTTCGCGCGATGAAAGGAAGCCGTCCTGTCCAACCGGACAACGCGATACGACCCCCTCACAGC
>PMOG01000152.1 GCA_003161555.1 Vulcanimicrobiota bacterium | reverse complement strand
CGGGCCGCCCAAGTGCGGAACGGTCGAAGCGCGAACGCCGCATCCCGCCACCGCTGCGACGACACCAAGCACCAGGAATACCCGAATCAGCGGCGTCACAGAGGAGCCCCTATCAACCGGAATCTCAAGACTTTGAGGGTTGATTTACGGCGACGCCCGGCGCGGCCTTCACTTCTTACGCAGGACTGGCCCTGGCTGTCCGAAGCGATGGACCTAAAGAAAACCGGCAGCATGGGCGCGCCCTTTTTGCGGCGAGGGCGGTTTCGCAAGCCCCGACGAATGCTTGATCCATGGCTCAGCGGCGTTCGGCGCCCCTGCGTCGGCTGGTTTCCGTGACCGCCGCCGCCGGTCTGGCCTGCGCCTTAGCCGGCCCGGCGCTCGCAAAAGTCACTTCGGTGTCCACCGACGGCGAGGCGACCGTCTATCTCAACACAGATTTCGGGCAAGACTTCGACCTTGCGTATGATGTGACGTTCGAGCCCGCACCGGAGAACAAGTCGTGGTCGACCGTTAGCATTCTCCTGGTCGGCGCGAAGTTTCCGAGTGCGTCGGTTTCGGTCGGTCTATCACGCGGCTATCCGAACGCCACGACGCTCTCCGCGTTTACGACGTCGGCCCATCCGAATGAACGGCAAACCTATCGCGCGTTTCCCGTGCAGTGCACGGTGCGTTGCCGGTTGGAGCTGCGTGCGCAGCGCGGCGATTTGTACGCGCTTGTCGATGGCCGCGTGCTTGCATCGTGGCCGCGTTGGGGGTATCCGATGGCAAACCCTGGCGTTCAAGTCAATGGCGAAGTCGGCGAGGTTGGGGACCGCCTCTCGGCAAGCCTCGTTTCGGCCCGACGCCAACTCGCGGGCGTTCCAACGCCTGCGCCTACGTGCGCCTTCACGACGCAAGGCATCGAACCGCGGGCGTTGGGGACGCCGGGAAGCATCGCGTTTGCCGGTTCACGCCGCCCAGATGCTCGAGTGACGTATATTGCGCTCGCGGACGGCTCTGCCACCGATTCATGTCCCGAACCGGTGCGCAGTGCGCGACGAGACAACCGATGATGCGACAAGCCGCGGTCCTTCTAGCCGTGCTCGCCCTGTCAATCGCCGCGGCGCCGGAAACGCGAATGCCGGCGGTTACGGTGTACCCCGAGGCCGCGCGTGGCCCGGTGAGCGACGTCTACTTCGGAACGATCGTCCCGGACCCGTATCGCTCGCTTGAAGCGAGGGACGATCCGGCGACTCGAAACTGGAAACGCGATGAGGCGGCGCTAAGCCGTCGATATCTCAGCACCCTCCCCGGACGAGTCGTAATCCAGAATGGACTCCTCCGTCTCCTCGACTTCTCGAGCCGAGGTTTCCCGGTCCAGCGCGGCAAGGTATGGCTGCAGGGTCATTACGACAAGAACCACGGGCGCGTCCTCAACGTTTGTCGAACCGAGAATGGCCCGTGTCGTGTCCTCATCGATGCGAAAGCCATTGAACGGGATGGCCGCACGCAGATCGCGGGTTATGCATACGCCACAGATGGACGTTATGTCGCCTACGGCACAACGCAAGGCGGGAGCGACGCGCAAACCTGGCGAGTACGATCGGTTGCCACCGGACGTGACCTTCGCGATGAAGTCCGGGGCGCGAAGTACTGGACCCCTCTCTGGAACGGCCACGCAGGATTCTATTGGGAAGGATATCGCCGGCGCGGCGACGCCGACGTCGGTCCGTATTCCATCTTTTACCACCGATTGGGAACCGAAGGCAGCCGGGACCGGCTCGTCTTCGCGCCGCCGCGCGGCCGTCAGTGGTATTCAGCCATCCAGTTCACCGACGACGGCCGATACGTGCTCGTGAATGTCGGAACCGCCGCCGGAAACGGTTCCTTCTGGCGAGATCGCAACGAACCTGACAGTGTTTTGCGCCCGCTGTTCGCGCTACGAAAAGCAAGCTATGACATCTTTGCAAATGATGGCCCGATCGTCTACGTGTCGACCACGAACGGTGCACCGCGAGGGCGCGTAGTTTGGACTGACCTGCGGGATGAACGTCACCCGCTGCATACAATCGTTCCAGAGTCGGCCGCCACGATCGCCGAGGTGGTCATGGTCGGCGAACGCTTCTACGTAAATGAAGTTCGAGACGCGCAGTCCCAAATTCGAATTTTTGACCGCTTAGGGCACCCCTGTGGAGCCATTGCACTGCCCGGCCGCGGAGAGGTTTCGTTCGGCCCAGTGCGTCGCTATGCCGACAGGGTCTTGCTTCGGTACGACTCGTTTACCGAGAGAGGGCTCTTGATGTCGTACAATACGAAGAACGCGCGCGTTCGCACGTTCTTCCAAAATCCGATGCCCTTCGATCGTCGCACATTCGTAACGGAACAGTTCTTCGCTCGATCTTCCGATGGTACGCGCGTACCGTATTTCGTCACGCACCGCAAAGACATGCCTCTCGATAGTTCTACTCCTACCATTCTCTACGGGTATGGAGCCTTCGGCATCTCGCAGTTGCCGGCGTTTAGCGATCTCTGCGTTTTGTGGGTAGCCCATGGCGGTGCGTACGCGGTCGCAAACGGTCGCGGCGGAGGTGAGTACGGCGAGACGTGGCACCTTGCGGCCACCCGGACGCACAAGCAGCGTTCGTTCGACGACTTCGCCGCGGTCGCTCGCGCCCTCGTCGCGAGGCGCATAACCTCGCCTGACCGGCTTGGAATCTACGGGATATCGGGCGGAGGCCTCCTCGTCGGCGCGGCCGAGGTCGAGCATCCGGAGCTATACGGAGCGGTCGCCGCAGAGTCAGGACTCTACGACATGCTGCGGTACCAGCATTACCCAGGCGAGAGTGCCTGGATTCCCGAGGATGGTTCGAGCGACGAGTCTGCGGCTGAGTTTCAAGCGCTCGCAGCGTATTCGCCCTATCACAACGTGCGCGATGGAGTACGCTACCCGGCGACGCTCGTTCTCGCTGAGGCCGACGACGATCGCGTCGATCCGGCACACTCGTACAAGTTCGTGGCTGCGCTGCAACACGCACAAGCATCTCCAGCGCCGATCCTCCTGGATTTGACCCTGGGCGGCGGCCATGAGGACGAACGACTCGCCGTCGCTAACCGACGCGTGATGGACATTCTTGCATTCTTCAGCAGCGCGCTAGGCCTCAGTTGGCAGTAGGACGCGGCCAGACCGGAATGGTGTATCGCGGGTCGCTGGCCATTGCCTTACTCGTTATCGTGTGGTCTGCAGTGTCGTCCGGCTCGGCCGCGGCGCCGGTTCCCACTCCATCCGACCGCGCTGTTGAAGCCCAGTGCCATCCGTACTTTCACGACGCATGCAGCGAAGCGATGGGACGTTGGCTGCCGATGTTCGGCTACAGTGCAACGTGGTGGGACCAAGCGACGCGCATCTACGTGCGCGATCGCTTTACGTACGAGAATCAACCTATGTCGTTGAATGCATTCCAGCCGGGTCCTGAAGACGGCACGCTGTTTGTGTACGGTAGTGCCGGTCCGCCGAAGGGGAGAGCTGTGTACGACCCGCGTCATCGGCTTGCGTTTTACCAGCAAGGCTGCTGTTCGTGGAGTGACGTCGTCGCCGCGGCGGACGTGTCCGCGCCGCCGAAGCGTGTGGTCACGCGCGATCTTACGGGGCTCGTGACCGTGCGCGGCATTCGCCTCGGGCAGACTGAGGCCGCGGTCATGAAGATTTACGGCAAGAGCAAACTGTTGCCCGTACCAAGAAATCCAGGAGTCTCGGTTTTGGCGTACACGACATGGCGCCCGAGAAAAGAAGTGCGAACGTCCCCACCATGTGGACAGTTCCAGAATTTCTTCTTTCGGCGGGGGCGCCTGATCTTGATTCAGTTGGGCGACGGCTGCTGAACTAGGGCGGATTTTGGAGCGACGCAAATTCCAAGAGTATGCGCCGATATTCTGCCGCGTCGAAGGCGAAGCCGAGAGGGCCGTTTCGTAGGTCGAGCCAGTATCCATCGACCATCACCCCTTCGCGGATTTTTGCCCAATGTTCGGATTCAAGGCCGATGCGGGACCAGATAACGCGATTTCCGCGCACCGAGACATCGGCCGTCACGGACTCTTCAGCGTCGTTCCCGCCGCAGAGTGGGCAGACGTAAAGTCGAACCCTCCCGGTCGGCGTCGTCGGCGAGTGAGGCGGTAGAGGCGACGCCGGCGACCCGTCGATCAGCGGCCCAAGCCAATGAGCCGCGTTCTTCGAAAACTCGAATACGGTTTTCTTTCCGCGTCCGGCCCTGAAGAAGTCCCTCGCCGGCTTCCCGTCGATGATGAAGTCGTAGTCTGCCTGATCGTCCTGAACTTTTGAAATCGACAATGACGAAAGCGGCGCGCTTTCAAGGCGGTCGATCAGCAATCGCGGCCAGGCAGCTTTCGCCGCCACCAACGACTCCGCATTCGTGTCCGACGGATGCTCGGGGTCCGCATATGCGCCTGGATCGTCCACCCATCCGCACCGGGCGCAGGTGTCAAAGTTTTGAGCGATCTCGAACGCGTGCCCGCGCCCGCAAATCGGACAATCTGTGTCTTCGTAGGCCTCGAGAATTGTAGGTTCGAATCCGCGCTGATCCAGCTTCATTATGCCCTCAAAGCGCGCGCGGGGATGCACGTTACCGCGGTACGCGGCGCGGAGGGAAGGCGCCGGAGCGGACTTCGCCGGCGTAGGCGCGCAGGGCGTTGGTAGCGTCGTTGGCGAGGTTGGCGTAGGCTTTCGCAAACTTCGGCGGATCAGGATAGAGGCCGAGGACGTCGTGGAGCACGAGGACCTGTGCGTCGCACGACGGGCCGGCGCCGATGCCGATCGTCGGGATGGCGATCTGCGACGTGATCTCCGCGGCGATGTCGGCTTCGACCACCTCGAGAACGACGGCGTAGGCACCGGCGTCGGCGACGGCATGCGCGTCGTGCAGCAGCGCGTCGCGGTCGCGGCGCAAGGCGAAGCCGTCGCCGATCGGCGCGGTCTGCGGCAGCAGGCCGATGTGCGCGCAGACCGGGATGCCGGCACCGACGATCGCCGCGATGCGGGCCGCCATCTCGGCGCCCCCCTCGAGCTTGACCGACGAGGCCGAGCCCTCTTTGACCAGCGCGATCGCGCTGGTGACGGCGTCGGCATCGGAGGCTTCGTAACTGCCGAACGGGAGATCGGCGATGACGTGCGCGGTTTTCGTGCCGCGCACGACCGCGGCCGTGTGGCGAATCATGTCCTCGAGGTCGACCGGCGTCGTCGAGGTGTAGCCGAGCACGACCATGCCGAGCGAATCGCCGACCAGGAGCACGTCGATACCGGCGGCTTCGGCGCAGCGCGCGAACGGCGCGTCATACGCCGTCATGACGGGGAAGGCAGTGCCCTTACGGGCAGTAATCTCGGTCGCGCGGAGGCGGGTCGTGCGGTGGGCCATCAGCGGGCCCTTCGCCGCCCGGCCGCGGGCCGCCGCTGGGGCGTCACTCCGGTACCAGGCTGAGCCGCATCTCATTGGCGGCTTCGAAGCCGAGCGACGCATAGAGACCGCGCGCGTCATCCGAGGGGTGCAGGCTGAGCGAGATCAAGCCGCGCTCGCGCGCGTACGCCAGCAGGCCGTCCATGATGGCGCGCGCGATGCCGCGGCGCCGCGCGGCGGGCACGACGTAGACCGACTGGACGCGGCCGGTGCGGTCGGAGTCGGACTTGGGCCGGGGCAGCACCGCGTGCACGAGGATTGCGCCGCTGCCCAACACGGCGCCGTCCTCCGACGCGACCAGGGCCACGTACGTGTGATCGGCGACCGCGTGCCGAAAATACGCGGCCCAGACCGGCACCTGCTCCGCCATCGTCGCGGCGTCCCACTCGCCGACTTCTTCCCAGACGGCGGCCCGATGGCGCGCGAGCAGTTCCGCATCGTCGGGTGTCGCGCGCCGCAGCGCGAAGCTCACGTCCCGCTGAATTCCGGCGCGCGTTTGGCGCGGAACGCCGCCAGGCCTTCGGCGAAGTCGGCGGTCTGACCGGCGATGCTCTGCATCTCGGCTTCGTAGGCGAGGGCATCGCGCACGTTGCCGAGGCCGTTGCGGACGAGCTCGCGCTTGATCAGCCCCAGCGCGCGCGGGCCGCGCGCCAGCGCCGCTGCGAATGCTTGCGCTTCGGGGACGCAGCGCTCGGCGGCAACGACCTTCGTGCACAAGCCGAGCGCGTCGGCGCGCTGGGCGTCGATCTTCTCCGAGAGCATGCACAGTTCCAGCGCTCGCGCGTAGCCGACGATGCGCGGCAGCAAGAACGACGTGGCGCTGTCGGGGACCAGGCCGATCTTCACGAACGCGGTCGTGAACGATGCGTTCTCGGCGACGATCCGGAAGTCGCAGGCGCACGCGATCCCCATTCCGGCACCGGCGGCGACGCCGTTCACCGCAGCGACGACCGGTTTCTCGATGCTCAGCAGCGCCAGCAGCAGCGGATTATAGCGTTGCGCAACGGCGGTCGTGAGATCGGGCGCGGCGTCCAGCGGCACGAGTTCGGGATCGTCGAGAGCCTGTCCCGAACAGAATGCCCTGCCGGCACCGGTGACGACGATCGCGCGCACGCTCGCATCGCGCTCGAGCGCGCGGACCGTGCGCAGCAGCGATACCAGCATGGCGCCGGTCATCGCGTTGTACGCTTCGGGGCGTTGGAAGGTGATGGTCGCGACCGCGCCGTCGTTGGTGACGGCGTGACCGACGAGTTCAGCTACGGCTTGCGCCATACGGGCCTCCGCTTTTCGAGGAATGCAGCGACGCCTTCGCGTCCGTCGGGGCTGGCCAGCAGCGCCATGAAGGCGCGCCGTTCGTCGAGCAGTGCCGCGTGCAGTGACTGCTCGTAGGCTTGCGCGATGGCGCGCTTCGCCGCCCGGACGGCCTCCGGAGCTTGGCGCGCCAGCGCCCGCGCCAGTTCGAGCGCGGCCGGCAGAACACGTTCGCTGGGCACGCAGCGGTTGGCAAGCCCGTGCGCTTCGGCATCGCGTCCGCTCAACTCGCGCCCCAGCAGGACCATTTCGGTGGCGAGCGTCTTGCCGACCGCACGGGTGAGCCGCTGCGTTCCGCCGGCGCCGGGCATGATACCGAGGTTGATCTCCGGCTGCCCCAGCCGCGCGTCTTCGGCAACGACGAGCAGGTCGCATGACATCGCGAGCTCGAGTCCACCGCCCAGCGCGAGCCCGCGCACGGCGGCGACAAGCGGCAGGGGGCAGGCCCACAACCGGTCCCAGGCTTCGATGTTCGGACCCTCGGCCGCGAATTCGGCGACGTCGGCGCCCGCCGCAAATGCGCGCGCATCGCCGGTGATGATGACGGCGCGCGTGCGGCCGTCACCGGCGAACTCGTCGAGCGCGTCGCCGAGCGAGGTCATCACCGCGTTCGAGAGGGCGTTGAGGACGGCCGGCCGGTTCAGCCGCAGGACCGCTACGCCGGGTTCGGGCTGCTCCCGGACGACGACCGGTTCGCTCACGCGGATTCCGTCCGCTTCGCCGCCGGAATCCACCTCGGCTTCGCCTCGTCAATCGAGAGAACGGCTGACGTTGAACGTATCACGGTGCCCGCCGATCGATCACACGTTTCGCCTTCCCGGCTTCGATGCGTTCAATCGTCCCGGGCGCGACGACGCGCACGGTCAGCGAAACCAGCAGCGTCTCTCGGAGCCGTTTGCCGACTGCCGCCGTCAGCGCGTCCGCGTCGTCGACCGTCGCGTCGGAACGATGTTCGACCTCGACCAGCATCTGATCGAGACCGTGCGTCGGGCGGTCCACGAAGATCCGGTAGTTCGGCGAGAGCTCGGAGAAGCGCAGCAGCGCTTCTTCGACCGCCGAAGGAAAGACGTTGATGCCACGAATGACCAGCATGTCGTCGACGCGGCCGGTGAACCAATCGATGCGGGCCATCGTGCGTCCGCAGCTGCAGCGCTCGCGATCGATCGAGGTGAGATCGCGGGTCCGGTACCGCAGCACCGGCATCGCCTCGCGCGTGAGCGTCGTCAGCACCAGCTCGCCGCGTTCGCCGTCGGGCACCGGCACGCCGGTCTCGGGGTCGATGATCTCGGGCAAGAAATGATCCTCCTGGACGTGCATCCCGCGTTTGTCGAGGCACTCCTGCGCGACGCCCGGCCCGATGATCTCGGTCAACCCGTAGATGTTGGTCGCGATAACACCGAAGGTCTCTTCGAGCGCGGCACGCATCTCACGCGTCCACGCTTCAGCACCGCAGATCGCATACGCGAGTGCTTTGGGGCGGCGTCCCTCGGCGCGAAACCGCTCGGCGACGACCAGCGCGTAGCTCGGCGTCGCGCCGAATCCGATCACCGGCAAGTCGGCCATGAGCTGCATCTGGCGCGCCGTGTTCCCCGACGAGGCCGGAATCGCGCACGCGCCGAGCGTCTCGCAGCCGCCCTGCGCGCCGAGGCCGCCGGTGAACAGACCGTACCCCCAGGCGACCTGGAACATGTCGCCCGGAGAAATGCCGCCGGCCGCCAAGCTGCGCGCCATCACCTCGCCGAAGATGGCGAGATCGCGGCGCGTGTACGCACTGATGGTCGGGTTTCCGGTCGTCCCCGACGAGGCGTGAATGCGCGCCAGGTTGCGCACGGGGACCGCTAGCAGACCCAGCGGATACGTGTCGCGCATATCGTCCTTGCTGCTGAAGGGCAGCTCGGCGCAGGCCGCCAGCGCCGCCGGCGTCTTGACCCCGCGCAGCCGCTCCCGGTAGAGATCGTTGCTGTGCCGCAAACGGTCGACCAGGTCGCGCAAGCGCTCGAACTGCAGCGCTTCGAGCGCCGGCCGTTCGAGGGTCTCGAATTCCGGCTGGAAGATCATGCCGCGTGCTACGCGCAAAGCTCGGCGATTACCGGCCTGTAGGCGTGCGCGGTGCTTCGCGACGGTCAGAAAAGCACGGAGCGTGCGGAGTTTCGCTTGCTCCGCTACGTCATGCGGCGCGCGGTGGCCTCGAAGATCGACGCGAGTTGGCCGCCCTGGTCCAGCCCGAAATCGGCCGCGATCGTGTTGGCCTCGGCAATGTACGCGCTGCAGGCATCGTCGGCGGCGCCCGGAGCCCCCAGCCGGTCGAGCGCCGCGATCACCCCTTCGGCATGGTCGTCGTCGAGCGCGGTCAGGCCGGCGTATGCGGCGGCGACCGTTTCGCGGGCCTCCGAAGGCGGGCCGGCGAGCGCCCAGGCCACCGGAAACGACCACTTCCGGCGCCGGATGTCGGCGCCCGACGGCTTTCCAGTCAGCTGCGTGGTGCCCCAGGTCCCCAGCACGTCGTCGCGGACCTGAAAGGCGAGACCGTAGGCACGGCCGACCCGCCCGTACGCCCCGGCCCGTTCCGGAGATGCGCCCGCGGCCAGCGCGCCCAGTTCGCAGGATGCGCCGAATAACGCCGCCGTTTTACCTTCGATCATGCGCACGTACTCCTCGAACGAGACCCACGGCGAGGTCTCGAACCCGATGTCGTACGCCTGGCCCTGACACATCCGAAAGTGTGCGTGATACAGCGCCGAGGCCATTGCGGCGACGCTCGCCGGCGGCAGCGCGCGTGCCCCCTCGATCAGCGTCAGGTAACTCAGCGCGCAGAGTGCATTACCGGCCTCCAGCGCAGCGGGGATACCGTAGCGCGCCCACAGCGTGGGCCGTCCGTGCCGGATCTCATCGCGATCCTCGATGTCGTCATGCACGAGCGAGAAGTTGTGCAGCAGTTCGAGCGCCGCAGCGGCCGAAAAGGCGTCCTCGGCGCTGCCGCCTTCGGCTTCGGCGACGGTCACCAGGATGCGCGGGCGCAACCGCTTGCCGCGCTTTGCCTCGGGATCGTCAAAGGCGAAGTGCTCGCGGATCAGCGCCCGGTTGGGTGAGCCGTCGTCGAGCCGGTCGAGTGCGCGCTCGAGATAGGTTTCGAAGGCCTCGAACGTGGCCGGTGCGTGCACGGGACGCGACGCTGCTATTTGGCGAGTACTCCACGCAATGCGCGGATGACGTTGCCGGGACGCATCGCATCGGCCGCGGCCGTCGCTTCGAAGCCGGAGTGGACCATGCAGTCTTCGCACTTCGGATTGCCGCTGCCGTGTCCGTAGCGATCCCACTCCGTCGTATCGAGCAGCTCCTGATACGAGTCGGCGTAGCCTTCACCGAGCAGATAGCACGGCTTCTGCCAGCCGAACAGGCTGTAACTCGGCATGCCCCAAGGCGTGCACTCGTAGTCTTTTTCGCCGACCAGGAAATCGATGAAGAAGGGGCTAGCGTTGAACTGCCACTTCTTTTTACCGCTGCGGTACGGCGCCATGATCTCGCGGAACAGCGACGTCGTCTGATCGCGCTGGAGGAAATGTTCTTGATCGGGCGCTTTCTCGTAGGGATAGCCTGGCGAGATCATCATGCCGTCGACGCCCAATTCATCGGTGGCGAAGTCGAAGAACTCCTGGACGCGCTTGGGGTCGGCGTCTTTGAAAATCGTCGTGTTGGTCGTGACGCGAAAGCCGCGCGCCTTCGCCGCCTTGATCGCCTTGACGGCGACGTCGAAGATTCCGGCCCGGTCGACGGCCCGGTCGTGCTCTTCACGCAGCCCGTCGAGGTGCACGCTGAACGAGAAGTACTCGGAGGGCGCGAACTTGTCGAGGCTCTGCTCGAGCCGGATTCCGTTGGTGCACAGGTAGACGAAC
>PMOG01000189.1:2452-4685 GCA_003161555.1 Vulcanimicrobiota bacterium | reverse complement strand
TCCTCGATCTCGTCGACGGAGAAACGCAGCCGGCTCGCCACCGCGGCGACCGCCAGGCGCGCGACGGCAACCCACTCCGCGCGGCCGGGAATCTTGAGTTCGACGGTGCCGTGCGAGGAGACATCGACGGGACGCGTCGCCGGGATCACACCAGGGCCTTCATCGCGCTTTGCTCGTCGTCGAAAATACCGAAGATCTTGACGAGTCCGGTGATGTCGAAGATTTTCTTGATCTGGGGGTTCGTGCAGACGAGGTTGACCGAACCGCCGTGCTCGCGTACGCGTTTGAGCCCGCCGATCAGGACGCCCAGTCCGGTCGAGTCGATGTAGCGCACCTTCTCGAGATTGATCACGAGGTTGTAATGCTCTTGATCGATCAGCTCGGTGATCGCGTCTTTGACTTTGGGCGAGGTGTAGACGTCGATCTCGCCGGTCAGGTCGACGACGTATGCGTCGCCCTCCGACTCGCGAACGTTGACTTTGATATCCACGCTGTCTCCTAGGTTTCGTGTTCGAGGGTGTCGCGCTGGCGCGCGGCTGCGTCCTTGCCTTCGGTGACGGCCGCGTCGATACGCAGCTTGGCGTCTGCCACGATGTCGCGGCCGCGGGCGAGAAGGTCGCTCGCGTCCGCGGCGGTGTCGCGAGCCCGTTCGCCGGCTTCGCGGGCCTTGGCGAGCAGAACATCGCGGGTTTCTTCGCCGGTCTGAGGTGCCAGGATCATCGCCAGCGTTGCGCCGCCGAGTGCTCCGAGCACGAGGCCGGCCACGAACGCCGGCGTTCCGCCGCGTTCAGCCATTCCCGACATCTTCCCCGGGCGGCACCGGCTTACCCGATACGAACCGGCGAAGACCGGCGGTGATTCCGGCCAAGACGACGCCGAAGTTGACTAGCGCCGGCGCGACCGCGTCGGTAGCGAGCTTCGCCGTGCTGCCGAGGCTCCCGGCGACCTCTTCGAGCGAACCGACGACCGCGCCGAGTCGCGCCACCGTGGAATCGGCGGTGTCGGCGATCCCGCCAATGTGGCTGAGCGTTGCTACCACCGGCACCGAAAGCGCGGCGACCTCGCGATCGACTTCATCGAGCGTACGGTTCAGCCGTCCGAATAGCCGTGCCAAAGCAGCGCAAACGACGATGATGCCGATGCCCGCCAGCAGCACGCCCACGCCGATCAGCACATCGCGAATCGAGGCGCCGTCGATAGTCAAAACCGATCCTCCGCGTGCTCGCTAGAGCCACGGTCGGCCCTTTCCCACATTTGTGCTTCCTTACACGGTAACCGGCGTGCGTACGTCCGCCAGCAGTTCAGGCAAGCGGCGAATCACTTCATCGATTTCGGCCTCGGTCGTCGCTCTCCCCAGCGAAAAGCGAATCGTGCCCAAACGGTGCGCATCGTCGAGCTCCAATGCGGCGGTGACGTGGCTGGGTTCGAGCGCGCCCGCAGCGCAGGCACTTCCCGCCGACGCGGCGATTCCGTCGAGGTCGAGCCGTAGCAAGAGCGCATCGGAAGGAACGCCGGCGAAGGCCAGCGAGACGATGCCCGGCAATCGCGGTGCGCCGGCTCCGTTGACGATGGTGCCCGGAATCTCCGCGGCGACCGCAGCTTCCAGCCGGTCGCGCAGCGCCGCGACGCGGCGCGATGCTTCGGGCCGCTCCGCTTCGGCGAGTTCCAAAGCGACCGCAAGCCCAGCGATGCCGGCGACGTTCTCGGTTCCCGGGCGCAAGCCGCGTTCCTGACCGCCGCCGCCGCTGAGCGGCGCGAGCGCGACGCCGCTGCGCACGAACAGGACGCCGACGCCTTTGGGCCCGTGGAATTTGTGTGCTGAGAGCGCCAGCAGATCGATGCCGAGCATCCCCACCTTCAGCGGGAGCCACCCCGCGGCCGCAACGGCGTCGGTGTGAAAGAGTACCCCGCGGGCGCGGGCGAGCCGGGCGAGTTCGGCGACCGGCTGGACGACGCCGATCTCATTGTTGGCGAGCATGATGCTGGCCAGCGCGGTGTCGGAGGTGAGCGCGGCGCCGAACGCCGCCGGGTCGACCAGCCCGCGCGCGTCGACGGCAAGCCGGGTCGCGCGCCAGCCCTCGCCCTCGAGCATCTCGACCGCCCTCAGGACCGCCGGATGTTCGATCGCCGAGGTGACGAGATGGCGCCGGCCCGGGCCGAGCGCACGCGCAGCCCCCAGGAGCGCCAGCCCGTCGGCCTCGGAGCCGCCGCCGGTGAAGACGATCTCGCGCGG
>PMOG01000189.1:0-2444 GCA_003161555.1 Vulcanimicrobiota bacterium | reverse complement strand
CGGCGTGCAGCGAGCTCGGATTGAAGGCTCCGAGCAGGGGGACCATCGCCGCGACCGCTTCGGGACGGACGGGAGTCGTCGCCGCGTGGTCGAGATAGATCCGCGCCATTGGTGCCTACGACTCCACGGGACGTCGAAAGGCCGCGGGTGCGCGGAAGTTTTCTCTGATTTAGCTACCTAGCAGCGAAACTACAGTAAATGGCGTATAACACCAGTCGTGGACGAAATCCGCAACCCCTATGGGCCGGGTGCCGGAACGCCGCCGCCGGCCCTGGTCGGCCGCGAACCCGAACTCCGCGCCTTCGCCATCAAGTTGGAGCGCGCCAAGTTAGGACGCCCGGCCAAGAGCCTGCTGGCGACCGGGCTGCGGGGAGTCGGCAAGACCGTCTTGCTCAATCGCTTCGTCGAAATCGCCGAACGCAGCGGATACCGCAACGCCTTCATGGAGGCGTCCGACGGCGGCAGCTTCGTCCGCCTGCTCGCGGTCCACGTGCGGACTCTGCTGTTCGAACTGGACCGGCTGGGCGCGCTGTCGGAACACGTGAAACGCGCCATGCGCGTCTTCAAGAGCTTCACCGCCCGCTTCGGACNNGGCGTGCTCTCGTTTTCGATCGACGTCGCGCCGGAACGCGGCTCGGGCGACAGCGGTGATTTGGCGGCCGACCTCACCGCGCTCATGGTCGCGCTCGGTGAAGCCGCGCGCGACCGCCGCACCGCGGTCCTGCTCGCAATCGACGAACTGCAGTATCTCGACGGGGCGGAGCTCTCGAGTCTGATCATGGCGATTCACCGCACGACGCAGCTCGCGCTGCCGATCGTGCTGGTCGGCGCCGGCCTGCCGCAGATGCCGGCCCTGGCCGGCGAAGCACGCTCCTACTCGGAGCGGCTGTTCGACTTTCCGCGCATCGGCGAACTGCGTCCCGAAGATGCGCGGCGTGCGATCGAGGAGCCGGCCGCGCTCCAAGACGTGCGGTTCACCCGCGCGGCGCTCGACGCGATCGTCGCGGTCACGCGCGGCTATCCGTACTTCGTTCAAGAGTGGGCCTACCACGTCTGGAACCATGCGCCGGCGTCGCCGATCGGCGTCGAGGTGGTCGAGCGGGTCACCCCGCTGATCCTCGCGCACCTCGACGCGAGCTTCTTTCGGGTCCGCTACGAACGCTGCACGCCGACGCAGCGGCGCTACTTGCGGGCCATGGCCGAACTCGGCGGCGGAGCGCATCGTTCCGGCGAGATCGCCGACGTCTATGGTGCGAAGGTGACCTCGCTTGCGCCCGTGCGCGGCCAGTTGATCCGCCAGGGTTTGATCTTCAGTCCCGGCCACGGCGACACCGCGTTCACGGTCCCGCTCTTCGACGAGTTCATGAAGCGCGCAATGCCGCAGCTCGATCCCGTCTAGGGATGCCCTAGCTTTCCGGCTCCTCGCCGAACAGTTCGTCGTCCTCGCTGGGGGCGCTGCGGCGCCGCGCATCGATCCAACGCCGCAAGCGTGCCTCGTCGCCCTGTTTGCCCGGTTCGAAATAGGCCCGCGCCCCGAGCGCATCGGGCAAGTTCGGCTGCAGGGCAACGGCCGGCGGAAGATCGCCTTCGGCATCCATCTCCGCGTAGTCGGTGTGCGCGTAGCGGTAGCCCTCGCCGTAGCCGAGCTGTTTCATCAGCGACGTCGGTGCGTTGCGCAAATGCAGCGGCGGCGGTTCGGTGCGGGTGCCTTGCACGTCGGCCAGCGCGGCGCCGTAGGCGCGGCCGACGCTGTTCGACTTGGGCGCCGTCGCCAGATAGAGCGTCGCGTGCGCGAGCGGGTAGAATCCCTCGGGCATGCCGACGAAGTGCACGGCTTGCTGCGCCGCGATCGCGAGCGGCAATGCGTGCCGGTCGGCGAGCCCGACGTCTTCGCTGGCAAGAATCACCAGGCGGCGCACGATGAACAGGGGGTCTTCGCCGGCGTCGATCATGCGCGCCAGCCAGTAGACGGCGGCGTCGGGATCGCTGCCGCGAATCGTTTTGATGAAGGCGCTGATCGTATCGTAGTGCGCGTCGCCGCCCTTGTCGTAGCCGGCGATCCGGCGTTGCAGCGCATCGGCGATCGTCTGCGTGTCGATCGCGGGGCCGCCGTCCGGGCCCTTCGGCGCCGAGGCGGCCGCGAACTCGAGCGTGCCGAGCGCGACGCGCGCGTCGCCGTTGGCCAGGTCGACCAGCGCCTCGAGCGCGTCCGGCGCGATCGTCACTCCTTGACCGCCCAGTCCGCGCTCGGGGTCGCGCAGCGCGCGTTCGATGATCGTGCGCACGTCGTCGTTGTCGAGCGCGCGCAGCACGAACACGCGCGAGCGCGAGAGCAGCGCCGAGTTGACCTCGAACGACGGGTTCTCCGTCGTGGCGCCGATCAGCGTGACGGTGCCGTCCTCGACGTAGGGCAGAACCGCGTCCTGCTGGGCTTTGTTGAAGCG
>PMOG01000133.1 GCA_003161555.1 Vulcanimicrobiota bacterium | reverse complement strand
GCGATCAGCGCGATCACGACGGCGAGTACGGCGATCGGCGGATCGTAGACGAAGATCAAGACCAAGCTGAAGAGCGAAAAGATCCCGCTCAGCGCGGCCGAGACCGTGACGTCGCTGACGTACTGTTCGATCTGGTCGATGCCGAGCACGCGCTGCGCGAGATCGCCGACGCCGAAACGGCGGAAGAACTCAGCCGGCAGGCTCACCAGCCGCTCCATCAGGGCCTGCTGCAGCGCGGTGCCGAAGCGCGCTTGGATCCGCACCACGAGCATGCTGCGTACGAACTCGGCGATGGCCGCCGTCACGGCGAACCCGATGAGCCCGAGGACCACCAGTCCGAGCTGGAATCGCTCAGCGGTCGGCACGATTTGGTCGAACAGCAAGCCGATCGCGATCGGTGTGGTGGTCGCCAAGAGCCCGCCGACCAGACCCAGACCCAGCGTGCCGAGCACGTCGCGTTCGGCGCCGCGAAAGGCGAAACCGATCAGATCGCGCAGCCGCAGCGGGCGATCCGGCAGCGGCCGCAAGATCGTGTAGACCTCGCCCGGAACCTCGCCAGCGTTCCCGGCGTCGACGGCGACGCGGCTGCCGGTCGAGGGGTCGACCATCACGTAGCGCGACGCCGGCGTCCGGTGCGCGAGGACCGCGATCGGCTGCGCGTCCGATTTTCGGAACGCGACGAAAGGCTCGAGTTCGGCTTCCCACCAGCGTACTGGGAGTTCGACCATACGAGCGCGCACATTGGCGGCGTTCGCGATCGCATAGAGGCCGGCGACACCCGCATAGGTGTGCCCGCTGGCCAGTACGAGGGCCGTACCGCCGGCATGCGCGACCAGCGCCGCCGCGCGCACGAGCGGCGCGGCGTCGGCATCGAGATGGACGACGTCCTGGTTGAGAACGTCCGTGAGCGCATCGAGACCGCGCGCGAGCGTCGTTCGGTCATGCCGGAGCGACGCCGTGATTGCGCGCGCGCGTTCCACATCCAACGCCGCTTCGCGGGCTTCGAGCAAGGCCCCGAACAGCGCGTGGACGCGCGCCAGTGCGCCAAAGCGCTGGGACGAATCGACGTCGTCGCTGCGTCCGATCGGTTCGATCGTTGCCGGCGCATCGGTCGTCAACCAGGTATGATCGGTGAAGAGGACCAGCTCGCCGGGGACGACCGGAAGCACGCCGTTGTAGCGCACCTCGCCGGCGGTCACGCGCGCGAATGCGACCCGGCGCCGCGCCCGAACGACGTCGCCGCTTGCGAGTACCAGTGCGGCGCGCTCGACGAACCGGGTCGGCGACGGTGTTCGCATTCCGATGCTGTCGATCAGGAAACGCGTGTAGCGCGCGCAGATCGCGTCGCGATTCGCCGGCGAGTAGCCGTCGAAAACGAGCTCTTCGAACGTCGTACCTTCGCCCGCGTGGGCTACGAGTACCCACTCGCCGTCCGTCGAGTTGAAACGTGCGCCGAAGACGCTGTCACCGGCGGCCACGCCCCCGATTCGCACGACCGCACCGTGCACCGTGCCGTCCTTCCCGACATGCGACCGGTGCACGGCGCTCAGGAGCATTTCGCCCGTCTTGATCCGCCACGCAGTGCCCGGACGGTCGAGCACGAACGTGCCGTCGACCGGAAGCTCCTGCGGCGCGCTTTCGATCATACCGCCGTTACCAAGTCGACGTAACGGCCGCCGCCGGCGAGCAGCGTATCGTGCGTCCCGCGCTCGATGATCTTACCGTTTTCGAGCACGATGATCTCATCGCAATCGCGAATCGTGCTGAGCCGGTGGGCGACGATCAGGCAAGCGCACCCGCGCCGCCGCAGGTTTTCCGCGATGACCTTTTCGGTGATCGGATCGAGCGCGCTGGTCGCCTCGTCGAGGATGACCAGGGCCGGATCGCGCACCAGGGCCCGCGCGATCTCGAGCCGCTGCCGCTGGCCGCCGGAGAAGTTGCGGCCTTCCTCCTCGACGACGGCGTCGTAGCCGCCGGCCCGGGCGACGATCTCGCCGTGGATGCTCGCGTCGCGGGCCGCCAGTTCGATCGCCGCTTCGTCGAGCGTCGGATCCCACAGCGTGATGTTGCTGCGAATCGATCCCGCGAAGAGCGCGATGTCCTGGTCGACGGTCGCCACGCCGGCGGCGAAGGAACGCGGGTCGATCGCCGCGCGCAGGTAGCCGTCGTAGCGCACGGTACCCGACCACGGCGCATAGAGACCGCTGACCAATTTGGCGACCGTGGATTTCCCGCTGCCGGTCGAGCCGACCAGAGCGACGCGCTGGCCGGGTTCTAAACGCAGCGTGAAGCCGACGATGAGCGGCGGTGCGACCGGCGAGTATCCGAAGCTGACGTCATCGAGTTCCAGCCCGCCACGCAAGCGGACCGGTACGGGTTCGGGCACGGAGAGCGGACGCACTTCGGCTGGGTAATGATAGACGTCGTCGAGCCGCTTGAGGCTGCCCTCCATCTCCTGAAATTCGGCCCCGAAGCGCACGATCTCGGCGAAGGGGCTGATGAACTCGCCCGCCAGCAGGTAGACGGCGAACAACGAGCCGAGCGACAGCGCACCGTCCATCACGCGCAACCCGCCGAACCCCAAGATGACGATCGTATTGAGCATTCCAAGAAAGCGCGGGGTCGACGCCAGCGCTTCCGACGGCGCGGCAAAACGCTGGCGCGCGTTCATCACGCGCGCGATGCGCGAGCCCCAGCGCTGCATGAAGGTCGTCTCCGCCCCGGCAGCCTTCAACGTCTCGATGAACCGGATGCCGGTCACCGCGGTGGCGAGCAATTCGCCCTCCGCCTGCAGCAGCACGGCGTTGGCGTCGGAGCGGCGGCTGTTCACCGCGCGCAGCGCGACGATATTGAGGGTCGCCACGATCATGCTAACCAGCGCCAGGACGATGTCGTAGCGGAACATCAGAGCGAGGAAGAAGACAGCGGAGATTAGCCGGACGGCCGCCGTCGTGATGCGGCCGGAGAGGAGCTGTGCGACGCGGTCGTTCAGCCGCACCCGGTACGACAGATCGCCGGCGGAGCGCTGCGCGTAGAAGTCCATCGGCATGTTGAGGACGTGCCAGAAGAAGCGGCTGGCGCTCGAGAGTGCGATCTTGGTCTGCAGCCGCAGCACGACGAACTGCTGGAGCTGCAGCAGCGCGATCTGGACCAGAATCGTAATGCCGATCGCCGCCAGAACCGGCTGTCCCCACTCGGTGCGCCCGTTCACGAGCACGTCGTCGATGAAGGTCTTGGTAAGGGCCGGGAAGAGCAGCCCCGGCACCACCAGGCCGAGCCCGGCCAGCACGACGTAGATCACGCCGGCGCGTGACTCGCGCAGCCGCTCGGCCAAGACGGCCAGTCCGCTCGACCGCGCTTTGTTTTTCTCGAACGCCGGCGTCAGTTCAAAGGTGATCGTGACGCCCGTGAAGTTGCGATCGAATTCTTCCCATGAGACCGTCCGCCGTCCGATCGCCGGGTCGTTGAGGAACACCCCCCGTTCGGACGTCCCGTCGATCACGACGAAGTGGCGAAACTCCCAGAAGACGATGAAGGGCGGGGCGAGATGGCGGATCGCCTCGGGTTCGAAACGGTGCCCCTTCGCGTCGAGACCGTAGAGTTTTGCCGCGCGCACCATGTTGCCGGCGGAGCTGCCGTCGCGCGAAACGCCGCAGCGCATGCGCAGTTCCTCGAGCGGCACCGTGCGTCCGAAGTATCCGAGGACCATGCCGAGACACGCGGCGCCGCACTCGACCGCCTCGAGCTGCAGGATGGTTGGGGTGTGGACGCGCTGCGCGGGAGCGACGCTCATTCGAGCGCGGGAAACACGAACGCGATCGGGCGCCGGTTCTCGACCACGATGCCGGCCGTGCACGGCGTGCCGGAAGTCGTGCGCGGCCGCACGCGCGGAAAGCCCGACCAGGACGGTGTGCCGTCGGCATCCCGCTCGAGTGCCACGTGCACTTCACGGACCGGACGCGTCGTGACGGCGGCCGCCATCGCGTCGTTGTGGAATACCGCCTTGACGCGGTCGGGCGACGCCGGGTAGGGGGCGACGCTCACGACATAGCCGCGGATCACACCGTAGACCTTCGGATTCGCATCGATCGGGGAAACGCGCGCGGGCATTCCCTGCACGATTGCGCGTTCGGCGCTGACCGGAACGAAGACGATCGCCTGCAGCTGCGCCAAGGGCGGCTCGATCGTCGCGATCACGTCGCCCCGATGCACGAAGCTCGACGGAAGGGCCGAAACCTCGATGACGGTGCCGGCGATCGGTGCCCGAGCGACGGCGATCGTATCGCCGCCGGTCCGGACGCGAACGACGGCATCCCCGCGGCCGACGCTCGCGCCGACGCCGCCGATCGCCGTCACGACGCCGTCGCTCGGAGCGACGATCGTCTGAATCCCGCTGCCGGCGACTAGTTCACCCGAACCCTCGACCGTCACCGGGATCGAGGCGAAGATGCTCCAAAGCAGCGCCGCGACCAGCAGCGCGCCGACCGTGGCGAGCGCCAGCCACGCCCGCGCCGAAACGACGACGAAGACGTCCTCGTAACGTTCGCCGGCCGCTGCATGCTGGATCGCCTCTTTCCGGAAGAGCGGCGTCGCCATTGATGGCGGTATTAGGATGCCGCCCCGTCAGGCCCTACTTCGGCCGTCGGCAGCATGTCCGGAAGCGGGCACTCCCATACCGTGGACATCGAAAAAGCGCGCCCAGCCTTCGCTCGACGCGTGCGCCTCGGCCTCGCTCGCGCCGGCGGGCGCGGCTGCGATCCGGATCGCCGTGCCGTGCGGCGAGACGCGATAGGGAAAGGCGGCCGCGTCGGCTGCCAAGGTCCGGTTGAGGTTCTCGACCGGCACGGCCTGACTCGCGACGGGCCGCACGTCATCGGCCGCGCACAGTGCGACCGCATTCGCCAGCAGATCGGCGGGCGGGAACCGCGCGTCTCCAATGTCCTCCAGCCGCCGCGGGCCGCCGGCAAGCGACGCTACGATGTGCTGTGCGGCCGCCGTATCGAAACCGACTTCGCCGGCTACGGTCGGCATGCAGTACTCGACCTGGTCGCGGGGACGCGCGAGCTGGAAGCTCAGGGCGAAGATCCGAGCGCGCCGCTCGGCGTCTTCGAGCACGCGCACGTCGCGACCGAAGACGTCGCGACGGAAGGGTGTGCTGCGAAAGAAGTCGCGCAGCAGTTCGCGCAAGTTGGGTTCCTCGACCGTTGCCAGGGCGTCACGCCAGCGCGCTTTGAGGGTGTAGGTATCGAAGTTGTCGCGAATCGTCGCTGAAGCGATGGGCTCGAGCCCGATCTGCGCGAAGTCGTTGCGCACGTCGGTGACGTACAACGGCTGCCATGCCGCCGGCAGAAACTCGTGCGGGAAATAGGCTCCGGCGATCCGTTTGCGCCGTTCCGCCAGACCCGAGCGCGCCAAGGGGCTCGCGACCAAAGCGAGTGCTCCGGCGTCGGTCATGCGTTCCACCGCCTCCGCCGCAGCCGCAAATCGAGCGTTGCTGTCACCCCTCCCGGCAGCGGCAAGCTCGAGCAGCACGCGCTGCAGGGGAAGGTCGGCCGCCCATCCGGGCATCGCATTGTAGCTGACGTAGACGAGGCCGCCGGGCTTGAGATGCCGGTCGATGAACGCGCGCACGTCGGCGCGCGCGGCCGCGCTGACCCACGTGTACACGCCGTGTGCGACGATGTATTCGAAGCGCGGCAGAGCGACGAGATCGGGCGACCCAAAGTCGGCCTGGTGCAGCGTGACGTTGCGGATGGCGGCGCGCGTGCAGAACTCGCGCGCGTGCGCGATGTGCTCGGGCATCGCATCGACCCCGACCACATCGGCCCGCGGATGGGTCGCGGCGACGACCGCTGCGGTCATGCCTTGCCCGCAGCCGAGATCGCACCACCCAAATCGCCCGTCGCGCCCCGGCGGCTGCCTGCCGCACACCAGGGCCGCGAAATCGAGCCATTCGGGGACGATTTCGCGGGTGAACGTGGTCGCGTATGGGACGTCGACGGCGTACCCGCGCTCGTCAGCCAGTGCGGCGTCGACCGAGCGCGGCGGCTCTATTCCTTGTAATCGAGCTTGATGTCCTGGCCGGGTTGGTGTCCGCCGGACACCTCGTTGAGGTCCTTTTCCGTCAGCGTGATCTCGTCGTCCGACGTTTTCGTCAGCGCGTCCGGCGTCTGCTTTTCATCAGTCATATCAGCCTCTTCTGCGCGCCGCGGTTTACCACTTGTTGTCGGCCTTGCCGGTAGCCCCATCGACGCCGTCGATTTTTGTATATGCGTTCAGGGCGCCGCCGGAAACATCGTCCAGGGCGGTTTCATCGAGCGTGACGTCGTCCTTCGTGGTCTTGGTGAGGGAGTCCGCGTCGGGTTCCTGGTCAGCCATCGTAGCCTCGTCGTCAGGGGGGCAAGGTGCTTCGAGCAATCGCCCGGGGCTCCTGGACCCCGCAAGGCTTACTCGGCGCGCCGCACCGGCGGCGCCAGCAGCTGGGAGGTGAGAAAGCCGGCGACGATCAGGATGGCGGTCATTAGCGCTCGTGCCGCGAGGGAAAGCGCGTCCGTGGCGTCGGCTTGAAAGACGTAGAGCAGGCTCTCGTACGAAATCGAACCCGGAACGAGCACGAGCAGGCTGGGCACGAGCACCACGGCGCTGGGAATGCGCAAATACCGTGACGCCAGATTCGTCGCCAGCCCGATGCAGAAGGCGGTCGCGAAGGGGCCGGCTAGGGTGATGCCCGCCGCAGCGAAGAGCCGGGCGAGTGTGATCGTTGCCACACAGGAAGCGATGATCCATCCGAGATCGCGGTAGCGGGCGTGAAGGATCGCCGCGATGCCGAGCGCCATGAGCACCGCGCCGGCTGCGGTCGTGCCGGCGGTCGTATGTCCCGGGCTCACCGTTGGGCCGCTGAAGAGGGTATTCCCCATCAGCCCCGCCGCGAGCGCGAAGCCGCAGCCCAGCGAGAGCAGCGTGACGAAGACGCCCCCCAAACGCGCCGTACCGGAGACGAGATTCCGGTTCGCAAGCTCGCTGAGTGCCGTCGTCAGCGAGTAGCCCGGGAGCAGCTGCACGAGCGCGGCGACGATCGCGACGTAGAGTGCCGTCGGCATGAGAAACCGGTCCCACGCGCCGATGATCAGCGTGGCGACGAACGCCGCCGAGATCTCGTACATGCGGTCGACCCGGCGCGACCGCTGTGCCAGCGCGGCGATGGCGCCGATCGCGACACCGTCGACGCCGGCGACCGCGATCTCCGGCGTGGCGCCGCCGAGCAGCATCGCGGCGCCGCACGAAAGTACCGCGTAGGCAGCGACCGTGGCCGCCGGCGGATCGGGCGCGACGGCCGTGTCGATCCGGGTCACGTCCGCCAGCGCGTCGCTCGCCGGCGCGCCGCGGCGAACCGCACCGACGACACCCTCGAGGAGGGCGAGTTTGCGCAGGTGCAGCTTGCCGGGCTCCAGCCGCAAGATGACGAGCTGCTGCGAGAACGGCGGGCCGACGGCGAGGGTCAGACTGGTCGGCAGCACGTTGACTTGCACGGCGACGCCGAGTGCCCGCGCCACGTCGTGCAGCGTTTCCTCGGTGGTGTCGGTCGGAAGACCCGCCTGATGGAGGCCGCGGCCTAGCGCGAGAATCAGCTCGGTCCGATCGTCGCGCGGCACTTCCACCCGCGCGGACTTCGGCGAACGAATGGGCTTGATCTGCCGTTCCACCGAGTAACCGGTGAGGCGGCCCCATAGAGTCAATCTTCAGAGTTGGAAGTCGCGGACGTGCCGCACGCCTGTTCCTCGCGGGCGCACTGGTTGCGGGCTTGTCCGGCACGAGAGTCGCGGCCGACGTCCCTGCGCCGCTGACGACAGCGTCCGGTTCCGGCGCAGCGCCGACGGTTGTGCTGAGCGGCGTGCCGGCGCGCGTGCCATGGTCGGATCACCTCGTCGGCACCGTGACTGTCACCAATACGACGGATCACGAACTGCACTTCGCGCAGCCGATCACATTTCGGGGTCTAGACGATCACGGAAATCCAGTCGAGTATTCGCAGCACCTCCAAACTATCGGAGCGCTTCTACCGGAAGCAAACATTGCGACCGGCCAAACCAAGTCGTTTCCCGTCGCCCTTCCTTGGTGTGAAGTCGAAAGCGATCCCTGCGTCGTGCGCGGCGTAGCGTTCGTGTATCCGACGCGCCTCGGGGTTCCGTTCAACGAGAAACTCGGCTACTTGAGCAACGTGGTGTCCTACACACTACTCCCCAATCCGCAGGCAACATTTCGCGCGACTTGGGGCGATCCGTTCTTAGGCTTGGCTGACAATGTGCCGGCGATCCTCGTGCCGGGTAGTCTCGGGGACGAGGTCGCCCCCGCGCTCGGTGCGTACCTCGGGGTGCTTCCCCTGGCGTGGAACGGCGTAACGATCAATAGCACCCGCTTTTACGTCGGTGCGCGTCCGGTACAGCGCACGGTATTCGAACCAGCGGCTAGCGAATCTACCGAGGCATATGACGCTCCGACCGGAGAGCCGCCGACCATCACGTTCGGGCTCAGCATCGTGTCGGACCGAACGGAGATCTTTGCGCTAGCCGTTACCGACACNNCACGAGCCTCGGCGCTGGCCCAGGCGGCGCACCGAGCCGATGCCCTAGCTCGCGATCTCGGATCGCACGCGGATGCCGTGACACTCGTCGCCGCGTATCCGCCGGCATCGCTGGGCTCCAACCGCACGGGAGATCCGTTCGGAGTAGCGCGCGGGATCGCGGACCGTACGATCGTTCCGGTCGCCGCTTCTCCCGTGCCGACGCCGACGCCGGAACCCACGCATACGCCGGGCGTACCGTACTCGGAGTACCGGATGCCGATTCCGATGTCGACGCGCGCACCGACGCCGGTATCTCAAACGGCGGCCACGTTCCTCGACGTGCCGGACGGCGCGCGCACGGTGACGGGCCGTGCCGACGAGCGCATCGCTTGGCCTGCCGATCGCCTGCGCATCGACATTACGGTTGGGCTTGCCGCCGTTCCGCGCATTCCGCTCGCTGCATCGAAGGCTGCGGATCGCGTGCGAGCTCGACCGGACGTCGAAGACATCGCCTTCTCTCAGGACAGCGCGCAAATGCTGCCGATTCGATTTGAAGTGGTTGCGAAAGGCACCGATCGCACGACGGCGTCAGCGATCGTCGCTGCGATTCAGGCAGCCTACCCAACCTTACCTGTCAGCGCCGTCGCTTACGGGGCCGTCCACGACTGCTTCGCTCCATCGCTAGCTGCTCAACGCCGGTCGGTGCGCGCGGCACTCGAACGCGTGTCGCTCGCAGCCCGCGACCGCGCGCAGCGACCGCGCAAACTGGTCGTGGCCGCTGCCGATGCCCCGCGGGCGGATCGCGGGAGCTGCCGCCCGACCGCGAGCCCTTCCGGCTACGATCCCAGCTCCCATGCCGGACTGTCGATCGAGCCCAAGCCGTCGATCACGATCGACGTGCCCGTAACGCTGATCTACCGCACGTACGAAGCCGCGAAGTCCGGCAGCCCCTAACGGCCGCGCGGGAACGCGAGGCGCGCGGGCGGAAGAGGCGAGCGTGCCTTCCTACTATGCGATCCCGTTGTTCTTGGTCGTGCTGTCGCTCGGACTCGTGGCGCTCCTGTACTGGGGCGGTTTCGTCGAGGAGAAGCGGAAGGGCCGCGGCGCGGGGTAACTGGCCGAGAACTTCTCCGCATGAAAAAGGGCGCCGCAGCAGCGACGCCCTTTTCGATTCTCCCCGGTAACGCCTACGCGACGTGGGCCGGCGCGAGGTCGCGCGACTGCAGCAGCAGACCCGGCGAGATGATGTGTTTGTTCATGCCGAGCAGCGACGGGTCGATGCCGAGTGCCAGTCCGACCAGCTGCGGGAGGTGGAAGATCGGCAGATCCGTGCGTCCCCAGCGGGCGGCGGAGTCGGCCTGGTAGCCGTCGAGCGCCAAATGGCAAAGCGGGCACGGCGTGAGCACGGCTTCGGCGCCCTGATCCTTCGCCATGCGCATGTTCTGACCGACCATGTTGGCCGCGATGCCGTCCTTCTCGAGCTGCACGTGAAAGCCGCAGCAGCGCGTCTTCCCCGCGTAATCGACGGCCTCGCCGCCGAGCGCTTCGATCAGGTCTTCGAGCGAATGCGGGTTACGCGACGATTCCCAGCCGTTGACGGACTCCGGACGAATGATGTGGCAGCCGTAGAACGCCGCGACCTTCAGGCCGTTGAGCGGCCGCACGACCATCTTTTTGAGCGCGTCCAGACCGATGTCGTCGATCAGCAG
>PMOG01000001.1 GCA_003161555.1 Vulcanimicrobiota bacterium | reverse complement strand
TGATGTTCATGATCCCGATTCCGCCGACGAGCAGCGAAACGGCGGCCACGCCCGCGAGCAGGTACTCCATGACGGCCGTCGTCGCGGCCGCGGCGTTCGCGATATCCTGCAGGCTGCGCACGCTGAAGTCGTCTTGCTCCGAGCCGACGATACGGTGCCGCTGCTCCAGCAGCGGCGTGATCTCGTTCTCGACTGGGACGATCGAACTCACGTCGTCGGCCGAAACGGCGATCGCGTTGACGAACTCGTTTCCGGTCAGCCGCTCCATCGCCGACGTATACGGGATGACGATGGTGTCGTCTTGGTCTTGTCCGGCGGCGCTCTGGCCGCGCGCCGCGAGCACGCCGATCACGTTAAACGGAACGTTGCGGATCAGCACGGTCTTTCCGAGCGGCGACGTATCGGGGAAGAGGTTGTCGACGACCGTCTGACCGAGCACGCATACCTTGGCCGTCGCGGCGACGTCGGCGTCGGTGAAGAACGAGCCGGAGGACAGGCTCCATTCCCGGATGTACGTGAACGTCGGTGCGACGCCGGCGACGTTAGTCGACCAGTTATCGCCCCCCGCGACCACCTGGGCATGGATCGAGACGGCGGGCGACGCGGCGGCGACGTGCGGCAGCTTCGCGATCGCCAAGCCGTCGTCGGGCGTGAGCGTGGAAGCGGCGCCGGTACCCGTGCGCACGCCGTTCAGGGTGACGTTCCCCGGGATGACGATCACGAGGTTGCTTCCGATTCCGTTGATCTGCGCCGCGATGGACTCGCGCGCCCCGGCGCCGATCGAAACGGTGATGACCACCGCGGCGACGCCGATGATCACTCCGAGCATTGTCAGCATCGACCGCACGCGGTTGCGCACGAGCGCCCCCCACGCGACGGAGAGCAACGCGCGGAGCTTCATAACGGGACCGCTGCGCTGATCGGGCCCGAGCCGACCGGCTCGTCGGAGACGATGCGCCCGTCACGAAAGGTGACGATGCGCCTCGCGCGGCGCGCGACATCCGGTTCGTGCGTCACGAGCAGGATGGTCATTGCGCGCTCGCGGTTCAGCCGCGCGAAGACGTCCATGATGTCCTGCGACGACTTTGTGTCGAGGGCTCCGGTCGGCTCGTCTGCGAGGATCAGTCCGGGGTCGTTCACCAGCGCGCGAGCGATCGCGACGCGCTGCTGCTGCCCGCCCGACATCTCGTTCGAGCCGTGTTCCGCCATGTCGGCGACGCCGACCACGTCGAGTGCGGCGAGCGCGCGGCGGCGCCGTTCCGGTTCCGATACGCCCGCGTAGATCATCGGCAGTTCCACATTTTCGAGTGCCGTCGTTCGCGGCAGCAGGTTGTAGGACTGGAACACGAACCCGAGCCGCCGCGAACGCAGGTCGGCGAGCGTGTCGGCGTCGAGCAGCGAGACGTCTTCGCCTTCGAAGAAATAGCGGCCCGACGTCGGCCGGTCGAGCAGTCCGATCATGTGCAGTAGCGTCGACTTGCCGGATCCCGATGCGCCGGTGACGGCGACGAACTCGGCGGGCTGGACCGTGAAGTCGATCCCGTCCAGCGCGACGACCTCTTGGTCTCCCATCGCGTACGTCTTGCGCAGCTGCTCGAGCCGTACGACGGGGATCACCTCGGCGCTCACCGCGCGCCGCCGCGGTTGGGCGCGGTCGCCGACCGTACCATCGCCGCGGCCGCTTCGGCCGCTCCGGCGGGAACCGTGTCGTCGGCGACGATCAGTGCATCGCCGGCGCCGAGCGGCGTCGTGCGCGGCGTCACCGCCGCTTGCGATCCGCTCACCAGCACGATGCGAACGGGGACCACGAGCGGCGCGCCGTCGCGCAGCACGAAGACCCGGCCGTTGCGGCCCGCAACGATCGTCCGCGTCGCGGATGCGGCCGTCATCCCCCATGCCGACGATGGGGTCCCGGTCGCCGTGCGGTGGGACTGCGCGGCTTGCGGGGGCGTATACTGTAGTGCCGCGAGCGGAACCACGAGCGCGTGCGTCACCTTCGCGACGTGGACGGCCGCATTTGCGGTCATGCCGGGGTACAGTGCGTTGTCGCGATTCTCGACGTAGACGACCGTGTCGTACGTGACGACGTTGTTCACCGTCGTCGGATTGCGCCGGACCTGGTACACGATGCCGTGGAACGTCCGGTTCGGGTACGCGAGGACCGTGAAGTCGGCGACGTCGCCGGGACGTACGCCGCCGATGTCGGGCTCGCCGACGGAGATGTCGACCTCCATCTTCGAGAGGTCTTGCGCGATTGTGAAGAGCGTCGGCGTTTGGAAGCTTGCCGCGACCGTCTGCCCGATCGAGATATTGCGCGCGATCACCGTGCCGGCGACCGGCGACGTGATGACGCTCTGCCTCAGGTTATAGGCAGCCTCGTCGGCGGTCGCGCGGTTGACGCCGATCTGGGCCTGCGTCGCGGACGCCGAGGCGGACGCGCTCGCCGACTGGGCGCGGTCGGCGACGACGATCGCGTTCTGGGCGGCCAGTTGCGCTCTTGCCTGCTCGACGGCGAGTGTCGCCGCCGCGTACGCGGCTTGCGCCGCCACGGCATTCGACGCGTCGGCGTCGGCCTGGTTCTGAGCGATGTAGCCTCGCGCGAGCAGCGTGCGGTCGCGCCCCAGAGTGAGCTGGGCCAGGTCGAACGCCGCTTTCGCCTTCCCGACCTGCGCGATCGCGGAGGCCAGCACCGCGTTCGCCGCCGCGGCGTTGCGCCGCGCGGCCTCGGCGGTCGCCTGCGAGCTCTGTGCCGACGCGACTCCGGCGCCGTACTCGCGGCCCGTCTGCGTTTCCGACGCGCGCGCCCCTTCGAGCGCGTCGCGGAACGTCGTCGGATCGATCTTCGCCATGATCTGTCCCGGACGAACCGGCGAGTTGTAGTCGACGTCGAGCTCGGCGATCGTACCCGACACCTGCGTGCCGACGAGAATGAGGTTCTGCGGGTTGACGGTGCCCTCAGCGGTCACCGTTTGGAGCAGGTCGCCGCGAACGGCGCGCGTCGTGACGTAGATTGGCTTGTGAACGCCGCGCAAGCGCAAGGCGAAGCCGGCGACCGCGACCAGCAGAGCCAGCCCGATCGCGATCCAGAGCAAGCGCTGCCCATGCCGCCGCTGCGGGCGCGGACGGCTCGCGGTGCCGTTCGCAGTCGGCGCTCGATATGGGGGCACGAGGACCTTCATGCCAGTACCGTAGCGCGCCGTCGTCCCGAGGCGGTGAACGGAGGGCGAAGCCGCCGTTCACGATTCGTTCTTGAGCCCCGGCGCAACACCGTGCTACGATGACGCCGAAATACCCCCTCCGGAGGATTCGCCGTGAGCCGCTCACCTCAGACGTTGCGCGTTGTCCTGTTCGCAATCTCCGCGCTCGAAGGGGTTGCCGGTCTCGTTTTGATCTTCGCGACCGGCTGGGTGTTGATGCTCTCGGGGTCCGGGCTCTCGAGCTTCGACCCGTACCTGCTCAAAGGCATCGGGCTCGTCGCGCTCGCATTCGGCTACCTGCTGTGCGTCGCGGCGCGCCAACCGGCGCGGTACGTTGCGGTGATCGACATGCTGATCTTCGTTGCATTTGCGGCCGCGATCCTGAACGTATACGGGCTCGTTGCGCTCGGAATCGGCGCCTACTTCCCGGCATCGTATCTGATCGCGCGCACGATCGTTCAGGTCGTGATCGGATTCGTCTTGTTTGTATTGCGGCCGCGCGGTACTGCCGCAATGGTCTCGACCGCGTAAGAGAGGCGTCAGCCGCCTGGGACACCGGCGCTTAAGGACATGGCCCGGTCGGCTCCGCGCGTCTGAATGAGCTACGGCTTCATGCCGGCCGGCCCGCGAACCGTTGCTTCGAAACGATACGCTTCGGTATACACGGTGACTTGCTCGATCGTGGTGGTCGTGGTGGTGGTCGAGCCGGAGTTGACTGCGGCTGCGGCTCCGCCGGTGACGATGTCCGAGAAGATCGAATCCCAACTGCCGCCGTTGCTGGACGTGTGCTGCGTGGTGACCGGGACGCCGACGATCGTTGGGTGCTCGGCCCACGAGATCTCGATCGTCTTGGAACTGCCGGTCGCATTGATGGTCGACGTGCTGACATGCCCCTGGGTCAAGTGGGTCAACTTGATGGCATGCAGATGCCAGTGGTCGGGAATCTTCAGGGTCCACACGTCCGCTCCGGTGGTGTTCGTCGAATCGGCGTGAATGCCCAAGGAGGGGTTGCCGAAGATGCAGATTCCGGCGCTCGCGCATTCGTTGTTTTTTATGTTGATGGCCGGCAGATCGACCGGATCGCCGATTGCGGCGGTGTACTTTGCGTCGAAGACCTTCGATTCCAGAGTGCGTTTGACTTTAATGTGCATGGTGAGATCGGGCACGCCGGAGATCGTCGGCAGCTGCACCGTGATCGCCGTCGGCGTCCAGGCCTCGTTCGTGACGTGCGGGTCGCCGTTGGGAAACCCCCCGAGCTCGACGGTTCCATTGTTGCCGAAACACGCGCCCTCGAGCACGAGATAGCCGCCCGACGTCAACTTGCCTTTGGCCTTGAAGATCTGCGGCGCGATCGTCCCGGCGGCGCACTGCTGCGCCTTGCTGGGCTGGAGCAATGACGTAAGCGTCTCGCTTTGGCTCGCGAGCATCGGCGAAATATCGATGTCGGTTTCGCCGACCGACGGTTCGTCGGACGGAGCGGGCGTGTACTCGTCGGTCACGGCCCCCGGTGCGGAAAGGGCTTGCGAAACGAGCTTATCGTGTGCCGCCCCCGAACCGACGACGGATTTGACTCCGTCCCCCGTGAGGTGAATCTGAGGCGCCAGCCGCGGCGAGGCCGCGAGCGTGACCACGAAAGCGCACGCGCCGAGAACGAGGATCGCCGCGCGCCGGGCTGCGGAACCTCGTCCTGACTCTTGTGGGGGTCTTGGGCCAGAAGGGGCTGTCCGGCGGGTGTTCGCGTCCATGTTGCTTCCTCAGTCACCGCGCGGGGCGGCGTCGCTGGAAACGTGTTGGCTTCCTTGGCGTACAAGCCCGCTTTCCGCCGGTCAGATCAGCCGGAACGTCGCGTAGACGGGACCGGCAGAGGCATCCGGTAGTGGCCCATGGTGGCAATAAGAGCGCTAACCGAATGTGAACGCATACGCCTGAACGCCCGGGTCGACGAACTCGATCTCGAAGGTCCGATCGCTCGGCGCGCCTCGTTGGCGGATCAGCTGATAGAGCCGAGGTTCCCGAACCTCGCCGGCGCCGTTGGCTGCGGTATCGGCTCCGTGATCGGCACCCGGCGGCCGTCCGTCCAACGTCACGTGAAAACGCACGGGCTGTCCGCTTGCCGCCGGGCCGAGAACCAGGTGGAGGTCGCGACTGTGGAAGCGGAACACGATTCTGCCGGGCGCGCTCTGCAGCACGCCGGCCTCGGCGCCGACGGTCCAAGGTCCGCCCAAACCCCATTGGTTCAGCGCGAGCCGGGCCGGAAGGCGGTAGGCCTTTCGAACGTCTGGGACCATTCGGTCGGGCGACACGAACCGCTCTGTTTGACGATAGCCGACATAGGTTTCGGGAGACTGAGTCTCATCACTCGACGGCGCCTCGATGCCCTTGGCGTCATCTCGAACGGTGCCCGCCGCAATGCCGCCGGCACCGTTTTCCCGCAGCAGCTGCTGGATGACGCGCTCGGACTCGCCGTAGTCGCCCTCACCGAAGTGCTGGTACCGAATGCGGCCTTTTCCGTCGACGACGTAGTCGGCGGGCCAGTATTCGTTGCCGAACGCCTGCCAGATCGCATAGCTGCTGTCGATGGCGACCGGGTACGTGACGTTCAGGTCCCGCAGCGCCTGGGCGACGTTCGCTGGACCCTTCTCGAACCCGAACTCGGGCGTGTGGACGCCGATCACCACCAAGCCGGCGTCCCGGTACTTTGCTGCCCAGCTCTGTACGTATGGAATGTTCCGCAGACTATTGATGCAAGAGTAGGTCCAGAAGTCTACGAGGACCACCTTGCCGCGCAGCGATTCGCTGCTCAGCGGAGCCGAGTTGAGCCAGGCGGTGTTCTCGGATCGCACGAGGTTGGCGAGGTCCGGCATGCTCCCGTGCTCGCCGAGAGGCGCCCCTGTTTCGGCGGCGGCCCCTGTCGCGAAGTTCGATTTCTCTACGTGGAGTTTTGCGAACACCTGCGTCTCCCAACCCAGCGCAACGGCCAGGGCTCCCGTAATGAAGACGAGACCGGAAACGCGCTTTAACCGATGCGAATAGTTGATCGAGGTAGAACCGTCGCGAGTTCCCATTGGCGGGTTTCTCCTTGTCACGATGCTTGTTCGCGTTCGAATTGGTCGGCTTTGCTCGCCGATTGTATCGTCGCGGTCGTCGCGGACGGAGTAAGTGTGACTACCCGGTACATGCCGCGGCGAGCATGGCGCTGATGTCTCATCGCGTGCGGACCTTACCGGCGGGCCCGTCGAGATAGGCGCGCTGAACGATCAGCTTGCGGCCGGCGCCGATCGACCCGCCGTAGCCGTGCTCGACCGATCGTATCCACAGGCGGCTCTCGTATCCTGATATAACGTGCGGGTACATCCGTTCGAAGCCAAGATCGATCAACGCATCGATGTTGTCGGTGGGAACGCAAGGCAGACGTGAGGCCATGCGTTCGATCTCTTCGCGGCTATGGCAAAGTGCGTCCATGAGGTTGCCTCCGGGGTCGTGTTTGGATTGGAGCTAAGCCGAAACGTCGAGCCGATAGAGTTCCGGAACCGACAATCGAAACAGCATCAGCTGCTGCGATGTGCTGAGCCGCAACGCCCCGGCCAAGCGCGACAGTAATTGCGACGACACCCTTATGGGTCGCCCGCTCTCGAGGGAGCGATACCAGTCGACGCTCACGCCGATGAGCTCAGCGACCTCGCCGCGCCGCAAGCCTTCAACACGGCGGCGCGTCGTGCGGGGCAGGCCCAATTCACCCGGTATGAGACGAGAACGGCACAGCATGAGGAAGGCCCGCAGCTGGCGGCGCCGCTCGAGGTCCTCGGCTTCGTGAAGATCGACTTCAACGTTCAGCATGAGCGAGTACTTTCCGATGTCACGAGGGGTGTGGCGACATCGTAGATCAGACCCGGATCGCGCTCCACGGACGATCTATACACTTGGCCATACAGTTAGCCGGCTGCCGCGTACCGAACGCCGAGGGCGCATGCGACAGACCGCATAACGTGTAACGTCGAAGAAGCAAGCGCCGGAGCGCTCGCTGTCCTCGACGTCGATCCGATCGCCGACGCGACGATGCCCTAGCCGCCACCCGTGAGCGGCGTGTAATGAAGCTGCGTCATGACGAAGCGCAGCCAAGCATCGTTGATTTGATCGGCACTCAGCGCGTGTGAGAGGTCAGGTCCGGTAGCAGGATCTGACCGGGCGTTTCCAATCCGCACTATCGTGTTGTCGCTCATCCGTGCCTCGATGTGTAGCGGCATGCACGTCAGCAGGGTGTGCTGAGCGTCGTTCATGGCTGCATTGTGCGTGAGGGTGTCGCCGCTTTGCCGGCAGACCCACCGCGCCGACGCTTCTTCCGGGCTCAGCGCGGTGGTCTGCGCGTTCGTCGGCATTTGCCTACCGAGCAGGAGCGCGCTGCCTGCCGCAAACGCCAAGAGCATCGCCCTGGGGTTGATCGCGGCGGTGATCGATCTAACCACCGCCGTCGCCGGACAGGGACGGCGACAAGACGTGCACTTGCTGGGCCGAGTGTTCGGCGAACGCCTCAGGCGTTTCGTTGAACGTCCCGGGGATTCGAGCGGCGCGATGGGCGCGCTGCACGGGAGCGTTCGATACCGCGGCAGTGGTCGCGGCCTGGGAGACGACGGACTGTGCGGGGGCGGTCGTCGCCGAAACCGCCGTCGCGTTCTGGTCGTGTGTCGTCTCCGCGAGCGCGGGTTGCGCGGCGACGGCGATGAGTGCCGCGAATGCCGCAACGGAAATGGAGCGAATCATGTTTTGCCTCGTTTCAGGTAGTGTGCAGTCCGGTGCCGGACTTCTTCGGAAACACTACAGCGCGCGACAACACGTAGGGAGGCATTCGCGCTCCCCCTCTGCCGAAAGCTCGCCCGTTTACCCGAGATTGCACTCGTGCTACCCTTGGGTGGTGGCGACGGCGCCCTTCAGGAAACCAGCATTCATGTCAAAGCCTCCGGTCGAGCGTTCAAACCCCGTCGGTGATTTGGCGCCGGGTGTGATCGCATTCGGCGACCTGCTCAGGGAATATCGCACTCGCGCGGCGGTCTCGCAGGAGCTGCTGGCTGAACGAGCCGGGATCAGCGCGGCGGCGGTAGGCGCCTTGGAGCGAGGTGTCCGGCGAACGCCGTACCGGAGTACCGTTTCTCTCCTGGCGAAGGGGCTGGGCTTAAGCGGAGAAGATGCAAGCGCGTTGGAGGCGGCACGTCGGGGTGGGCGAGTCTACTCCACAAAGGCGGATGACTTTCAGCACGTCCCCCAACCACGTACCTCATTTGTAGGGCGCGACCCCGACGTTGCGCATATCATCAAGCTCTTTGCGAAATCACGGTTGGTCACGGTGACCGGCTTCGGCGGAATTGGAAAGACTCGCGCAGCTCTCGAGGTCCTAAACCGGGTCGTGCCGGCTCCTTGGACGGAAGCTTGGTTCGTCGATCTCGCTCCACTTACGGACGGCGCATTCATCGCGTCGAAAATGGCCTCGACAATTCGACCGCCGCTTCCCGAAGGCGCCGAGACGATCTCGGACCTCGCGGGTGCACTTGCAAAGCGCCGCATGCTGCTGGTCTTCGACAATTGCGAACATCTTGTCGCCGAGGTATCAGGGGCCGCAGATACGATTTTGGCGCTGTGTCCGCAGATTACAATCCTCGCCACCAGCCGCGAGCCGCTCAATATCGCCGGAGAATTCGTCTATCGGCTACCCCCGTTGCCGCTTCCAGAGAACGCACCCGAACGTCTTGACGATGCTTGCGAGTACCCGGCGGTGGACTTATTCCTGCAGCGAGCCGAAGCCGCCGACCCGCGCGCCGTTTTCGATGGAGCAAGCCTGGACGCAGTCGTCAAAATCGTTCGACGCCTGGACGGCATCCCGCTAGCGATCGAGCTCGCCGCTGCCCAACTTCCCGTCATGGGGCTTCACGCATTGGAAGCCCGTTTAGACGACCATCTTAGTATTCCAGCACGTCGCCGAGATCTGCCGGCGCGTCAGCAGACTACGACGGCAACGATTCGGTGGAGCTTCGACCTGCTAACGCCCGAAGAACGCGAGCTCTTGTGTAACGCCTCGATCTTTGCCGGCGGGTTTACGCTCGACGCGGCTGAGGTGGTGTGCGCAAACGATTCCCTCGAGCCTACGTCGATCTTACCGGCCTTGTCCTCGCTCGTGAACAAGTCGTTGGTGCAGCTCGAGCACGTTCGGGAAGGCGTGCGTTACCGATTGCTCGATTCGGTTCGATCTTTCGGTCTAAAGCAGCTCCGCGAAACCGGCGAGACGGCCGCAGCCAGGCGCCTCGCGCAGTGGTTAGCATCATTCGCCGAAGAAACGTATCATGATTATGAGTTACCGCAGCCTGAGGCAACAGCGCGGCTCTTACCGGAGATCGACAACATACGTTCTGCCATCACCTGGTCGCTCAACGCCGCGTCCCATGATGATGGGAGCCTTGCTGGACGCATCGTAGCAAGCTGCAGCAGCGTTTGGGAGGGAGTGGGCGGCAGGCGGGAAGGCCGCCGTTGGACTGAAAAGGCACTCGAGCGCATCGACGAAGCGCATCACCCTGCCGTGGTCGCGCGTCTCATACGGAACCTTGCTGCCGGCACGCTCTTCGAAACGGCAACACTCGCCCTCATCGAGCGGGCGGTCCCGCTTTTCGATCGGATCGGCGACCCGCGCGAACTTGTCGACTTTGACACGGTTCTGGTCGCCGCCTACGCTTGGCACGGGAAGTTCGCCGAGGCCGAGCGCTGGGCCGAGCGCGCGTTCGAGGTGCTCGCGACGGAGCCCACGCTATCACCGATGCTGCATGCCCGACTGCTCGTCAGCAGGTCCACGCTGCGCAGGTTGCAGGGTCGATATGACGATGCGCGGGCGGATCTTTTGGCCGCGGAGGCGCTTGCGCAACCCCTGGCACATCGCTACTTCGTGATCTCTGAATGCTGGCCGAGATTGTCGCAGGTCGAATACGCCGCCGGGAACGTGCAGCGGGCACTCGAGATTGCCGAGAACATGATGACGAGCGAACATGGCTCGGTGCCGTTCGTAGCGCAGCAGGCCTTAAGGATCATCGGAGGTCTGCGGCTTCTGCTGGGCGACGTCGACGGAGCCTCGGAGTCCGCAAGGGAACTGCTCGACCACGCGCGTCAGCACGACCTGTCCTTCAACTATGCTTGTGAGTACGCCGCCGGTGTCGCGGCGCTCCGGGGGAATCCTGTAGCTGCGGCGAGGATCATGGGCTTCGTGCAGGCCCGCGAGGAAGGCGCCGGTTTCCGCCGAGGCCGCGTGCGACAAGACGCGGACGACCTTCTCCGCTCGAGTCTCGCCCGGCAACTGAGCGAGGCCGCCATTGCGTCGGCAACCGCAGAAGGAGCTCGGCTCACGGAAGAGGAGGCCCTGGTCCAGGCGCGCGCCGCGCTCGACTTGGAACCCGCAGCCTAGCTCTTCAACTGTCCGGGTTACTGTATCGACTGTCGCTGTGAGCGCTGGTCGACATCACGCTAGCATCCCTTCGAAGGCCCAGGAGCCTCCAGCCAAATCGGAGAGATGAAATGCCCGAAAAGAATACATTCGATCGCCTCGGTTTCTTGCGCAATGCCGGGATGGCCCTCACCGGTGCCCAGTTGATGACAATGGGCTCCGCCGGCGCACAAGTCCGCAAAGTACTCGCTGCAAACGTTCCTACTACCACGGCGGGGACGCACACGTCGTTTGCCTCACTGAAGCAGATCAATGCAGGCCTGCTGAATGTCGGATACGCCGAAGCCGGCCCGGCCGATGGTCAGGCCGTGATTCTGCTGCACGGCTGGCCCTACGATATTTATAGCTACGTTGACGTCGCGCCGATACTGGCGGCGGCCGGCTATAGGGTCATCGTTCCATATCTGCGCGGATACGGCACGACGAGCTTTCTTTCGAGCGACACGTTCCGCAACGCCCAGCAATCGGCCGTCGCCCTCGACATGATTGCGTTGATGGACGCGCTCAAAATTCAGAAAGCCACCGTCGCCGGCTTTGACTGGGGCGCGCGCACAGCGGACGTCATGGCAGTACTATGGCCGGAACGCTGCAAGGCAATCGTTTCCGTCAGCGGCTATCTGATTAGCAGCCCTGCGGGCAACCAGACACCGTTGCCGCCCCAGGCTGCATCTGCATTTTGGTACCAGTACTATTTCGCCACTGAAGTCGGCAAGGCCGGCTATGCGAAATACCTCGACGAGTTCAATAAGTTCATCTGGCACCAGGCTTCGCCGAAGTGGAATTTCGACGATGCCACGTACAACCGCACAGCAGCGTCCTTCAACAACCCGGACCACGTTGGCATCGTGATGCACGATTATCGCTGGCGGCTCGGCCTAGCGGACGGTGAGCGGAAATATGACGACCTCGAAAAGCGGCTGGCCGCGCTTCCTGTCGTCACCGTGCCGGCCATCACCATGGAAGGCGACTCCAACGGGGCTATCCACGCGCCCAGCACGGCCTATCGCAACAAGTTCGCCGGCAAGTATGACTACCGGCTCATCACCGGCGGCGCCGGCCACAACATTCCGCAGGAAGCCCCGCGGGCATTTGCCCAAGCCGTCATCGACGTCGACGGTTACGCCTCTTGAGCTCGAGGTTATCGCTCACCGTGCTCGGGAGCGGCGGCCCGGTCGCGAGTCGAAGGCGTGTCTCTGCCGGGTACGTGCTCTCCATCGACGAGAAGCCGCGGCTTCTCGTCGATGCGGGCGGTGGAAGCTTCGAACGCATTGGGCAAAGCGGCCTCGACATTTCGTCCCTCGAGCAGATTCTGCTGACCCACTTGCACATCGATCATACGTCGGACTTACCGGCGGTCATCATGGACCTCTATATGGGCGATCGCAAGAGACCGATCGCCATAACCGGCCCAACTGGTCGCCCCGGTAATGACGCGGCCCCTGAAAACGCTTCGCGTCAGCCGGGGGCGAGCGAGTTCGTTCGCCTGTTGTTCGGACCCCGCGGGGCCTGGCGCTATATGAACACGTTCGAGGGTTTCGGGATCACCGTACGCGACACGCCGAGTGATGTCTCCGAGCTGGCGATCTACAGTATTCCCGTCGATCGAGCACTCGAAGATCTCGACGTGTCCATCTACGCGGTTGCCGTCCCGCACGGAATGATGCCTTCGGTGGCATTTCGCGTCGACTGCGGCGCCGAGTCGGTCGTCTTTTCGGGTGACATCTCCGCGTCGACCGCATCGTTCATCGCGCTTGCCAAGAACTGTTCGATGCTCGTTCACGATTTTGCTTTGCCCGAGGGTGATGTACCGAATGGAAGGCTGCACGCAAAGCCTTCTGCGGTTGGTTACACCGCGCAGCAAAGCGCCGCAAAAAGGCTGCTGTTGTCCCA
>PMOG01000028.1 GCA_003161555.1 Vulcanimicrobiota bacterium | reverse complement strand
ACATCTGGATCAGCGGCCTGCACAGCTACAAGATGTAAACGGTTCGGCCGGCCTACGGCCGGTCGCACATCCTGTGCTCCGAACCTCTAGCCGCATCGTGCGGCTGCCGCTATGGCGGTAGGTGCGCTTCGATGAACGCGGTGATGCGTTGCACCGAGGCTTGCACCGTCGCGGGCGGCGTTTCAATAACGCCGGCATCGAATCGGTGGCCCACGTTTGGATACACGACGAGTTCGATGGGAACGCCGGCGTCGTGCGCGCTCGCGACCAGCGCCTTGCACGCCGCCGGGGAAACGGTGGTATCGTTCGCGCCGACTTGGATCAACAACGGCACGTTCGTGCGGTAGGCGATCGACGCGCTTGGTGCCGGTGTACCGCCGGGCCACGCGCCGTACGCGAGCTGACAATAGCCGTAGTCGGCAACGGCGACGGCAAACGGCGCATGCACGTTATCGACGATTGCCGCGAGAATCGCCGTTCCTCCGCTGGAACGCCCGAGCAATCCGATCGATCCCGCCCGCGCGAAGGACTGGGCGGCAAGGTACGTTTGCGCGTCGAGCAGATCACGCGACTTTACCGTGCGCGGATCGATCCGCCAGTGATTCTTCCACGATGAGTGACGCGACATGTAGCTGTCGACGATGAGCGACGCATACCCGAGATCGCGCAGGCGCCGCGCCCACGGCCGTTCCCAAAACGAAAAACCTTCGATGCCGGCCGTCCCGGGGGAAATGATGATTGCGGGTACGCTCGCATGGTTGCTGGGACGCGTGAGTTCGCCCACCAACGTCGTGCCGGTCTGCGTCGACGGGAACGAGACGACCGAATACCGCGAGTAGTCGGCGAGAAACGCTAGCGTGCCGGCGAACGTATCGTCGTTCGAGGCCTCGACGAAATATTCGTGCGTGAATGAGTCGTGAGCCAAATCGCTGCACGGCGCTCGTCCATTCACGATCAAGAGCGGCGTGGGGGTGCGATACAGCCCTGCCGTTGCCGCATCGCCTCCGTGCGGCGCGCCGGTTGATCCCGACCCTCTATGAGTTGCGAGCGAATACCCGAGCCAGTCACCGTAGTGGCGGGCGCAATTCGGGCTGAAAGNNGGCTGAAAGCGATTGCAGAACGGAACGCCGGCGGTTGGGCCACATCTTGGTCGTATCGTTCGGCAAGTGCCGCGAGGACGGCCGAAGCGGCGTCACCGTAGCCAACGACCGAGATGTCGTCGCTGCGCACTGCCGATTGCCGCCTCAAGGTCACGGCGGCGCCGAGCGGATCGTGCGTCACGATGAGGGTCGCATACCCGGCCCGAACGAGGCGCCGGGCGAGGATGCTGCTTGTGGATGAGGTGCGGCCCGCGCCGGGATCGACGATGACGACGCCCGGCACATTCCGGGCATCGGGCGCAATCCCAAAGTTCGCCGGCGCCGCGTTGCCTTGGGCGCTTAGCGCGCCGAACCAGACCACGAGCGCGGCCAATGTGCGCAGCGCGCCGCGCAGTGTATTCATGTTATCGCCGCAGGGCGAGGTAGACGGCACTCAAATCGTAGGATCCGAACTCACTCGTCGCGCCGGCCCAGACGTCTGCGATCTCTTTCAATACCGGAAGCTGGGCGCTCGCCTTACCGGCGGCCGACAGTGCGAGCATCACGTCCTTCTCAGCCCACTGTAATGGGAACTCGGTTTCCTTGAAGCTCTTGTCAATGATCTTGTGGAGCTTTTGAAGCGCCCACGGCGGACGAGTTTGCCGGCTTCGGCCGGGCCGCGGCTGCCGGAAACGGGGGCATCGACAAACGCAATCTCGGGACGCGTTTGCGCGAGGCGGAGGGCGCGCTCAATGCCATCGATTCCAACCGTCGCCATCTGAACCCAGGCGGCGCCGCTCTTCATTGCTGCAAATGCGCCGAGATCTTGCATGACGTTCATGACGGCATCGGCGTCGGGGACCATGGTCACGACGACGTCGGCGCTCCGTACGGCGTCCATGAGGCTCGTGGCAAAGCTGAGATTGTCACCAGTTAACGATGCGCCGTGCCGTGGGTCCCGATCCCACGCAATAGTCGGCAGCCCAGCACGAGCAGCATCGTGCGCGAGCGCCGACCCCATAATGCCGACTCCAAGAACGGCAATCATCGGCAGAAACCGTCGGGCGTCATCGAATCAGTCATTTCGCGCTCCGCTGTAGTCTCAGGTTGCTACAAGGGCCTATCCACGTGGCGCGACATGCGTCGCGTGATGTGCGGAAAGAACGGTCAGCTGGAGTGGGTACCTGCGCGTTGTGGGAGCTTCCAGTTCGGGCGCACGAAGTGGCAGGTGTAGCCGTTGGGGATGCGCTCGAGGTAGTCTTGATGTTCGGGCTCGGCTTCCCAGAACGCTGACGCCGGCGCCACCTCGGTGACCACCTTGCCGGGCCAGATACCGGACGCGTTCACGTCGGCGATCGTGTCTTCGGCAACGCGGCGCTGCTCGTCCGACGTGTAGTAGATCGCCGTACGGTAGCTGAGGCCGCGGTCGTTGCCTTGGCGGTTCAGGGTCGTCGGATCGTGGATCTGAAAGAAGAACTCGAGCAGCGTGCGATAGCTGATCTGGCTGGGATCGAACACGATCTCAATCGCCTCGGCGTGCGTACCGTGATTGCGGTAGGTCGCATTCGGGACGTCGCCGCCGCTATAACCGACGCGCGTGGACAAAACGCCCGGCAATTTGCGAACCAGGTCTTGGACTCCCCAAAAGCAGCCCCCGGCAAGGATGGCGGTTTCCGTCGTCGCGCTCATGTTCGTCCCTCCGAAGTCGTGCCTACACCATTGCGGTTGTTCGGCACTCCCACAGGGCCTTCATTCGATCGACGCGTCTTGGCTTGGCGCCGAAGCTCCGTTGGGGTTTTATCCGGCGGTCGGACTCCTAGCCGAGGCCGGAAGGGCGGACACGAGGTGCCTTACACCAAGGCCGTTCCGATCAATCCGTTCGTGGTCACCAGTTCCCCGAGTTCCGCTTCGCTTAGGCTGCCGGTTCCGGCCGGGCGTTCCGGGACTACGAAATAGCGGAGTTCGGACGTCGAATCCCACACGCGCACTTCTTTGTCCGGTGCGAGGCGCACGCCGAATTCATCAAGGACACTTCGCGGGTCGCGAACGACTCTGGAGCGATAAGCCTCGCTCTTGTACCACGTCGGCGAAGGTCCGAGCAACGACAGCGGGTAGCACGAACACAGCGTACACACGATGACGTTGTGCAGTGCGTGCGTGTTCTCGACGGCGCGAATCCGTACCGGTGCCCAATGACTAAGGTCAACACCGAGTTCGCCCACGGCAGATGTAGCATCCGTCAGCAGCCGTTGTTTGAACTCCCCATCCACCCATGCCCGCGCGACCACACGAAAACCGTTCGCGGGACGAGCCTTGCTGAGGAAGCTATGAATCGTGGCATCGACTTGGCTTTCAGTCAGGATCCCGCGGCGTTCAAGCGTCCCGATCAAGTGTTTCACACGGTTCGAGATTGCGGCGCTCGCTTCATGGTCGTGCTCGTGGGAGTGGCTCACGTACGCTTTTCCAAATAGCTCTCGAACAGATCGGCCACAAGGCTCGTCGTGCCATCCGCATCGGCGCCCCACACGTCGCGCGCAGCGAACAGGACGGTATAGAGAGACTGCACGACATCGGGTTTGCCATTCGCGCGGGCATCACTGAACAGGAACGTTCCGGCGCAGTTGAGGATGCGGCACGGACGGCCCCGCAAGTACGCGGGAATGCGCGTATGTCCGTCCGGGTTCATGACGCGTGTCCGCACATATTCACCGACTTCAAACATTGTCCGTGATCCCTTTTTCGACCAGCAGACGTTCGACGCCGGCTAACCAGCGTTCGTAATATGAGGCATCGAGATAGTCCGCGGGCTCCATGCGCTCGATCGCGTCGCGGAACTCGTCGAGGTTGTAGATGCCGGCTTTCAAGAGCAGGCGGTTGATCGCAAAAACGCGGGCTTCCCACTCGTGGTGGAAGGTCGCCCCGGCGTCTTCGGTATCGATTGCGCCGAAGCCGTGCATCCCGCCGACGTCGTTCATGCGTGACATGCGGCACGCTTTGGGAGTGCCTCGGCACGCTCCTGTGCAGCGCGCTGCCGGCGGAGCGGGGGCGAAAAGTGGAGCGAGCGCCGGGAATCGAACCTGGGATTTCTGGAGTGCCTGACGCGATTCAAACGCGTGTCTCCTCATTGGCAACGAGACGCTCTCATCGACTGAGCTACAGGCACGGGGTGGTCCGCAGGGTGGGACTCGAACCCACGCGTGTCCGGGTGTAGGCCGGATGCCTTGGCCGCTTGGCGACCCGCGGTTTGGTCGGAACGCTTCGTACGCAAATGGGGGATCTGATGGAGGCTGCGGTATCGCTTGATACCGCAGCCGCCCATCATGCCGCCGCGGGCTTGGAGAAGTCCGCGACCAGTGCCGGCGCCGCCGCGTCGAAGCCGACGACGTCGAGCATGCCCGGGTCGTTCGGGTCGGCGATGGTGAAGCCGGTCGACGTCATACCGACGACCACGAGCTTCGCCCAGAGGCCCGTCCGCTCGCGATAGCGCCGCAGCGCTTCATCCGGGTGGATGGTCCCCGCCCACGTTTCGTTGTCCGTGTAGACGACGAACGTGTCGATCGCCAGACGTCGCTCGAGCGCGTAGAGCATCGGCAGCGCGCAGTCCGTGCGTTCGAACGGGAGGTTCTCCGTTCGGCGCATGACCTCGCCCAGCCGCTCCGTTCGGCTGACCGCAAGCGGAACGAACCGATCGGAGAACGCCATGACGTCAGCGTGCGCTTCGCTGCGCACGTGCGTCATCGCCATGGCGACCGCGGCGACCCGCGGCGTGAGTCCCGGGACGCCGGCCAGCGTTCCCGTGCTCATCGATCCCGACACGTCGAGACCGATCAGCGTGCGCGCACCCGACGGCTCTGCCGCCGAGAAGGCGCTGTAGAACGCATCGTCGAGCGCCTCGACGACCTCGTCGACCGGCTTCCACGTACCGCTGCCGCGCGCTCCGCGGCCCGCGCGATACGTTTCCAGTGCCGACAGGACGGCGATCGGGTGCACGCGCGCCTTGCACAGGCGCTCGGCGTCGTGCAGCCGCTCGATCACGAGCCGCGTCGCAGCCGACTTCGGCGTGAGGAGCCCCACACGCGTCATCGTCGCGAGGTTGCGGATCAAGGCCGTCAACGGCATCGTTTCCAGCAGCGCCTCCCACACGTCCGGCTCCCGCAGCCAGGCGGACGGAATCGCTTCGCGCGGAAGCTTCGCGTCGCGCACGAGCGCAACGAAAGACTCCAGGTCGGCGTCGGCGAGGCCCTTCGCCGCCTCGAACGCCCGGACGAGTCCGAGTTCCGGGGCGTCGGCCGGGACCGTGCCGCGCACGACCCAGGCATAGAGCGCCGCACGCGCTTCATCCGATGCGACCGGATGCGCCAGGCGCATCAGGTCGCGGTGCGTGAAGCCGAAGCGGTTCTGGTACTTGACGAACTGGTACGCCAGTTGGCCCACCGGCTTGTTTTCGTACCACGCGCGGACGGCCGAGCGCAGACCGCGTCCCCAACCTCGGAACTGCTCGACGTATGACGCGAACAGCAGGAGGTGCGAACCCGTTCGGCAGACCGCCTGCAGTCCGCGGCCCAGCGCGAGCCGGCGCGTCGCCTCGTCGCCGAAGCCGGCGCACATTGCGAGCGCGAAGATCGCCGGAGCGACCTTCGGCGCACGTGCGGCTTCCGAGATCGCGATGACGCGCTCGACGACCGCCATGCCATTCTCGCGAACCATCGTCGCAAGGTGCAGGGCGCCCTCGAGCGTCAGCGCGCGCTCGGTCGCGTAATACGTTCCGCCTTCCGATCCGAGGATCAGAAAACGATCGACGCGATCCATCGGTTCGAGCGCGTAGACGAAACCGCCGGCGCTGTTCGTGACTTGATCGCGACCGGCTTGCGCCGCGAGTTGGGACGTACCCGACGCGCGCCCGCGAAAGATTTTACGGAAGAGTTCCATGGAATTCGTACCTCCTTTCATGAGGCTGATCGAACGAGTGGAAGTGAACGGCAGGGCAAGTGTCTGCCGACGGAGCGGGAAGCGCAACGCGCCCGGGATTCTCGGCCCCGACTCCCTAGGTGGAGAGATAACCGTCGACGTTCGGCCCTGCCGAAGAATGGATGCCGCGGACAAGTGGCGCGCCGGGACTGGCTGCGAGACGTTCGCGATGAACGGCCCACACGTGGGTTCGAACCACTAGCCTCCGAATAACCCGATGCTATCGGCCCGCGGCCGACGTGGTCGTGCAGACATAGGTGTATTCCGGGGCGCGAGCCGAAGCTCGCCGACGCTCTACCAACTGAGCTACGCGCACGAATGCGCGGGCGGATTCGAACCGCCGACCTTCGCGTTCGTAGCGATAACCCGAAATGTTTGGCCCGCACGGAGGGCCTCGTGAGAACTGGCGGAGGGGGCGTGGAGTTGAACCCGCACACGACTTGCGCCGCTCGTCGGTTTTCAGGACCGATGCCTTACCGTTGAGGCTACCCCTCCAGGGTCAAAAGGCGTTCGCCACGTTGTCGATTGGAGCGCCCGGAGGGAGTTGAACCCCCAACCGCTTGGGTCGAAACCAAGAACTCTGTCCGTTGAGCTACGGGCGCGTGAGCCGATCGGCAGAATCGAACTGCCATCTGCGGTTACGGATCCGCAGCTCTGCCGTTGAGCTAGATCGGCAGTGGTGACGCCGCGCGTTCGCGGTCTGGTTCCGGGACGTGGACTCGAACCACGAATGACGCGGGGTCAAGGCCCGCCGGCTCTGCCAACTTCGCCTATCCCGGATCGATGTGGCCGGTCTTCCCCGGCCGTATGCGCGCCCGGCGATTCGAACGCCGCGTCTGCTGCTTAAAGGGCAGCCGCTATTCCACGTCAGCTTCGCGCGCCTAAGGTCATGGTCGAGATGCTGGGATTCGAACCCAGGGCCTCGCGCACCCGAGGCGCGCGCTCTTCGCAACTGAGCTACATCTCGAGAGTTGGTGCCGGCGATCGGACTCGAACCGATGTCGAGGGCGTATGAGACCCGCGCACTTGCCACTGTGCTACGCCGGTTTGTCACGGTGTGCGGAGAGAGACTCGAACTCCCAACGGCGCCGGGGCGCGACGCGTTTACGGCGCGCCTGCTTCAGCCAATTTGCATATCCGCACGTGATCTGGTCGGCCCGGCGTGTCTGCCTGTTTCCACCACGGGCCGGTGGTCCGCGAGCCGCGACTTGAACGCGGATGCCCTACGGCGGCGGCTTCTGAGACCGCCGGGTCTGCCGATTCCCCCACTCGCGGGAAGGTGCGGGGTACGCTGCGTACCCCCGGATTGGTGCGCGCGGGTGGAGTCGAACCACCACGCCGTCGCCGGCGATCGCTTTTGAGGCGATCTCGTCTACCGTTTCGTCACGCGCGCGTCGCTGCCGGAGCTGGATTCGAACCAGCATCGTCCTCGTTAACGGCGAGGCGCATGACCGCTCATGCTGCCCGGCACTGGTGGAGACGCTCAGAATCGAACTGAAATCAGCTGCTTGCAAAACAGCGGTCCTGCCGTTGAACGACGTCCCCATGGTGCGCCTAAGTGGATTCAAACCACTGGCCTCCGCGTTCGTAGTGCGGCACTCTCTTCAGGCTGAGCTATAGGCGCGAGAATCCGATGGCCGGGAGTGGGGTGCTCGAATCCCCGTCTACGCGTTTTCGGCGCGTCGCTAGACCGTCTCAGCTAACTCCCGATGAGGAACGAGTGTGAATCGAACACACACAGCCCTCCACGGGCCTCGCCGCATTAGCAATGCGGTGCCTTACCCTTCGGCCATCGTTCCATTTTGCGATCGGGGCACGCCGCGACGAACGATGTCGTCGGCGGGCCGCGATCGCAGGCTTTGTTGAACGCTTTTCAGTTTTCAAGGAACACGGTTTTCGTGAATTCGGAAGGTGATTGGGTGATCGGAGGGACTCGAACCCTCTGAAAACTGCTCCACAAGCAGATGCCTCGACCGCTTCAGCATCGACCACCATGGCAGACCGGGCAGGAGTCGAACCCGCGACGCGCGTTTTGGAGACGCGCACGTTCCCGTTACGCTACCGGCCTTCAGGAATGAAACGAGAAGGGGACCGGCGTTTTGCCGGTCCCCTTCGTACGTCAACATGACGCTCGGAGTACGAGCAAAAAAGCCTACGTGCTGCCCTCGCGGTTGACCCAACCGCTCGACGTCGACGCGATCTCTGGGTGCCGATAACGCGCGACGATAAAGACCGGGAGGATCGCTCCTAGCATCGATGTCGCGTGCGCGGTTCTGCTCTGCGTTGACAGCATGACCCCTATCCTACAGCCATTTGAAAGAAAGTCAAGCGTGTCAACATGACAAACATTGGCGTGACGTGCGCCGTGTTGCATTGGCCTTACAATCACACAAAGCCGCCTCGCGTTGACGGCACGCCTGTTAGAGGCGTCTTAGCGTTTTCGGTAATCCGCGCACGTCAACGCGCACCTGCATAAAATACAAGGGCATTCTATAACGTCGCGGCCGCGCCGCAGGCAGGTGAACTCCATTCAGTGCCGTTGGCGGCAAGCGCCGCGCAGTTGGGCGTCGGTGTCGGCGTATACGGCGGCGGCGTAGCCGTACACGTCGGACACGGCTACTACCGGCACGGCCGCTGGTTCGCGCATCGGCGCTGGAACGGCGCGGCCTGGTTCCACTTCTAAGCGAAGCGCGGAGCGCACGCGTGTCGGGGACGTTGCGGCGTCCCGGGAGAGTTGTATCTGCTGGCGAAGCGAGCGCCCGTGAGTTCGCCGGTGCATCTGCGCATTGCCGTGGCTGGGCGCGTCACCCTAAAGGGACGAGCGTGACGGGACAGACGGGAATCTTCGCGCTGGGTGACGCCGCGCATGGATTTTTCGAATACACCCTGCAGCCGGGCGGGGACGCTAAGGCGCTGGTACGCGCGGTCGCCGATCTGCGGCCGCCGCACACAACCGTCGGCGGGGTGAACCTCGTCGTGGGCTTTCGGCCCGAGCTGTGGCAGCGGGTCGATCCGGCCGGTGCACCGCCGGGGGTCACCGGCTTCAACGCGCCGCTGGTTGGTGCCGACGGGTACACGATGCCGGCGACGCAAGCCGACCTGTTCGTGTGGTTCGCCGCGGCCGCGTACGACATGGTGTTCGATCTCGGGGTGGCCACGCGCGACGCCTTGGGTCCAATTGCGACGCTGACCCGCGAGTGTACCGGCTGGTCGTACCACCACAGCCGCGATCTGACCGGTTTCGAGGATGGGACAAAGAACCCGAACCTCTACCAAGCACCGGCGATCGTGCTGATCGGTGACGACGCGCCGGGCGCCGGCGGCAGCGTGCTGCTCTTTCAGCAGTGGCGTCACGACGCGGACGCCTTCTTCGCGCTTCCCGACGCCGCCCAAGAGCGCGTCATCGGGCGCACGAAACCGGACAGTATCGAACTGACCGGCGCCGCGATGCCGGCCGATTCGCACGTGTCGCGAACCACGGTCGTGCGCGACGGGCGCGAGTTCGATATTTTCCGCCGCAACGTCCCCTATGGGGACGTCAGCGATCACGGCACGCTCTTCGTCGGCTTCAGCGCCGATCAGCTGCGGATGCAGCGCATGCTCGAGCAGATGGCCGGTCTCGACGGGGGGCCGCGCGATGCCCTGACGCGCTACACCACGCCGCTGAGCGGCGCGTACTATTTCGTGCCCGCCATCGAGGCGCTGGCGCGCTTCACGACGCCCGAAGACGACTGAGCGCGACAGCACCGCGATTGACGCGCGGGCGAACGGTCCGGCCTTTTAGGCTGCTGCCGGCGGGGCCGGAATCGCTTCGACGTCGATGGTAATATCGAGTTCGTCGCCGATCGCCACGCCGCCGGCTTCGAGTGCCTGGTTCCAGGTCAGGCCGAAGTCCTTGCGGTTGATTTTGGCCGTGGCCTCGTAGCCAACGCGGTCGTTGCCCCAGGGGTCTTTGCCGGCACCGCTCACGCTGCCCTTGAGCGTGACTTCGCGTTTGGTTCCGTGGATTTCGAGCTGCCCCGTGACGACGAAATCGTCGCCGCCCTTCGGCGTAACGGAGGTGCTGACGAAGTTCAGGGTGGGGTAATGTTCGACGTCGAGGAAATCGGCCGAACGGAGATGCGTGTCGCGCTGCGGCTCGCGCGTACCGATCGACGCGGCGTCAACCGTCACATCGATCGCGGTGGGAATGTTGCTGCCGGCAGGCAGTCCGATCGTGCCCGAAAGCTTATCGAAGGTCCCGCGAACCTTCGAAATCATCAGGTGGCGCACGGAAAAGTGCACGCTCGAGTGGGCGGAATCGATCGCGTACGTACGCGTCGTTGCGGTAGCGGTCATGATGGGAAGTTCCTTTTCGATGCGAGGTTTTGGGTGACGGGGAGGACTTTATCCGAACTGATACCCGGAGATGGGCGTGCCCCAGATGCGATCGTGAAAGGTGCGCACGCCCGGATCGGACGGCGCGGCGCCGGCTGCGACCATCAACGGCAGCAGGTGTTCTTCACGCGGATGAGCGAGCCGGGCGCCTGGAGCCTGGTCCCAGGCCGCGAGACGAGCCTGCCGCGCGCCGGCGTCGGCGGTCAGCGTTTCGTGCAGCCAGTTGTCGAACGGTTCGGCACCCGGCGAAGCGCCCGGGCGCATGAAGGCGCCGAGATTGTGGTAGCTCATGCCGCTGCCGACCAGCAGCACGCCTTCGTGCCGCAACGGCTCCAGCGCGCGACCGATGGCGATATGCGCCGCCGCGTCGAGATCATCGACGAGCGAGAGCTGCACGATCGGGATGTCGGCATTCGGCGCGACGAGCAAGAACGGGACGAACACGCCGTGATCGAACCCGCGCTGTTCGTCGGCCGCCGCTGGAATGCCGGCGGCACGAAGTAAGCTCTGAACGCGCGCGGCAATCGCCGGCGCGCCCGGCGCGGCGTAGCGCAGTTCGTAGGTGTGCGGAGGGAAGCCCGAATAGTCGTAGATCAGCGGCGGATCGGGCCGGGCGGTAACGGTCGGGCGCGGCGCTTCCCAGTGAGCGGAAACGACCACGATCGCCTTGGGCGCGCTGGGCAGCGACGCGGCGAGCCCGCGCAGCCAGGCCGCCAGGGGATCCCAGGCGCCGGCTAGCCCGGCGGGCCACTCCATGAAAAAGCACGGACCGCCCCCATGGGGGAGGTAGAGGGTCGGCAGCGGGGCATCGGGTTTGCGGGATTCGGACACATGCGGTATACTACGCCTCAAATGGACGAAAAGATAGTAGTGACCGGAATGTCATCTAAGTACCTCTTTGTCACCAAGCGCCGTCGATGAGCACCGGGACACGCTTGACCTGCGCGATCAACCGCGCCGTTGCGGCAGTGGCCGACAAGTGGAAGATCCTGCTGATCCTCACGCTCCAGAACCGCACCCTGCGTTTCGGTGAGCTGCTTGCGTCGCTCGATGGGATCGCACCCAAAGTGATGGCGCGGCAGTTGCGCAGCCTTGAAGCCGACGGACTCGTCCGGCGTATCGCTTATGCCGAAGTGCCGCCGCGGGTTGAGTACTCGCTGACGCGTTCTGGGCGCACGCTGCTGCCGATATTGAACGCTTTGCAGCAATGGGTGACCGAGAACGCCGATCAGCTGTCGCCGAAAATCACCGGAGACACGCCGGCGTTCGCGGCGACGGACGACGTCGGCGCGCACCAAGCCATCGCTTCATAGCGAGCCGCGCGCGGCGACGAATCCCAGGAATCCTCCTCCACCCGGCGGTACCCTTCGCCAGCGAGGTACCTACCGTAGACCGTAGCCCAAGTTGGCCGTGAGTACCCCGGACGAGTCCGGACTCGCGTCGCTCGTCGAATTGCTCCGCCGCATCCCCGATCTGTATTTTCAATCGTGGGATGCGATTGCTATTTACCGTCTCGACGGAACCCTCGTCAGCGGTAACAAAATCGCGCGGTCGTTCTCGGGCGACGTCGACCTCGCCGGCAGCACCTTCTCGTCGCATATGGATGCGCAAGAGCGCGCCATGGCGCAGCGCGAGTTCGGCGAGGTCGTGCGGACCGGAAAATCCACGACCGGCGAGAGCGTCTTCTCGATGCCGAACGGGACGAAGCTGAACGTCGAGATTCTGCTGTTGCCCGCGCACCTCGATGGGGTCATGGTCGGCGTGTACGGCATCGCGCGCGACGTGACCCCGCGCAAGCAATTCGAACGCGAGATGCATCAGAGTCAGCAGCGGCTGTTCTCGCTGTTCGAAAGCCACCCCGATTCGATTTCGGTTGTCGACGTCGAGGGCCGCTACCAGATGGTGAACCGCGCCGCGGAATCGCTTACAGGCCACTCAGCCGATGATTACAGCCGGAAGACCACCGCCGAACTCTTCGACCCCGATAATCCACAGCGTTTCGAGTTCTTGCGCAATGCGATTCGCGAGGGCCGCGCGATCGATTATGAAACCTCGGTCGTTCGTCCCGACGGGCGAGCGTTAGCCGTCGAAGGGACGACGATTCCGATCCGCGTCGACGGCGTACTGCAAGGCGCGTTCAACGTGGTCAAAGACGTGACCGCGAAACGTCACTACGAAGCACAGCTGATCCGTGACGGCGAGCGCATGCGGCACTTGTATCAGATAGCGTCGTCGACCGGTACGACGGCGCGCCAGCGCATCGACCGCGCGCTGCGCGACGGAATGGTGCAGCTCAACGCCGACTTCGCCTACGTGGCACGCTTGCGGGACGGCATGGTCAACATCGACCACAGCGTGGGCGACCCGGGTTTCGAACCGCGCTCCGAAGCGCCGCTCGGAGAGACGCTGCTCAGGCTGGTCGTTGCGACGGATGAGCCGCTGGTCGTCAGCGACCTGACCGCGCCGCCCTGGAACGAAGACATCTCGCGGCGCCACGAGAGCTGGACCGGTTTCGCGGCCGTTGCGCTTCACGTGGCGGACCAGCCGTACGGGGTCGCAGGCTTCGCCACCAAATCGCGGCGGATGTCGCTCGAGGGGACCGATCGAGAATACATCGCGGCAATCGGCGCGCTGATCGCGTCGGCGATCGAACGCGATCTGCAGTACCAGCGCCTCAACGACTTGGCGCATCAGGATTCCCTCACCGGACTTCCGAACCGCGCCTTGCTGCTCGATCGACTTGACCAAACGCTGCTGCAAGCCCGCCGCTACAAGCGCTCGTTCGCGCTGCACTTTCTCGACTTCGACGATTTCAAGCAAGTCAACGATCAATTCGGGCACGCTGCGGGCGACGAGCTGCTGATCAAGGCGGCCGCAGCAATGGCAAAAGTGCTGCGTGAGAGTGACACGCTGGCTCGTGTCGGCGGCGACGAGTTCGTCGTACTGCAACCCGAAATCAGCAGCATGGACGATGCCGACTTGATCCGCCAGCGTCTGTGCGCGTCGGTCGAGGCACCGTTTCCGCTCGAAAAGACGACCGTGCACATCGGCGTGAGCGCGGGTACCGCCGTCTTCCCGACCGACGGCACGAACGCGGCGATGCTGCTCGATGCCGCCGATCAAGCGTTGTACCGCGACAAGGCCGCAAAAAAAGCCGGCGGCGACGCCGGCGAAGCCGACCGCATCACGTCCGCCATCGGCGTCACCAGCTACGCGAGTTTGCACCACCTGATCTGTGCCTGTGGGCACACGGCCTTTTCCCACGGTGGCCGCGGCTGCCGGGTTCCGGAACGCATCGACGGCCGTCTGCAAAATTGCCCGTGCGTCAAGACGCTGGAACAGATCTATGCGGCCAGCGCTCACCCGCGCAAGCGCAAAGGTGAAACGAACGCGCCGCTGATCGGCGGCTAGCGCCCTTTTGGCCCGTTCTTGCCCGGGCCAGTAGGAGATCGGGCTTCGGGGTACTGGATATCCACTTGCGACGTCCGAACGGCGGCATGCCGGCGGTCGTCGCGAGAGAAGGGGGCCTCGAACGATGAGCCGTGCTTTTATGAAGGAACGCGAGGACGTGGCGGAGCCGGCGGTGATCGTCGAGCGAACCGGCCCGGTGCACGTCACGGCCGCCGGCCTCGCGGCCCTGCGCGCGCAGTTCGCAATTGCGGCCGGCGACGCCGAACGGGCCCGCCTGGCCCGCGTGCTGGAGGAGGCCGAGGTCGTCGGCCCGCCCGACGACCGCAGCCGGGTCGCCTTCGGAGCCGTCGTCAGCGTCGATGGCGCCGCGCCGAAACGCCGGAATTTCACGCTGGTCGGCGACGTCGAAGCCGATCCCGCGGCGGGCCGCATCGGTATGGGCTCGCCGCTGGCCGAAGCGCTGCTCGGTCATGGAGTCGGCGACACGGTGGTCTGGCACCGGCCGGCCGGCGACCGTACCTTGACGATCCGGGGGATCGCGTACTGAGGCCAGCCGCGTGAGCGGCGCGGATTCGGCAGCGGTCGAAGGCGCGGCGCTCGCGACCGACGCGCCGGTCGCGGTGATCGGCGCCGGCACGATGGGTGCGGGGATCGCGCACGTCGCGGCGGCCGCCGGGCATCCCGTTCTGCTCTACGACGCGCGCGAAGGTGCGGCGCGCAACGCCATCGACGCGATCGCCGCCGACCTCGCGCGGCAGGTTGCGCGCGGGAAGCTCTCGCGCGACGCTGCCGACGCGCTGACCGGCCGCATCCGCGCGCTCTCGTCGCTTGCTGAAGCGGCGCCGGCCAAGCTGGTGATCGAAGCGATCCTCGAGGATCTCGCGGCGAAACGCGCGCTCTTCGCCCAACTCGAGGGAATCGTCGCTGCCGACGCCGTCCTCGCGACCAACACGTCGTCGCTTTCGGTCACGGCGCTTGCCGGCGGCTTGCGGCATCCCGGGCGCTGCGTCGGCATTCACTTCTTCAACCCCGCACCGGTGATGAAGCTGGTCGAGATCGTGCGGCCGCTGACGGCGTCCGATGCCGTCGTGCAGACCGCGTTCCACACCGCGCAGGCGTGGGGGAAGCGCGCGCTGATCGTCCCCTCGACGCCGGGGTTCATCGTCAATCGCGTGGCGCGCCCGTTTTACGCGGAAGCATTGCGGACGCTGACCGCGCCGGCCGGCGTACCGGACATCGACGCGGCGCTTACGGAATCGGGCGGCTTTCGGATGGGACCGTTCCAGGTGATGGACCTGATCGGGAACGACGTCAACGCGGCGGTGACGCGTTCGGTGTTCGACGCTTTCGCCTACGAACGCCGCTTTGCGCCGTCGCTCGCACAGCAGGCGCTCGTCGATGCGGGCTGGCTGGGCCGCAAGAGCGGTCGCGGGTTCTACGACTATACGCCCGGTGCGCCGGCGCCGGCCGCGCGTGATGCCGAACCGGGACCGCGGCCGTCGCGCGTCGTCGTGCACGGCGATCTCGGCGTCGCCGCTCCGCTCTTCGAACTCGCGGTTGCCCATGGCCTCGCGCCGCGGCGCGCCGAAGGGGCGGAGCCGTTCATCGACGTCGACGGCATTGCAGTGCGCCTCACCGACGGCGCGCTGGCCGCCGAGCAGAGCCGGCTGCGTCCGACCGTGCTGTTCGATCTCGCCCTCGACTATGCGGCCTGCTCGCGCGTCGTGATCGCCGCCGCGCCCGGCGGCGACGACGCCGCAGCGGCCGCCGCGGGGTTCTTCCAAACGCTCGGCAAACGCGTCTCCATTCTGCCGGACTTTCCCGGGCTCGTCGTCATGCGCACGGTCGCGGCCCTGTCGAACGAGGCCGCCGGCATGCTTGCCGAAGGTGTATCTGATGACGCGATCGATCTGGCCATGACGCTGGGGACGAACTATCCGTTCGGTCCGATCGGTTGGGCGCGCCGGATCGGTTGGGAACGTCTGCTGACCGTGCTCGAGAACCTGAGCCGCGTGCTCGGTGCGGAGCGCTATCAGCCGGCGCTGATGTTGCGCCGTCTTGCGCTCGCCGGCTCGACGAGCGGCGCATGAGCACCGTGGAAGCGCCGCAGCTCGAGGAAGGCACGCTGCGTGACGCGGTGCGCAATGTCTGCGCGGCGTTCGGCGACGCGTACTGGCGCGACCTCGACCGCGCGCGTGCCTATCCCGAGCGGTTCGTCGCGGCGCTCACCGAGGCGGGCTTTTTAGGTGCGCTGATCCCCGAGGAGTACGGCGGCGCGGGTCTGGGACTCGATGCCGCCGCGCTGATTCTCGAAGAGATCAATCGGTCGGGCGGCAACGCGGCGGTCTGCCACGCGCAGATGTACACGATGGGGACCCTGCTGCGCCACGGCAGTCAAGCGCAGAAAGCCGCGTATCTGCCGCAGATCGCAAGCGGCGCACTGCGGCTGCAGGCTTTCGCCGTGACCGAACCGACCGCGGGCACCGACACCACGAAGATCCGCACCACCGCGGTCCGGCACGGCGACGTCTACCGCGTCGACGGCCAGAAAGTCTGGATCTCGCGTGCCGAGCACTCGGACCTGATGATCTTGCTGGCCCGCACCACGCCGATCGAGACGGTGCACAAGAAGAGCGATGGGCTCAGCGTGTTCCTGGTCGACATGCGCGCCGCGGTCGGGCACGGGCTCACCATCCGCCCGATCGAGACGATGATGAATCACGCCACGACCGAGCTGTTCTTCGACGGGCTCGAGGTGCCGGCCGAGAACCTGATCGGTGAGGAAGGGCGCGGCTTCCGCTACATCCTCGACGGGATGAACGCCGAGCGCATCCTGATCGCGGCCGAATGCGTCGGTGACGGCCGCTGGTTCATCGAACGCGGTACGCGGTACGCGAACGAGCGGGAAGTCTTCGGCCGACCGATCGGCGCGAACCAGGGGGTCGCATTTCCGCTCGCCCGCGCGAACGTCAACGTCGAGGCCGCCGACCTGATGCGCCGCCATGCGACGGCGAGGTTCATGGCGCACGAACCGTGCGGTGCCGAAGCGAACATGGCAAAATTGCTGGCCGCCGATGCGTCGTGGGAAGCGGCCAACGTGTGCCTGCAGACGCACGGCGGCTACGGCTTTGCCACCGAGTACGACGTCGAGCGAAAGTTTCGGGAGACGCGGCTCTACCAAGTCGCGCCGATCTCGACCAACCT
>PMOG01000180.1 GCA_003161555.1 Vulcanimicrobiota bacterium | reverse complement strand
GCGCTTGTCGATGCGGACGCGCTCGCCCTCGCGGACGCGCTCTTGTGAGCTTCCGGTCTTGATGACGGCGTACATGGCCCGGCGATCCTAGCGGCTCGGTCGCGTTTGCATCGATCGAGCCCGCGCTCAACGCGAGCGGGGGTCGTAGCGCGCGGCCGGGCGATCGATGCGCGAGAGGTCACGACGCCGGAGGCCACCGAGGAACGCCAGCCAGCCCCACAAGGCGAGCCCGGTGACCGCCGCGATCGCCCAGAACGCGTCGGCGGCGGGCCCCGTGTGGTGCGTGAGGATCGTCGGCGCGCCCACCACCGCGAGGAGCACCAGCCAGCCGACGACGCTCGAGGCGCGCACGAAGAGGTACGACCGCTTGGTCGCCGCCACGTCGCGCTCGGCCGGCGTCACACCCTGCGGCGCCACGACCAGCGTCAGCCGAAGGACAGGTCGGGATCGAGGATCGTGCCGCGGCCCTCGCAGACCGAGCAGACCGTCGACACCGACTCGAGCAGTCCCTCAGAGACGCGCTTGCGCGTCATCTCGACCAGGCCGAGCTCGGAGATGTCGAAGACCTGGGTGCGCGTCTTGTCCCGCGAGAGGCCCTCGCGCAGGGCGCCCGCGACCGCCTCGCGGTTCTGCTTGGTCTCCATGTCGATGAAGTCGATGACGATGATGCCGCCGATGTCGCGCAGCCGGAGCTGGTGGGCGACCTCGGCAGCGGCCTCGAGGTTGTTGCGAAAGACCGTCTCTTCGAGGTTCGACTTGCCGATGTTCTTGCCGGTGTTCACGTCGATGACCGTCAGCGCCTCGGTGCGCTCGATGATGAGCGAGCCCCCCGACGGCAGCCAGACCTTGCGGTCGAGCGCCTTGTGGAGCTGCTCGTGGACGAAATAGCGCTCGAAGAGCGGCAGCTCTTCTGCCTCGGTGTCGTAGTACTCGATGCGGTCGGCGAGCTCGGGATTGACCGCCGTCACGTAGTCGCGCACCTTGTCGAACAGCTCGCGGTCGTCGATGAGCACGCCGCGGTAGTCGCTGTTCAGCTCCTCGCGCAGGATCCGCACGGCGAGGTCGAGGTCCTGGTACACGAGGCGCGGCTGGTTGGACGTCGCGGCGCGCTGCTCGATCTCGGTCCACTTCGCGACGAGCGACTGGACGTCGCGGCGCAGCTCCTCGGCGGACACGCCCTCGGCCGCGGTGCGCACGATGAGCCCGTGGCCGTCGGGGCGGATCTCGTCGGTGATCTTGCGCAGCCGGCGCCGCTCGGTGTCGCCCAGGCGCTTCGAGATCCCGAAGGCCGACGAGTTCGGCACCAGCACGACGAAGCGGCCCGGCAAGGAGACCTCCTGGGTGAGCCGCGCGCCCTTGGCCCCGATGGGGTTCTTGGTCACCTGGCACAGGATCGTCTGGCCGGACTTCAGCATCTCTTCGATGCGCATCGACGGGCGGGACCGCGACTGCTCCACGTCCTCTTGGTCGTACTGGACGTCACCTCGGTAGAGCACGCCGTTCTTCGGGATGCCGATGTCGATGAACGCCGCCTCCATGCCGGGAAGGACGTTCTGGACGCGCCCGACGTAGATGTTCCCGTCGATCTGGGTGGTCTCGTTCGTCGCCTTTGCGACGGAGTGCTCGACCAGGTTCCGGCCCTCGAGGGTCGCGATGTGCGTCGCGGACGGGGTCGCGTGGACGCACATGAGGTACCGGCCCATGGGGCGCTTTCGCTCCGGGCTGCGTCGCCGCCTCGACCGCGAGCGCCGCGAGGTGTCCTCCTCGCCTGTTGGCGCGGGTGCCGACGCCATCACCGGGCCGTCGTCGCGCGCGACGCGCGCGGTGGTGCCCGCCGTGGCCTCACCGGTGCCCCGGCCCCTGCCTCGGCCTCGCCCGCCGCGACGCCCGCGGCTCCGCGAGCCGCGCTCGGCCTGGCCGGCTGGCAGGTCCGCGCGTGGGGGCGCGGGCCTCGTGTCGCCCACCTTCGGGCGCGTGTCGCCGACCTTCGGAGCGGTCGCTCCCTCAGCCGGTCCCGCGGGCACGGGCACGGGTATGCCCGACGAATCGAGTCGGTCGTTGTCGTCCATGTGTGGGCGTCCTTTGCAGCGTCTTCACCCGCCGAGCACCTCCGTGCGCGCGGGGAGACCGACACAGGCGACGCCAGCTTCGCTGAGCGGCTCCGCCCGGACGGTCCGGTCCTCGTTCTCCATCCACTGGTAGGTGCGGCACGCACCCAGCAGCGTGACCTGGTCGCCGAGCGCCTGGCACAGCTCGCCGGGGCGCACTCCGCGGGGGCGCGTCGACACGGACGCGTCGATCCCCACGACGTCGCCGTGCCCGTCGAGCACCCGCGCAGGCCGGTCGGCCACTCGCAACGAGAGGATCGACGGGCGGAGGTCGTCGGCGACCTCGCGGCCCTTGCGCTCACGCGTGACCATGACGGCGTCGGCGCCGAGCAGTCGCTCGACCTGTCCGGCCGCCTCTGCTGGACCCACGCCGAGCACCTCCAGTTCCCAGTCACACGATGCTACCGCCTCTTGCAGCGACATCTCCGGACCTCGCAGCGCCGCCGCGGCGGTCACGTCGACCCCGTCGGGCAGCATCGCGGAGAGCAGCGCGCACAGCCGGTGGAGGCTCGCGGGGTCAATGTCAGCCGCGTCGACGACGCGGATTCCCGGCGACGTCGTCGACTCGTGGTCGAGTCGCAGGTCCAGGTACTCGGCCCGCGACGAGCAACCCGTCGGCAGCGCGAGCCCGAAGCTGAGCAGCGGTCGCGGCGAGAACCCCGCGGAGCGCCGAAGCGGCAGCGACGCGCGTCGCATCGCGCGCTCCATCACTCGCGCGAGGTCTCGCTGCGACGTGTAGCGCACGCGGCCGAGCTTGGCGTAGCGGAGGCGAAGTCGCTCGGGCAGCTCGAGCACCGGACTCGACACACCGCGTGGCGTGTCGCTCACCTGTGAGTCGTGCCGAGCTCGACGGTGACCGGGCCGGTGAGGTCCAGGCCCTGTCCGGTGCCCTGGGACCCGCCCGCAGGCGGCGCGGTCGCCGCCACCACGTGCTCGATGCCGTAGGTCGTGCACGCTCCGCAGTCGTAGCACGGGGTCCACCGGCAGTCCTCGAGGCCCTCGCCCGCGAGCGACGACTCGTAGTCGCCCCAGAGGAAGTCGGGGTGAAGCCCCGCGGACAGGTGGGACCACGGGAGCATCTCGTCGCGGCCTCGCGCCCGCAGCGCGGTCGAGGCGAGGTCGAGGCCCTCGGCGTCGAGTGCCGCCTCCCACCGCGCGAGCTCGAACCGCTCGGACCACTCCTGGAAGGTCCCGCCGTCGCGCCAGACGCGCTCGATGACCGCGCCGATGCGGCGGTCCCCCCGCGAGACGATGCCCTCGGCACCCGTCGCGTCGGGGTCGTGCCAGCGGATGTCGAGGCCCCGCGTCGCGCGCGCCTCGCGCCGCAAGAGGGCGACCTTGCGGTGCAGCTCACTCGGGCTGTCCATCTCGTGCCACTGGAAGGGCGTGTTGGCCTTGGGCACGAAGCCCCCGACCGAGGCGGTCACCGACGCCTTCGAGTGGTGGGCGCGACCGCGCTCGACGCAGTTGGCGGCGAGCCGCGCGATGGCGACGACGTCCTCGTCGCGCTCCGTCGGCAGCCCGATGAGGAAGTAGAGCTTGATGCGCCGCCAGCCCTGGGAGAACGCGGCGTCGACCGCCGCGTACAGGTCGTCGTCGCTGATCAGCTTGTTGATCACGCGGCGCATGCGCCAGGTCCCGCCCTCGGGCGCGAAGGTCAGCCCGGTCCTGCGGACCTGCTGGATCGACGCGGCCGTGGCGACGGTGAAGGCGTCGACCCGCAGCGAGGGGAGCGAGACGGCGACCTCGGGCACGCCTTGTTCGGGGTCGCAGAGCGCGGCCACCACGTCGCCGATGCCCGAGAAGTCCGCCGTCGACAGCGACGTGAGCGCGACCTCGTCATAGCCCGTGCGCTCGATGCCGCTGCGCACCATCTCGAGGACCTGGTCCTTCGGGCGCTCGCGCACCGGGCGCGTGATCATCCCCGCCTGGCAGAACCTGCACCCGCGCGTGCAGCCCCGGAAGACCTCGACGTTCAGCCGGTCGTGCACGACCTCGGTGAGCGGGACGAGCTGTGCGCGGGGATAGGGCCACTCGCCGAGGTCCGCGACGGTTCGCTTGTCGACCGTCGCCGGCGCCTCGGCGTCGACGTCGTAGCCGACGAGCACGCCGTCGGCGTAGCGCGGCGTGTACAGGGACGGGACGTAGACGCCCTCGGTGTTCGCGAGGGCGACGTGCAGCCCGCGGCGCGTGCGAGCCGCCGCGGGCGTGGCGAGCCACGCGGCCATGACGTCGTTCAGCTCGCCGACGACCTCTTCGCCGTCGCCGAGCACGATCGCGTCGAGGAACGCCGCCAGCGGCTCGGGGTTGTAGGTGCAGTGCCCGCCCGCCACCACGACCGTGTCGCTGGGGCCGCGCTCGGCGGTGTGCAACGGGATGCGCGAGAGGTCGATCATGTTGAGGACGTTCGTGTAGGTGAGCTCGGCGGACAGGTTGAACGCGAGCACGTCGAACTCGCCAGCGGGCCGCGTCGACTCGACGGAGAACAGCGGCACGGAGGCCTCGCGCATCGCGGCCTCCATGTCGCCCCACGGGGCGTACGTGCGCTCGGCCGCCGCGTCCTCGCGCTCGTTGAGGATGCCGTAGAGGATCTGGAGGCCCTGGTTCGGCAGTCCGATCTCGTAGGTGTCGGGGTACGCGAGCAGCCATCGCACCGCGTCGGGGCCCTTGTCGTCGCGGAACGAGCCGTCCTCGCCCCCGATGTAGCGCGCGGGCTTCTCCACGTGCCACAAGAGCGGCTCGACGCGGTCCCACACCGACGTCATGGCCTCACCCTAGGGAATCGCACGGCTCACTGATGGTGGGGAGTCGTCGTGTGCTGTGCGGGCACGACGAGCGAGCCGACGGGATGGGCCACGAGGTAGTCGAAGGTCTGGGCCACGACAGGGGCGGCGGCGTCCGCCCCGTAGCCGCCCTGGCCGATCACGCAGAGCACGACGTAGCGCGGCGAGCTCACGGGTCCGAACCCGACGAACCAGCTGTTGGGCTCCTTTTTCTGGCCGTTGACGAGGACCGTCGCGGTGCCCGTCTTGCCCGCGACCGGGAAGCTGCTCAGGTTGAAGTTCGCGTAGGCGTGGAACGCCCCGTAGCCCGTGCCGCTCGGGCTGTTCACGACGCCAAGGAGGCCCTGGAGGATCGGGTTGCGCGTGGACGCGGGCATCGGGACGCGTGCCGCGACCCGAGCGCCGTAGCGCAAGAGCAGCTTGCCTGCCGGCGAGTACACCGCGGCCGCCACCTCGGGGATGTACCGCGTCCCGCCGTTCGCGAACGTGGCGTAGGCGTTGGCGAGACCCAGCGGGGTGAGCGTGGTGCCGCCCTGGCCGAACGCCATCTCGATGTTGTCACCCGTGTACCACCCCCCGTTCGGATAGTCCTGCGGGAACTGCTGGTGCTCGTTGTGGTGGACCAGGGGGCTGTCCACGATGCTCGACGACTCGTAGGGCAGGTCGATGCCCGTCGGGCCATCGAGCCCGTAGGCCGTCGCGATGTCCTGGATCGGTGTCGCCCCGTAGCGGTACGCGCTGTTGTTCACGTGGTTCTGCCAGAACAGGTAGCCGAGGTTGTAGAAGTAGTAGTCCGACGACTCGGTGAGCGCGAGCGGCATGTCGACCTCGCCGAGCCCCGAGGTCTCGTCGTCGTGGAACACGCACCCCGAGGCGCCCTGCAGGCAGCCCGGCACCGTGAACGCACCGGTGTCGTCGACGTACTGGAACGGCGAGATCAGGTGGTCGTCGAGCGCGGCGGTCGCGGTGATCAGCTTGAACGTGGACCCCGGGGTGAACGTGCCGTTCACGGCGTTGTTGATCATCGCCTTGGAATGGACGAGCTGGTCGTAGTTGGCCGTCGAGATGCCGCCGACCCACTCGTTGAGGTTGAACGACGGGTCGCTCGCCATCGCGAGCACGTGGCCGTTGCGCGGGTCCAGCACCACGACCGCGCCGTTGAGCGCGGGGGGGTACTTGCCGGATCGAGGGTCCTTGGTGCCGCGCACGCGCTGGATGTCCGCGGCGAGCGCCTGGGTGACGAACGCCTGCAGGGGCGCGTCCACGTTGAGCTGGACCGTGTCGCCGAGCGTCGCGTTGACGTTCGACACCGTCGTGATCGGGATGCCGGCGGCGTTGACCAGGATCTTCTTCACGCCCTCGATGCCGCGCAGGTAGTTGTCGTAGTAGGCCTCGACGCCGGTCTGGCCGATGATCGCGGTGTTGGCGTAGCCCTTGGCGGCGAGCGTCGCGTACTGCGTCGCGGTGATCGGCCCGACGTAGCCGAGCAGGTGCGGTGCGAGCGCGCCGCCGGGCGGGTACTTGCGCTCCGTCACGGTCTGGACGGTCAGCCCCGGGAACGCCGCGGCGTGCTCTTCGAGGTAGACGATCACCGCCGTCGGGGTGTCCGTGAGAATGGGCACGGGCTCGTAGGGGCTGTACTGGTTGGACTTGAGCGCCCGCTCGATGGAGCTGGGCGTCACGCCCGCGAGCGCGGCCACGCGACCGATGCTCGAGGGCGTCGCCTCGGCGCGTGCCATGACGAGCTCTTGGTGCACGGTGTTGGCGACGAGCACCTTGAAGCTGCGGTCCACGATCTCTCCGCGTGGGGCGGGCACCGTCACGGTGCGCTCCGAGTTCGTGGCCACGGCTTCGAGGTACTGGGTGTGCTGGACGATCTGGAGGAAGGCCAATCGAACGCCCATGAACGCGAACAGCAGGACAAAGACACCGCCCACCACCCAGAGGCGCACGTCGGGCCGCGAGCCCACGTCCTCGGGGGCCGCGAGCGGGTTCGGGAGCGTGGGTCCCTTGCGCTCGGTGATGCGCGTCGCCGTCGCGCGGCGGAACGAGGGCCAGCGTGCTCGATGCTCGCGCGGCAGCCCCCGCTGTCGCCAGCCCGCCCGGCTCACAGCGCCCCTCTGACAGGTTCGAGCGGGCCCGCGCGGGTTGAGTCGTCGACGACGTGCGGGCCGAGGACGCGCATCACCGGGCGCACGAGCAGGGCGCACGCCACCGCGTCGAGCCCGCACACGATCCCGAGCGTCGCCGACAGGTAGGAGGCATGGCCGATCACCGCCCCGCACAGCGCGTAGAAGACGGGCGCGAGCAGCCCGGCGCCGAAGGCGATCGACGGCGCGACCCAGAACGCCGAGCCACCCAGGTCGCCGATCCCCTCCTCGCCGAGCCGGCCAACGAGGTAGCCCACCACGACCCCAGCGATTGCCGACAGCCCGAAGGGGGTCGGCACGAACAGGTCGGCGACCGCGCCGCCCACGAGGCCTGCGGCCATGCCTGCCTTGCTCCCCGCGGCGAGGCCGACGGCTGCCGGCAGAACCCAGACCAGCTCGGCGTGCACGCCCCCGATGCTCAGCTCGTCGGCGATCGTCAGCTGGACCACGACGATCGCCAGTCCCGCGATGACCAGCCACGCCCAGCGGGACGGGCTCACGAGCCGGGCTCCCAGAGCACGACGTCGACGTAGTCGAGCTCGTTCAGGTTCGCGAGCGGCTCGACCGAGATCGACACCTCGGTCGCGCCTCGGTGGATGTGCGTGACCGCGATCCTGCCGACGGGGATCCCCGCCGGGAAGAGGCCGCCTTGGAGCCCGCTCGTGTACATCGTCTCACCTTTGTGCACGGGCGTGCCGGGGGCGACGAAGTCCTCGTCGAGCGGCTTGCTCGCCCCCTGGCCGTGCACGACGGCCTGGTAGCCCATCGATCCGAACGTGACGCCGATCGACTGGCTCGCGTCGGTCAGCAGCGTGACCGTCGAGCCGCCCGACGTCGTCGCGGTCACCGTGCCGACGAGCCCTCCCGAGCCCACGACCGGCATGCCGACGAGCACGCCCGACGACGAGCCCTTGTCGATCTCGATGGTGGCCGTGAAGTCCGAGAGGTTCTGGTAGTTCGTCTGGGCGATGACCGTCTGGAGCGTGCCCAAGAACGGGAGCTGATCGAGCGCGAGGAGGTCGCGCAGCTGGATCTGCTCGAAGCCGGCGCTGCGCTGCTTGAGCTCGAGTCGGCCGAGCTCGCGCTCGAGCTGATGGTTCTGCGCGACCACGTTGGCGTAGTTGAACGCCCCTGCGAACGTCTCGCCCACGGGCTTGGTGAGCCCACGGACGACGTCGACGAACGGCGAGACGATCGCGCGCGCGAGGCCCGAGCTCGCGGAGCGCAGCGGGCCGCCGATCGCGAGCAGGGTGAGCGCGGCGAGGAGAAAGCCCGCGAATGTCAGGAGTCGACGTCGTCCTCGCTGCGGCGCCACGGGCGACGCGGCGTCAGCGCGACGAGGAGGTGATGAGCACCCGCTTGAGGACGTCGAACTCCTCGAGGCACTGACCACTCCCGATCGCGACGCAGCTGAGAGGGTCCCTGGCGACGACCACGGGCATGCCGGTCTCGGTTTCAAGCCGGGCGCACAGGCCGTGGAGCAGCGCCCCGCCGCCGGCCAGCACGATCCCTTGGTCCATGATGTCCGCGGCCAGCTCGGGCGGGGTCCGGTCGAGCGTGACCTTGATCGCGTCGACGATCGCCTGGACGGGCTCTTCGATCGCCTCGCGGATCTGCTCGGTCGTGATGAGGATCGTCTTCGGGAGCCCCGTGACGAGGTCACGGCCGCGGATCTCGGCGCGCAGCTCGTCTTCGAGCGGGTACGCCGAGCCGAGGGCGATCTTGATCTCCTCGGCGGTGCGCTCGCCGAGCGCCAGGCTGAACTCCTTCTTCACGTAGGACACGATCGCCTCGTCGAGCTCGTCGCCTCCGATGCGGATCGACTGGCTCGTCACGATGCCGCCGAGGGAGATGACCGCGACCTCGGTCGTGCCGCCGCCGATGTCGACGATCATGTTGCCGGTCGGCTCGTGCACGGGCAGGCCCGCGCCGATCGCCGCGGCCATGGGCTCTTCGACGATCCAGGCCTTGCGCGCGCCGGCGTACTCGGCTGCCTCCATGACCGCACGCTGCTCGACGCCCGTGATCCCCGACGGCACGCAGATGACCATTCGCGGCTTCGCGAAGCGGCGCTGGTGCACCCGGTGGATGAAGTAGCGGAGCATCTTCTCGCAGACCTCGAAGTCCGCGATGACGCCGTCTTTGAGCGGGCGGATCGCCTGGATGTTCGACGGCGTGCGGCCGATCATCCGCTTGGCCTCCGCGCCGACGGCGAGGGGGCGGCCGTCCTTCACGTCGACCGCGACGACCGACGGCTCGTTCAGGATGATCCCGCAACCACGGACGTAGACGAGCGTGTTGGCGGTGCCGAGGTCCACGGCCATGTCTCGGCCGAGGAGTGAGAAGCGATTGTCTGGCATGTGTGCGTCCGTGTGGCGCGCCTCAATGGTGCAGCCGGTGGAGACAGCGTACGGGAGTATCCGCGTTGAGACAAGCCGCCCGTGATAATGCCGCCCTCATCAGGGATCTGCGTGCACCTTCGTGCGTGCTGTGTGCGTGCTGTGTGCGCGCGTGTGCATGCCGTGCGGTGCGCGCGTCCCGCCACGTCGTGCCGTGCACGATCTCGACGGCGTGGTCGCAGGACGTGCCAGCCGATGCACCGCGCCGCGTCGCGCACGGGCCACTGCCCTCGCGATCGAGCGTCGCGTCGCCGCGGAGCACGCCGAGGCTCGGTGTCGCAGCTCCCACACGCGCTTCGGGATCCACCTTCGTCGCCGCGACCGACAGTCCGAGCCCCCGCGCGCCGGCAACCCCGGCCTCGGCCACGTGTCGCACCATCGTGTCGACGTCGCGCCCTCGTCGGCGTGGGCCCGTGCGCAACGGCGTCCCCGTGCGCGCGGCACCGTCGTCGAGGCACATCCAGCAGCCCTGCCGGATCACGGCAACGACGTCGCTCGTCCGCTCCCTGCAGCGGGCGTCGGTCGAGGTCGCTGATCGCCGAGGGTGCGCCGAAGTCCGTCGTCGCGTCGCCTTCGAGCGTCCGGCGACGACGGGCCGACCGGCGCGCTCGTCAGGCCGCCGGGACCGCAGATATGGAGTAGGTGCTCGCAGCGCCCGCGGCTCGCCTCGAGGGCACGCCGCGTCGGGTGTCGTCACCGCGCGCGCCGCGCCAGGCCGCTCGAGCGCGTTCGCGAAGCACCGCGTGGGTCCCTCTTCTATGAGGACCGCGATGCTCGAGCCATTGGTCAGCGAAGCGTGGGGAAGAACAGCGCGAGCTCGCGCTCGGCGGACGCCGCGGAGTCCGAGCCGTGGATCAGGTTCTCGGTGAGCTCGGTCGCGAGGTCGCCGCGGATCGTCCCGGGCGCGGCGTCGGCGGGGTTGGTCGCGCCCATCGCCGCGCGCACGATCGCCCAGGTGCCCGATGGTCCCTCGATCGCGCAGACGAACGACGGCGACCTCGTGATGAAGGCGATCACGTCGCCGAAGAACGGCTTCCCCTCGTGCTCGGCGTAGTGGCGCTTGGCCGTCGCCTCGTCGATCTGGCGCAGGTCGCCAGCGACGATCGTCAGGCCCCGACGCTCGAGACGGCCCAGGATCTCGCCGATCAGACGTCGCTCGACGCCGTCGGGCTTGACGATGACCAGGGTGCGATCCACGGCGCCAGAAGGTAGCAGGGGCCCTCAGCCGCGATGCGGGGGGAGCCCGAGGGCGTGGCCGCGGGCGGCGCCGACGACGTAGAAGCTGCCCGCCACCACGATGAGGTCCTCGGGACCCGCATCAGCGGTGGCGGCGTCGAGCGCGCGCCCGACGTCGTCGACGACGTTGGCCACCATGCCCAGGGATCGCGCGGCGTCGGCGATGACGCTCGGGTCGAGCGCGCGCGGCGTGTCGGCGCGGCAGCAGTACACGACCTCGACGCCGCACTCGGCGAGCGGCGCGAGCAGCTCGCTCGGGTTGCGGTTGGACAGCACGCCGATCACCGCTCGCGTGGTGCCGAGCACGTTGAACTCCTCGGCGAGCGACTCGGCGAGCGCCTCGGTGCCCGCGGGGTTGTGCGCGCCGTCAACGATCACGAGCGGACGCGTCGAGAGCACCTCCATGCGACCCGGCACGCGGATCGCGCCGAGTGCTCGGACGACGGTGGCGTCGTTGAGCGCGACGTTGCCGAACGCCTCGGCCGCGGCGATCGCGCACAACGCGTTCGGCCCCTGGTGCCGGCCGTGCAGCGTCACGAGCACGTCGTCGTGCGCGCCCACCGGCGTGTGGACCGAGACGACCCGACCGCCGAGCGCGAGTCCGTTGGCGGTGAGGACGATCTCGTGGTCGTTACGCCACACCTCGAGCGCCCCGTGCACCTGCGCGAGCCGCGCCTGCAGCTCGACGGTCGCGGGGTCGGGGTCGCCGAGCACGCAGATCGAGCCGGGCTTGACGATTCCCACCTTGTCGCGTGCGATGGCCTCGACGGTGTCCCCGAGCACCTCGGTGTGGTCGAGCGCGACGTTGGTGACCACGGCCACCCGCGCGTCGATCACGTTCGTCGCGTCCCAGGTGCCGCCGAGCCCGACCTCGACGACCGCGGCGTCGACGGCCTCGTCGGCGAAGTGCAGCAGCGCACCGACCGTGAGGAGCTCGAAGCGTGTGAGCGGCGCGTCAAGGGTCGCCTCGAGCGCCTCGAGCCGGGCCAGCAGCGCGGCCAACGCGACGGAGTCGGGGCCGCCCGAACACGCCGCCAGCACGCGCGCCCCGCGATCGGACCGCAGCGCGGCACGGACTACGACGTCGAGCGCGCGCTCCGGTCGCGCCCCGCGCATCAGGTACCTCGGGCGCCGCGGCTCAGCCGACGGTGACGCATCGCGAACCTCAGCGTGAGACCGAACGGGCGATTTCGCGCTCGACATCGCGCGCTTGGAGATCGCGCCGCCGGTCCCATAGCTTCTTGCCGCGCACCAGCGCCAGTTCGATCTTGACGCGGCCGCGCTTGAAATAGAGTCGCCAGGGGACCAGCGTCAGCCCCTTTTCCGCCGCGCGTCCGGCCAACCGTTCGATCTGCTCCCGGTGCAGCAGCAATTTTCGCGGCCGGTTGGGCTCGTGGTTGAAGAACGAGCCTTCCTTATACTGCGGGATCGTCAGGTTGACAAGCCAGAGTTCGCCCTCGCGCAGCCGCGCGAAGGCCTCGTTGATCGAGACGTTCCCGCGCCGGATCGACTTGATCTCGGTGCCGGTCAGTGCCAAGCCCGTTTCGAGCGATTCGAGCTTCTCGTACTCGCGGCGCGCGCGGCGATTGTCGAGCGAGGGTTCGGGCGCTTTGGCGGCCCGCTCGGCCTTGGCGGCGGTGCGGGCCGCTTTCATCTTCGCCATCAGACGGCGTCCGTGTCCGGGATACCGTAGCGCGGCTTTCCCAGCGGGCCGCGGCTGACAAACGACCCCTCGCCGGTCGCAAGCACGGTCCCGTCGGCCAAGCTGACCGCGGCCTCGACCCCCATGACCTGGCGGCGCTTCCACTTCACCGAACCGGTGACGACCAGCGGCGTTCCCAGCGGCACCGGACCACGAAAGCGCAGTTCCATCGAGGCGGTGACACCGCGCTCGCCGATGTTTCCGCAAGCGTGCGCCATCGCTTCGTCCAGCAGGGTCATCACGATGCCTCCATGGGCGGTCCCGCGCCAGCCTTGGAAACGCGGCGGCAGCGTGATCTCGGCTCGCACGCTCTGCGAGCCGCTCGGCGTGAAATGAAGATGCAGGCCGTCGGCGCTGAACGGGCCGCAGGCGAAGCAGCGCCCGTCGTCGACCCAGACCGGGCCGCTCACGCGGGCTTGCGTTTCGGCGCCGGCGTCGACGACGGTCCGGGCGATGGCGAGGTGGCCTCGTAGGCGCCGTCATCGATCCGCTTCAGCAAGGTGGTCGCATACCCGACATCGCTGCCGGCGGCGATCGAGGCGCGCAGCACACGCCGGGCATCGTCGGGCTTCTTGTCGTCGAGGTAAATCCGGGCCAGCAGCGTGTAGCCATGCTGTCCCGACTCGCCGACGTGGCCGACGTCGGCCTCGACGCCCCGCGTCGCATAACTGATGGCGGCATCGTACTGGCCGAGGTCGTGCAGCAGCGAGGCGATGTGAAAATAGATATCGGCGTAGTCCGGAACCAAGTTCGGTACGTCGATCACCGTCGTCAGCGCGCGCTGCGGATCCTTGAGATCGTCCTGATAGATCAGCGCCAGATACTCGCGCGCGAGAATGTTTTGCGGATCGCTCTGCAGCGCGGCCAGGAACTCCGTCTTGGCGCGGTTCGTGCTGCGCTCGCTCTCGCGCATGATCCCGAGGCCCGTATGGGCCGCTTGCGAGGTCGGGTCGAGCTGCACCGCAGCGTTGAGTTCCTCGCGCGCGTCGAGCGTGCGGTCGCGTCCGGTCAGCGATGCGAACATGTAGGAGAAGGCGACCCGCACGTGCGCCTGCGCGCTCTTGGGCGCCTTCACCAGCGCATCTTCTTCGTTCTCGACCAGCGCATCGAGATCGCCCGGCGTCTGCGCCGCGGTCGCGTTGAGCATCGAAATCGCAAGCGTATTGTCCGGTACGACGGCCAGCGCCGCGGTGAAATCCTTGCCGGCCGCATTGAAGTCGCGCGTGTAGAATTCCCGCAGCCCGGCACCGAGCGGCCCGGTGAACGCCGGATTGAGGTAATCGTTGCGCAGCGCAACACCGGCCTTGGGAGCGGGCGACGCGGCGAGCAGCGGGACGGCGGCGAGCAAGAAAAGGGCTACGAAGCGCACAGCGTCCCGGATGTTCCGGCCCCTCGCGGCGACTTCCGCCTGTCCGACCCGGCCGGGACGGCTGCCGGGGACGCGCTTACCGGCCGACGAGCAGGCGGCGTCCCAACGCGTCGGGCAGCTGCACCGAAGCAATCTTTTCCCGAACGCGCGCGATCGCGTAGTCGACGCGCTCGATGCGCACCGTCTGCGCACCGGGATCGTAGAAACCGAACGACGCCTGCGGGTTGAGATCGCGGGGCTGGCCGACGCTGCCGACGTTGATCAGATACCGAACGCCGTCGACGAGCGGAACCTCCCCGCCGTGCTGCAGGTGCACGTGCTCGATCGTGCCGTCCGGATCGCGGGCGTAGACTTCGGCGATATGGGTGTGGCCGATGAAGATCAGCCGCGCGTCGGTCGCCGCGAAGGCGCGCGCGGCGCCGGCCTTGTCGAGGATGTATTCGAAGTAGTTCACCGGCGCACCGTGGACCAGCAAGAAGTCCGGACGACGAAATTCGTAACCCAAGCTGTCCAGCCAGTCGCGATTCTCCGCGCTGAGGACGCCCTGCGTCCAACGCAGCGCGTCACGAGCCGCCGGGTTGAAGTACGCCAGGCCGTAGTTGTCGATCGCGGCAACGTCGTGGTTGCCCAGCACCGCCGCCGTCACGCGCGCGCGCAGCCGGTCGACGCACTCGTTGGGGTTGGGGCCGTAGCCAACCATATCGCCCAGGCAAAACACTTCATCGTCGTCGCGGATCAGCGCGAAGGCAGCGTCGAGCGCTTCGATGTTTGCATGCACGTCGGAGACGACCGCGTATCTCACGAAGCAGCCTTCTCGCGCACGCGGTCGAGCGCGGCGATGAAACGCTCGGCCAAGCGGGCCCGCTCAGCGACCGTTCCGACCGTGACCCGAACGTAGCCGTCGAGCGGCGGTGCCCAGGGCTTGCGCACGAAGACACCCGCTTCGAGCAGCGCGCCGACCATTGCCTCGGCCTGCAGGCGCGTGCCGATGCCGATGCAGACGAAGTTCGTGAACGAGGGGACCGACGGCAATCCCAGCCGGTCGGCCAGCGCGTAGTAGTCGTTCCGGCCGCGCGCGACTTCGGAGACGACGCCGCGCAGAAACGCATCGTCGTCGAGTGCGGCCAGCGCGCCGATCTGGCCGGTGCGGTTGACGCCGAAGTGTAAGCGCAGTTTCTGAAAGACCGCGATCACGTCGGCCGACGCGAGCGCGTAGCCGATGCGCGCCCCGGCCATGCCGAACGCCTTCGAGAAGGTGCGCGTGCGGATCGTGCGCGGATCGATCACGTCGGGCGGCAGCTCGTCGACCGGAACGAAGTCGGCGTACGCCTCATCCAGAAATAGGAGCACGTCATCCGGCAGCGCTTCGCGCAGTTGGGCGAGCGTCGCCCGGTCGGCAAAGGTTCCCGACGGATTGTCCGGATTGGCGACGTAGACGAGTTTCGCGCCCGAGCGCGCGACCGCGTCGACGATCGCCCCAGGGTCGAAGGCACCGTCGGCGGCCGGTTCGGCGAATTCGGCTCGCGCGCCGTACGCGTGCAGGTGATAGAACAGCGTCGGATAGGTTCCCCGCGTGGCCACGCATGCGTCGCCGGGCGCGCAATAGGCACGCACGATCAGCCCCATCAGATCGTCGATCCCGCTCGCGACGACGATTTCGTCCGCCGCGCAGCGATGTCGCTGCGCCAGTGCCGCGCGCAGTTCGAGCGACTCCGGATCGCCGTACCACGACGTCAGCGCGACGGCCTCGCGCATCGCGGCGATCGCCCGCGGCGAGGGGCCGAAGGCGCTCTCGTTCGCACCCAGCCGCAGCAGTTCGCTGCGGCCCACGCGGCGCGCCAGCTCCTCCGGCGCGACGAACGGGGTCATCGCGGGGGCCGCCGATACGAGTTCGGTCGGCCGCGGCAGGCGCGGCGGCGTCACGGCTTGCCGATGCGAATGTGGTCGACGACCTCGCGCACCCCGGTGGTCCCACGCGCCGTGGTCACGATCGTTTGCCGGGTCTTGGCGTTCGCCACCGTTCCGCTCAGCGTCACGACCCCGCGATCGACCTTCACCCCGACGTGCTCCTGCAAACCGACTTGGGCCGTATACGCCGCCATGATCCGCGCCTGCAAGGCGGCTTCGCCCAGCTCGAGTCCCGGCCGCGGGCCGTGCGGATCGACCCGCAGGTTGTCGATGACGACGCGCACGCCCGAGACCGTGCGCGCCGTTGCGACATCGCGCGTCCGATGCGCGGCATCGCGCACGCTGCCCTTCAGCTCGACGACGCCGTCGCGAACCGATACGCCCAGCGTGGTCGCGGAGTCCGGATCCGCCTGGGTCAGTTTGGCTTTCACCTCAGCCAGGACCAGGCCGTCGTGCAGCACGTCGGCGGCCTGCCGGGTGCCGAATGGATCGGGCACTTTTTGGTTGATGGTGCCGCAGCCGCTCAAAGCGATCGATGCGGCAACGACCACGAGCCAGCGGTTCACACCATTCCTCCGTAACGGGCAAGCACGACGGGCGCGCCGGCTTCGATGCGATCCGGTTCGGGGCCGACGACCACGTAACCGTCCGCGCGCGCCAGCAAACTGGTATGCGCCGAGCGCAGCGCGAGCGGGCGGACGCCGCCCGCGACGAACTCGGCCGGCACGTACCACGTCCAACCCGCGCGTCCCGCAAACGGCTCCACGGCGAACGACGCGACCGTCGCCGGACGCGATGCGGTCTCGCCGGTCAGCGCGCGCAGCAGCGGAGCCGCGATCGCGCTGAAGATCGTCAGCGCGCTGGCGGGATTCCCGGGCAGCCCGATCACCGGGCGCCCATCGACCGCGGCCAGCACGGTCGGCTTCCCGGGTTTCACTTTGAGTCCGTGCACGATGACGCCGGGCGGGCCGAGCTGATCGATCGCGGCGGGAACCTGATCGCGCGCACCGACCGACGAGCCCCCGGTGAGCACGACCGCGTCGGCGGATGCGAGGCCTTCCGCGATGCGCCGGGCGATCGCGTCGGCTTCATCTTCGGCGCGCGACAACTGCACGATCGTGGATCCGAGCGCCGCCAACCCGCCGGCGATCGCCCAGCGATTCGAGTCGCGGACCTGGCCGGCCGCCGGCGCACGCTCGAGGTCGACCAGTTCGTCGCCGGTCGGGACGATCGCCACGCGCGGACGCCGGAACACGCTGACCATCGCCTGACCGAGCGTGGCCAGGACCGAGAGTTCCGGGGCACCGATGCGGCGGCCGGCGGGCAGCACGCAGTCGCCGGTCGCCATGTCGTCGCCGCGCGGCGTGATGAACTCGCGCGGCGCGGGCGCGGCGTGCGCGTACAGGATGCCGTCCCGTTCGTCGGCGTCTTCGATCGGAAGCACCGCGTCGGCGCCGGACGGCAGCACGCCCCCGGTCGGGATGCGCATCGCCTCGCCCGCATCCACCGCTCCGGGCGGCGCGGCGCCCATGCGAATCGTGGCGGTGACCCGGCGCGGTCGGGTTCCGTCGGCGACGCGCACCGCGAAACCGTCCATCGTCGAGCGATCCGCGGCCGGATACGGTCCGTCCGCCACGGCGTCACGCGCGAGGATGCGTCCGAAGGCGGCCGCGAGCGGCACGTCTTCCGACCCCAGCGTCGTGGGCCGGACCGCCGCCACATAGGTCGCGAGCGCGGCCTCTGGCGCGAGGAGCAAGTCCGGGTTGAAGGCAGCGCCGGGCTGCATCGAACGCATCGGAACCCGTTTCGACGTGGAGGGCCGTGAGGTCTCGCGACCGGTAGGACACCGTCCGGCGGCCGGGTAACGGCGCGCGAACGTGTTGAATCTGGAAGTTCTGCGCCGCGAGCCCGGGCGCGTCCGTACGGCGTCGCGGCGGCGAGGCATTTCGACCGAATTCGTCGACCGCGTCCTCGCGCTCGATGGGGAGCATCGCAGTCTCCTCACTGCCGTCGAGCAGCTCAAGGCACAGAAAAATGCCTTGAGTGCCGAGATTTCCAAAGCTGCGGACAAAAAGGCCAAGGCCGCTGAACTCCGGCCGCGCATCGCGGAACTCGACGCGTCGATCGGCAGCGCCGGCTCGGGAATCCCGCGCCTCGAGGAGGCGATCTCAACGGCGCTCGCCGAGGTGCCCAACCTGGTCGACCCGAGCATTCCGGACGGCTCCGACGAAACGGCCAACCGCGAAGTGCGCCGCTGGGGCTCGCCGCCGCAGTTCGCCTTCGCGCCCAAACCGCACTGGGAGCTCGGTGAGGCGCTCGGCATCTTCGACTTCGAGCGCGCGGCGAAGCTGTCGGGCGCGCGCTTTTCCATCCTGCGCGGTGCCGGCGCAAGGCTCTCGCGCGCGCTCGCGCAGTTCTTCCTGGATCGCGCGGCGCGCAACGGTTACACCGAGATCAATCCCCCGCTGCTGGTTTCCGAGACGACGATGTGGTCGACCGGACAGCTCTCGAAGTTTTCGGATCAGATGTACGCCTTCGAAGGCGACGGCGATGAGAAACTGTACCTGATCCCGACCGCCGAGGTGCCGCTGACCAGCTTGCACCGCGACGAGATCTTGGCGGCCGAGCAGCTTCCGCTGCAGTACACGGCCTACACGCCGTGCTTTCGTAAGGAAGCCGGTGCAGCCGGCAAGGATACGCGTGGGCTCTTTCGCCAGCACCAGTTCGAAAAAGTCGAGCTGGTGTGGCTGACCACGCCGGCGCGTTCGTTCGACGATCTCGAGACGCTGACGTCGCATGCGTCGGGCCTGCTCCAAGAGCTGGGACTTGCCCACCGCACGATGCTGCTCGCCGCCGGCGACACCGGTTTCAACAGCGCGAAGACCTACGACCTCGAAGTGTGGGTGCCGAGCTTCGGGCGCTATCGTGAGATCTCGTCCTGCTCGAACTGCACCGACTTTCAAGCGCGGCGCAGTGCGATTCGGTTTCGGCAGGACGCAACCGCCAAACCCGAATTCGTGCACACGCTCAACGGTTCGGGTTTGTCGCTGGGACGCACCCTGCTGGCGATCGTGGAGAACGGTCAGCGCGCAGACGGCGGCATCTCGATCCCGGACGTCCTCCAGCCCTTCGCGGGCTTCGCATCGATCGAGCCGGACGGGTCGGTGCGCTCGCGATGACCGATGACGGCGTCGCGCGCGCGATCGCGATCCTGCGGCGCGGCGGCGTCGTCGCGATCCCGACCGAAACCGTCTACGGTCTCGCGGCCGACCTGGAAAATCCCGACGCGATCGCGCGGGTGTACGCGATCAAAGGCCGGCCGGTCGACCATCCGCTGATCGTCCACGCGCACGAGCTCGCGGCGCTGTCGCGTTACGTCGCCGCGGTCCCGGCGTCGCTGGCGGTGCTGGCACGGCACTTCTGGCCGGGCCCGTTGACCGCGATCGTTGACCGCGGCGAGCGCACGCCGCACACGGTCACCGGCGGCCAGGACACGGTCGCCGTGCGCGTTCCCGACCATCCGTTGGCGCTCGCGATCCTCGCGGGGTTCGGCGGACCGCTCGCTGCCCCGTCGGCGAATCGCTTCGGCCGCGTCTCACCGACGACCGCGCAGCACGTTCGCGACGACCTCGGCGATGCCGTCGAGCTTATCGTCGACGGCGGTTCGGCGCGCATCGGCGTGGAGTCGACGATCGTCGACTTGACCTCGGCCGTCCCCGCGGTGCTGCGCGCCGGCGTGATCACCCCCTCGCAGCTCAGCGCCGCGCTCGGGGAAGCAGTCGTCGAGCGCACCGGCGGTCCGGTGCGCGCGCCGGGCGCGCTGCCGGCGCACTATGCGCCGCGCGCCCGGCTCGAACTGGTCGACGAAGCCGTACGCGCATCGGAAGTCGAGCGGCACCGCGCGCGCGGCGAACGCGTCGGGCTGCTCGTGCTGCCGAACGATTCCGCGATCGCCGCGCGCACCTTGTACGCCACGTTGCGCGCCCTCGACGCCGACGGATACGACACGATTCTGGCGACGCTGCCGCCGGCGAGTGAAGCCGCGGCCGCGGTGCGCGATCGCCTCACGCGGGCCGCCGCCGGGGCATGACGCGCAAGCGCGCTTTTCTCACCATACTGCTGATCGCGACCACGTCGATCGCGTTGTTCGACCTCAGCCGCACCGAGCTCGTCCGTCCCGAGTACCAGTTGTTGGACTTTCGCGTGAGCTATTGCGCCGGCGCGGCGGTTGATGCGCGCGCCGATGCGTATCGGGTCGAGCCGATTCGGAGCTGCGAACACGCCCACCCGACCCCGCTGCTCGCTCGCACTCCGAATCTGGTCCTGGCCTGGGTGCTACCCGGATACGACCTCGCGCCGCTCGCTGCACTGGCGCGGCTGCCGTTCGACGCGGCCGCCGTGGTGTACGTGCTCGCACTCTGCGCCGCGCTGGCCGGCGCCGTCGTGCTGATCGCGCGCACGACCGGGGCTCCGCCGGCGATGACGAGCGCGGCGCTGGTCCTCTCCGCCGGCCTGCCCTCGCTCGTGCTCGGTCAAGTCGTGCCGTTCGAGCTGCTGGCCGTGGCGGCGACCGCGGCCGCCCTGCGCGCGCGGCGCGAACGTTTGGCGGGCGCGCTTGCAGCCCTAACCTGCATCGAACCGCATGTCGGCCTCTTCGTGTGCGCGGCCCTAGCGTACGCCGTTGCCGGCGCGCGCCTCACGATCGCGGCCGGCCTCGCCGTGCTCGCGCTGCTCGCGGTCGCGGTGACCGGGTTGGAAGCGCAGATCACGTACGTGCTGCAGGACCTGCCGCTGCAAGCGCTCAGCGAAGTCACGTCAAAGGAACAGTTCAGTCTGGCCTACGTCTTGTCGTATGCGGGTCTGCCGGTGCGCGCGGCCCTCGCGGCCGGCGCCGTATCAACCCTCGCGATGCTCGTCGTCGCGACGATTCTGGCGCGCCGCGCTCGCGTCCGCGGCGACGCCTACGTCGTGTATCTTCCGGCCGCTGCGGCGATCGTTGGGGGGACCTACGTCCACCTGGCGCAAGTCGCGCTCGCGATTCCCGCGGCGCTCCTGGCGCTGCGGGACGCGGACTCCCCGCGCCTGCGAGGGGCGATCGCGTTTGCGATCGTCCTGCTGGCGATTCCGTGGCCCTACCCGGCCACACTCAAACAACTGCTGCCGGCCGCGCTGCTGATCGTCGGCGTGCTGACCTGGTACCTCACCCGCGGGTCGATCGTGCGCACGCTCGCCGCGGCAGCGTGCTGCTGGCTGGTCCTCATTCCGATCGAGAATCATCTCACCGGGCCGCCTCCGGTGCTCGCGCTCGCAGCGCGGCCGGCCGGCGAACTCGCGACCGTGTCCGGCGCCGAAGCGACGCATGCCGAGAGCACGCGCGATCCGTTCCACTTTGCGGTGAAGGTCGCGACCTGGAGCGGACTGCTACTGCTTACGGGCTCGTCGATGCTCCTCGCGGCGCGATCGGCCCAATCACCGCGCCCCGCATGAGCCACAGTACCAGCACCAGCACCAGGCTAATGCCGAGCACGTCTTCGATCGCCTGCGAGCGGTTTCGCAGCGCGATCCGGACGAACTCCGCCGACGCGTATGCGAAACCGCCCTGCCCCGCGAGCCCACCGAAGGGCGCGATCGCGCCCAGCCCCGCGATGAGCAGCGACGCCCCGACCGCCAGCCGTACCGCCGTCGCCGCCAGAGCACCGCGCACGGCCCCGAACGCAACGCCGAGCGACGTGCACGCCACGAAGAAGACGTCGACGTACCGCCGCTCGCCGAAGTTCCGCGAGCCTTCATCGTTCTGAAAGAAGACGATCAGCAAGAACAACGTGAGCCACGTGGCTGCGATGGCGAGGGCGAGACGCCGCCTCTGCGTACCCTGTTTCCACATCACGACCAGGCCGTACACGCAGACCGCGGCCAGCGGCGTGAACACGAACAATCCTTTGTTTCCCAGCAGCAGATCGAAGACGAACTTGAGGTATTGCGCCGGTGAATAGAATCCGACCACCGGCGTCGAGAGCGGCTGATATTCCGGCAGCGAACGATCGTTCCAGACCGCAGGGTTGAAGATCGGAGGCAGTGGGCTGCCGGTGATATCGACGTTGTAGGCGAGTTGCGCGATCACGATCGGCAGCAGGCCCAGCCCGAACAGCAGTAGACGCGCCGGTGGAAGGCCGGCCAGCATCACGATAGCCAGAACCACGAATACGACTGCCGCCGGGTCGAACGCGTACGCTAAGCTCAAGAAGAGGCCGCCCAGCAGCAATCCGCGCGCCCGGTCGCGTTCGAACGTCAGGTGGTAGAAGCCGGCCAGGCCCGCCGCACCGGCCGGAACGTGATTGGCGAGCACGGTTGCGTACGGCAACACCAGCGTCGCGAGTCCGGTCGCCGCAGCAACCGCCACCGATCGGCGCTCGTCAAATCCCAGCTTGCGCTGAAAGGCGAACGCATAGGTACATCCGAGCGCGAACCAGACTCCGACCGTCAAGAGCGTGACCAGATAGATCGCGACCGCCGGCTTCGCGCGCAACCCGAGCCCGAGCGGCTGCAGCGCGGCGCCGACGCCCGCGCCCATCAGCGCAAGCAGCGGGGGCTTGTCGGAAAATGTGCGCCCGCGCACACGAATCTTGTCGCCGGTCGCGGCCCCGTACGGTGAGCCGTCGATCGCAAAGGTGTGGTCGGAGGCAAGCGCGTCGACGGTCGCCAGGCGCGAACCGTCGTTCCACGAGACGGCGTGACGCTTCGTAAGGCCGGCGCACAGCAGTAGCGCGACCGCAAACACGCAGAGAGCGGGCAGAATCCGCACGTCCGGACGTTTCCGCAAACGCTGCGATGCGTCCCGCGTTCAGCGCGCCGGCGGCTTTCCGAACCCCGCGCGGAGTTCACCCTTGGCCGCGGTCCCGTTTTCGATGTCGAGCGCGTCGCTGGTTTCGGTCACGTACTGCGACCAACGCTTCTTTGCCATGGCCTCATCGTACCCATCGCGAAGCGGACACGGTGCGCGCATTCGTGGTCTTGGCTGTCCTGGTCTCCCTTCTTCCGCCGCCGGGCACGGCCGCTGCAGCGGCTCCGGCATCGCTCTCGGCACTGGACGTGATCGCGCTCGAGATCGGCTTTACGACGATCATGGCGCGTTACTACAAACCGGTCGATCCGGCGCTGCTCTTGAGCGGCGCGCGCAGCGGGATCGTCGCCTACTTGCGCAATCGCGGGGTTGCGAACCCCGCGATTCCGCTCGCCTCGCCGCACAGCGACCGGTACGGTGCTGAGAACGCAATTGCGCGCGACGTCGCGCTCGCGATCGCGCGTTATCCGCAACGCGTGCGAACGGCCGAGCTGGTCGATGCGACGCTGGCGGGCGAGTTGGCCGTGCTGCACGATCCGTACAGCGTGCTCTTCGAACCCGTCGCGTACAAGCAGTTCGTCGGCTTCCTCGACGGCAAAGCGCAGGCCGGCATCGGCGCCGAGCTCGACGTCGACCCGCAGACGCACAGCGTGCGCGTCGTCGACGTGTTCGATAACAGCCCGGCGGCGACGGCGGGTTTGGCAGCCGGCGACACGATCGTCGCGATCGACGGCAAGCCGCCCGGCGCCACCGCGGTGCTGGTGGGGACGGCGCTGCGCGGTGCCGCCGGCACGACCGTCGTGCTCGAGACGACACGCGACGGCGCGGCGCGTCCGCCGCTCACGCTGGTACGCCGCGCGATCGTGGCGCCGGACGTGACCGGACGCGTGCTGCCCGGCGGCATCGGGTACGTGCGGCTGCGCTCGTTCGGCGCGCAGTCGGCGCGCGAACTCGACACCGTGCTGAGCGGTCTGCGCGCCAAAGCGGCACGCGCGTACGTGCTCGACCTGCGCGCGAACGGCGGCGGGTATCGCGACGATGCGATCGCGGTCGCATCGCACTTCGTCCGCGGCACCGTCGTCACGATTGCCGAGCGCACCGGCAACCCGGCGATCTTCGCGGCGAAGACGTCGACGCCGCTGATCGATGCGCCGTTGGCCGTACTGGTCGACGGCAACACCGCCTCGGCCGCGGAGATCGTCGCCGGAGCGATACAAGACGACCACGCGGGCACGCTGGTCGGGACGAAGACGTTCGGCAAAGGCCTGGTGCAGGAAACGTTTCCGCTGCCGGACGGCGGCGCGATCAAACTGACCACCGCAAGCTATCGCACGCCGGCCGGCCGCGACATCGAGGGCACCGGTATCATCCCCGACGTCGTCGTCTCCGAACCCGCGGATGCACACCCGGGCGAACCCGGCGCCGATCCGCAGCTCGACCGCGCGCTCGCGCTGCCGGAGCTGCGCTACGTCGCGCCGGCGCCCTCGACGTCGCCGGCCGACGGCAGTTCGCGCGCGAGTTCTTCGCGCGTCGGTGCGGCCAGCGGGATCGCAAGCGCCGATGAAAGCGTCTCCGCATCGGCCAACGGGGGCTCTTCGTCGAGCGGCCGCTGCAGCACCAGCATCACGGTCTGGTCGCGCAGCGCGGTTGCGGCGCGCACTTCCCAGCCTTGCGCGCCGAGCAGCGCGAGGGTGGGATCGACCTCGGCGTGGGCCGCGTCGCCGGCCGCGACCGTGTGAAACGAGAACTCGAAGCGCCCTCTCATGCGTCGTCCCTTACCCGAGCGGCGACATCCGTACCGCCGCGCCCGGCAGCGGTGCGGAGTAGCCTCGTTTTCCGCGCCAAGCGCACCACCGATTCGTCGACGCCGTAGCGCCCCAGTTCGTCCAGCGCGACCCACGCCAGGCGCCGCGATTCACCGCTGACGATCAACGGCTCGTCCGGATCGGCTTCGAACGCAAACCGGACGTCGTGGTGATCGTGCGCGGGTTCGGTCCCACGCGCGGGAATCGCGTGCACGTCGAGGTCGTAGATTTTACCGCTCGCGAAGCGCAGCGAACGCAGCCCCGATTCTTCTTGCGCTTCGCGCAGCGCGGCGGCGCGAACGTCGGCGTCGCCCTCGAGATGGCCGCCGAGCTGCAGCCACTTGCCGAGCTTTCGGTGCTGCGTCAGCAGCGCGCGCGTGCGCGACGGATCGACGATCCAAGCCGAGGCGGTGACGTGCCCCGCCGTCAGCGTACGCGCGCACGCGTCATCGTGCGACGCGACGAAGGCGATCATGCACCGCTGCATCTGCGCTTCGCGCGCGTCGGCGGCGGTGTACGCGCGAAGTTCCTCGAGCAGCGCCGCGCGGCTGCCGCTCACACCGGCGGTTCGAGCGCCGTCGCGCTGACCAGAATTCCGTCATCGTCGCTGTACAGCATCGCGCCCGGTTCGAAGGTCACGCCGCCGAAGGTAACCGGGACGTCGATCTCGCCGGTCGCGTTCTTCGCGCTCTTGAGCGGATTGGTACCGAGCGCCTTGACCCCGATCTCGAGCTGCGCCAGCGCCGCGCTGTCACGCACCGCTGCGTAGATCACCAAGCCCGCCCAGCCATGCGCGACGCCCAGCGCCGCGATCATGTCGCCGACGAGCGCGACCCGCAACGAGGCGCCGCCGTCGACGACCAGCACTGCGCCGCCCCCGTCGGTGGAAAGCACGCGCCGCACGAGGGCGTTGTCTTCGAAGGTGCGGACGGTACGAATCGGGCCCGCAAATGCGCGCCGGCCCCCGAACTGACGGAACTGCACATCGCAGCCCTGCACACGGTCGGGATAGGCGTCGACCAAATCAGCGGTGACGAACCGCGGAGCGAAACCTCGCATGTCGTTCATTCGGCTCGATTCCGCGTGCGCGGCGCGACTTCAGCCCGGCTCCACCCACCAGCTGTTCCGGCGCGCGAACCCGGCCTCGACGGCGTTGAGGATCAGCGCCGGCTCGAGGACCAGATCGATGATGACGTGGGCGACGATGCAGGGCACGACCACGCGGCCGTCGGCAGCATATAAGATGGCCAGCGCGGTCCCGAGCGCTCCGGTCACGCCGGCGACGCTGCCCGCAACGCCCCAACCGGCTCGAAATCCCCACACCGCGTGGACGGCCCCGAAGAATGCGCCCGAGAGCAGCACCTGCCCGACGATACCGACGCCGTGTGCTTGGAGCGTGTCCATGAACCAGCGCCGGAAGAATACTTCCTCGAAAACGCCGGCGATCACCGCGACCAGCACCGCCGGAACGCGTAGCCACGAGCGGTCGGCGAGATGCCGCCGCACGCCCGGATTCCGGGCCGACACCACGATGTAGGCGACCGCGATCGCGCCCGCGGCAATCATCGCGCCCAGCGACTGCGGCTTCACCAACGCCCGCCACAAGCTCGGCAGCAGGAGCACGAACGGAATGCCCTCGGCCGCCGCGATTCCGAACAGAATCGCCCCCGCCACGCGTGCGATCTTGCGATGCTGCGCCGGCGTCGCGGCACCGCTCACAGCCGGTAAAGCCAACGTATGCGCGGCGCGAAGACGTAGTTGAGCTGGATCAGGATGATCGCCGCAATCGCCAGGTACGTGCTCACCAGCGCGAGCGTCGCTCCGACCGCGTACAAGGACTGCGCGATGATGATCCGGCGGTCGAAGCTGTCGCGGGTGGCTTCATCCAGTTCGGCTTTGACCAAGTCGGCGTGACGCGCATAGCGCCAGCCCGCGTACAGCGTCGCACCGAGAAGAAAGAGGTTCAGCCAGTAGATCCCCAGGGCCACGCGGGAATCGAGAAATTCGGCCAGCAGCGAGGTCGAGAACGGGACCAGCGTCACCGGCAGCAGGAACGCGAGGTGCAGCCAGGTCAGGTTCCGATCCGTCCGCGTCAGCCCGTTGAGCTGCGTCTGCTGACCGATCCAGAAGATGCTGAGCGTCATGAAGCTGAGCAGGTACGGAACAAAACGCGGCACCAAATGCGCGAGCGCGTGCAGCAGATCGCCGTCCGTGCGGACGCCGAAGGCGCTGGGAACGCGCAAGTCGAGCACCAGCAACGTCATCGCGAAAGCGAACAGACCGTCGCTGAGCGCTTCCAGCCGCGCGCGGTTCCGTCCGGCGATCGCGTTATACAGCACAGGCGCCCCTCACGAAGCTGCGGTGAAGCGCACTCTTTCACGAGGGGCCCCCACGCTCCCCGGTTGAACCGTGGGCGATGATCGAAACAGATCGCCTGCGCTTGCGCCTGCACGTTGCGGACGACCTCGCGGCATCGAGGGCGATGTGGTCCGACCCGCTGGTGTACCGGCACATCTTGCCCGCACCGTCGACCGAACAGCAAGCCTGGTCGCGACTCCTCAGCTATGCAGGCCTTTGGGCGCTCGGGGGCTTTGGCTACTGGGCCGTCGAGGAGCGATCGAGCGGCGTTTTCGTCGGCGAAATCGGGTTCGCCGATTTCAAGCGCGACATCACACCGTCGATTCGGGGTCTCCCGGAGATGGGCTGGGTTCTCACTTCCGCACACCACGGAAAGGGCTACGCGACGGAAGGCGTCCGCGCCGCGCTCACCTGGGCCGACCAGCATCTGCCTGCCGCGCGAACCGTCTGTCTCATCAATCCCGAAAACGCCGCCTCGATCCGCGTCGCCGGAAAAGCCGGCTACACCGAAACACACGTCGCGACATTCAATAATGCACCGACCCTCATGTTCGAGCGCGCCCGCTTCGCGACATAACGCCCTCGCTTCGGCTGCACAACCGAGTCGTCGTCGAAGCGCGGGGGTCTTCGACGTTGCAGCCCAACGTAAAAGGAGAGAGTGGGATTCGAACCCACGAGCCCCGTGAAGGGCCAGCGGTTTTCAAGACCGCCGCATTCAACCGCTCTGCCATCTCTCCGAGCCGTGTCGACCGCGTGGTTACGAGTTTTTTTGAACCGCCGCCTCCCGGCCGGAGCGGCTCGCCCTCGGCACGCCGGCCGCGGTCGTCGTATCGCGCCGCCGGCAGCGCCCGCCGGACTGGTAATCGCTGCAGAAGGTACGGGTTAAAAGATGCTGCCGCAAAAGGACTTTAGCCTTCGGCAACGTGAGCCGTACCGTGACATGGGTGACCGTCACATGGTAGCCGTTCGTCTGGCAGCCGGCGTTCTTTCATTCGCATTCGCCGCGTGCGGGAGCGGTGGGGGTGCGGCTCCGGGACCCAACCCGCGACCAACGGCGAGTGCGGCACCGCTGACGCTCACGGCGTTCACCCTGAGCGGCGGCGAACAGAACGTGATTCCGCCCGGGTCGGCCGGCTTGCAATACACGCCGGATGAACATATGCCGTTCCTGCGGCAATCCGACGGGACATTCAAGCTGTGGGCATCCGGCGGCGGAACCTACGGCGCGTATCTCTTTCGGACGCCGGATCTGTTCTCGCTGGGTGCGCCGTCGATGGTGTTCGCGCCGTCGGGTGCGGGGACGACCGCCTTCGATGCCGACTACGCCGGTCCGGGCAGCATCTTTCCCGCCGCAAACGGTACCGATCTGCTGATGATCTATCACGCCGAAAATCATCTCTTCAGCGGCGTCGACTATGCGGGCGTACCGTTTTACGCGGGCCTCGGCTTGGCGCGCTCGCAGGACGGCGGTCTGTCGTGGCAGCGTCAAGGCGAAATCATCTCCGGTCACGACCCCCAACAACCGACGCAGGCACCGCAGGGTGCGGGTGCTTTGGGCCCGACCGCCGTCGAAGCCGGCGGCTTCATCTACGTCATCTTTCGTGAGATCGACGTCCAAAGCACCGTCGCCGGCTACGGGATCGCCCGCGCGCCGGTCAGCAGCGACGGCGCGCCCGGGAGCTGGCAGAAATACTCCCAGGGATCGTTCAGCACCGCCGGCCTCGGCGGTTCGTTCACGCCGCTGGGTATCGTTCTCGATCCGACCGCTCCCGGCGACATGCGGCAGCCGCACGTGTCCTTCAACACCTACCTCAATCAGTACCTGATGGCGACGGTTGGGAACGGCGGGATCTACGTGCTCACCTCGCCCGATCTTCTTAACTGGACACACGGCATCGTCGCGCTGCCCGCGCCCGTGCCCGACGGCACCGCAACCAGTCACGACGTGAAAAACTGGTATCCGACGCTGGTGAGCCCGAACGAACCCTCCGATGAGGTCACCGGCCAAAGCGGTTACCTCTACTACGCGAAATTCTCGGGGGACGGGACGTCCGATCATTACATGTACCGCCAGGCCTTCACGATAACGGCGCACTGAGGCGAGAGTAAGTCGAACGGGCGCGCCTTCGCCGGCCGCGAAAGGCGGCCCGATGAACGGCCACCGCTCGATCCGAACTGCATGCGCTCTCGCTGCGCTTGCCGCTATGGTGCTGCTCGGATCGTGCACCGCACCGGCGCCTCGCGACGACCTGGTGCTGCGAATGGCGACGACCGTGGATCCGCCGGGCTTGAACCCGATGGTGTTCGACAACGCGAACGTGGTGTTCTTCGCGCCGCTGTTCCACGGTTTTCTGTTGCGCACCGACGGAGACGCGCGGCTGATCCCCGATCTGGCGGTGGTGGTCCCGACGGTCGCCAACGGGGGAATCGCACGGGACGGCCGCAGCGTCACCTACCATCTGCGGCACGGGGTGCGGTGGCACGACGGCGTCGGGTTCGACGCACGCGACGTCGTGTTCTCGTTCCGCGCGGCGATGAATCCGGCCAACCAGGTTCCCGACCGCACCGGATTCGACCATGTCGCCGACGTGCGGGCGCTCGACCCGTACACGGTGCGCGTCCGGCTGACCGCGCCGTTCTCGCCGTTCGTGGCCTCGTGCTTCACGCTGGCGGCGAACGATCCGTATGCCCTGCTGCCGGCCCACCTGCTCGCCGGCAAGCCCGACATCAATCGCGATCCGTACAACGCGCACCCGATCGGTCTAGGCCCCTACATGGTCACGGCGTGGGATCGCGGCAATCGCATCGTCCTGAAGGCGGATCCGCATTATTTTCGCGGAGCGCCGGCGATCCCGCGCATCGACATCGAAATCATCCCGAGCATCAATACGATTCAGACCCTCTGGGAGGCGGGGAAACTCGACCTGCTCGTCGCCCGCGCGTCGGGCGGGCCGCAGCACTTTGCAGCCCTGCGCAGCGTGCCCGGTACGCACACGGTTCTGAAGCCGCACTACGAGTTCGACTTCGTCATCCTCAACACGGCGCATCCGCCGCTGGACGACGTGCGCGTGCGCCGCGCCATCGTCGAAGGCGTCGATCGAACCCGCATCATGCAGAACCTCGAAGGCGCCCTGTACCTGCCGGGCGACACGGACCGGCTTCCCGGGCAGTTCGCCTACGATCCGTCGATCGTCCAACCGCGATACGATCCGGCCGGCGCGGCGCGTCTGCTCGACGCTGCCGGATGGCGGCTGATCAATGGGATGCGCACCAAGAACGGACGCCAGCTCAGCTTCGACTACGTTGCGACCACCGAGACACCGGTGACCGCAACTTTCGGTCTGCAGCTCGCGCAGGACTTGAACAAACTCGGGATCCGCGTGGCGATCAAGTCGTACAGCTACAATCTGCTCTTCGCGTCGGCGGCGCAGCACGGGATCTATCCGGACGGCCGCTTCGATCTGACCTTCAGCGGCTGGCAGCCCGATGGGGTGAACGATCACTCGTACCTGTTTCGCTGCGACACGCGGCCGCCCAACGGCGACAATTTCGGCCGTATCTGCGATCCGGAGATCGACGCGGCCGCGCGCGCGGAGTTAGAAACGCCCGAGGAATCTCGTGAAGCGGCCGCTGACCGCGCCCTGACGCGACGTCTGGTCGCGCAGAGCGACCTGCTTTTCCTCGGCTTCAATCAAGAAGCCGCGATATCTCGCGCCGGTCTCGAGGGCATCGTGCCGTCGGTCACCGGACAGCACCTCTGGAACGCCTGGGCGTGGCGCTGGAGTCACCGTTCGAAAACGGAATGAGCGCCGCGCTTCCCAGGTTTCTCACAGGTCGGGGTGACGCGCGACGCGCGACAAATGCGTCTGCAGCGAAGACGCTTCGCGCCGCAAAATACCGATGAAACATCGATCGCCCTAAGCTCGTAGGTACGTCGGGCGACACCTGATGCACGCGGCTCATCTGAATCTCTGCCAAGTCTCCGTATTCTTTAGTTGACACGGGGCGGGGCAGATGTTAGGGTATGTTCGTCGACGTCGGCGTGCGCCTCAACAACTCACGGTTTTTCACGGAGAAGCGACGATGAACCGCACCCACTTCCTTTCCGCGCTCGGCATTGCGCTGGCTATGTGCCTGGTCGCCGCACCGGCGTCCGCACAGGGGCTGCTGCGCATCCACAATTCCTCGTTCAGTCAACCCGTCACGGTCGAACTCCGGGTCGGCGACCGCCTCGACGACGCGACGTCGTACGGGACCAAGGCGCTCGCGCAAGGTCAGAGCTGGGACGTCGACACGGGCGGAATCTTCGCCTGGTGGCGTCGCGAACTCCATCCGGGGTCGAACGACGGCCAGTACACCGACTGGACGCGCGTCAACACGATCAACAGCGACGAAACCGTCAACTTCTAACGGCGTACGAGCGGCTCAGCGCCGGCGCGAATTCGCGCTCTGACCACCCGAGGGCTGCACGATCATCGTGATCGAGTTCGCGGGAAACGTCACAACCAGCGTCGAGCCGCTCGGTACGACCGTCGGGCCGGTAACGATCGCGGCGGGGTTCGCGCTCGCGTACTGGTAGGTTCTCGCCGGCTGCTGCAGGCTGACGTTGGCGAGCGACACGGCGCTCGTCCAGGCGGTCGCCGTCGGGTTGACGACGACGATCGTCACGGCGTTGTCGGCATTGCGCTGGGCCGCATAGACCGTGAGCTTCGTGGCGTCGGCCGTCAGCGCTGAGACCGACGTCTCGCCGAAGCCGTGGCCCGCGCCGTCGTAGTTGCGGAACATGCGGAACGCGTACGCGCTGGGATACGTCGGATCGCCCAACCCCCAGAAGCTCGCCAAATCGACGGCTTGCTGACCGAAGACGCCCAGGCCGTCGGCGGTCGCGAGGCCGACCGCGAAGCTGTTGCCGGTGCCGCGGTTCCACTCGTCGTACGCCAGCTTCGTGCCGGGATACGCGGAGTTGATCCACCCTTTGTGACGCTGGATCGCGGTGATCATGGCCGCGATCGTACCGTTGTTTGAGAAGCAGCACGCGCCCGGATAGTGCATCGCGTAGTAGTCCAGCAGGCGCGGGCTCTGCGCCGCGAACTGCTGCAAATACCAGAGCCCGAGCGGCGTGCCACCGTGCTGATTAGCGCCGTCGTTGTTGCAGGTTCCGGCGACGCCGCCGCTGTTGCAGCCCTCATCGGCCGGCGGGATGTCGTCCGGTCCCAGGACGAGCGCGGTCGGATCGGCGGCCTTGATCGCGCGCGCCATGTTCACCGACTTGGTGAAGAGCTCGCTGTAGCCGATGTTCTGCGGACGCACGTCGTGGTGGACGGCGATCCAGCCGTTGGGTTCGTTGTCGAGTTCGTAAATCGGAACGCCGCCGCTGCCGCCGTGCCCGTATTTGGTGACGAAATGCGAGACCCACGCCTGCTGAATCGCGGGCGTATTCGGAATATCCGTCGCGCCGGGGTTCGAATCGCTGATGTAGCCTGCGGCGTTGCTTCCGCTCCCGCAGGCGACGTTGCCGGCGAGATGGACGTAGGGATTGTAGGGCGGGTTGCCGTTCAGGGAGACCTGGTTCGCGACCGGGGGATCGGGATAGCTGCAGTTCCAGGGTGAGGCTTTTGTGATCCAGTCGATGATCGGAGCGGTGATGATCGACTTGGTCCCATTGACGCGGTTACCGTCGACGATCGTATCGACCGACGCGCTCGGCGTCGAGCTCGACGAGCCGTTGCCGGCCATGAAGTACCAATCGCTGCCGGCGTTGGTCGAATCGACCTGCCAGTTGTAGCGGGTTGTCGCATCGCCGCCGTAGCGGTTGACCGGCAGACGGATTGCGGCGGCGAACTGCTGCAGCGACGCCGGGGTCGACGAACTCCAGAAGATCGTCACGCCGTAGATGTCGTTGCTGATCGCATGACGGCTCGCGCCGACGTCGATCGTCAGGAGCGGGCCGTTCGTCGCGGCGGGCACCGGTGACGGGGATGGCGTTGCCGTCGGCGAGGGCGTCGGGCTTGGGGTGGCGGTTGCACTCGGGCGCGGCGTCGGAGTCGCCGAGGCGCGGCCGGTCGGCGTGGCGGTCGCGCTTGGGGTCGGGGTCGGCTGCGCGCTCGGCGTACTCGATCCCGGCGGAAGCGGAGCGCCCGAGGTCCCCGTCGTCCCGCCACCACCCCCGCACGCGCACGCGAGCGCGACGAAAGCCAACCACGCGCCGAGCCGAACGAAACCCCGCATCTCTGTACGGTATCGGCATCAAGGCGGCGGATGCGGAGTACCGGCGGGCGGCGGCGCGGAAGGACCGCCCGTGGCCACCGAACAGTTGACGTACGGATCCTACCTCCGAATCGCCGAGCTCCTCGATCTGCAGCATCCGCTTAGTGACCCGCCTCACCACGACGAACTCCTTTTCATCGCGATCCATCAGGTCTACGAGCTGTGGTTCAAACAGATGCTGCACGAGCTCGACGCCGCGGTCGCCTTCCTCAATGGGGACGATCTGCTCAGGGTCGGCAAGGCGTTCCGGCGCATCCACGCGATCCAGCAAATCCTGGTGTCGCAGGTCGACGTGCTCGAAACGATGACGCCGCAGGACTTCAACGCCTTCCGCGACGGTCTCAATCCGGCCAGCGGGTTCCAATCGGCGCAATTCCGCGAGATCGAATTCCTGGGCGGCGTGCGCGGCAACGAGGACTACCTGCGCCACCTCGATCTGACCGGTCCGGAACGCGAACGGCTCGAGCGGCGGCTACGCGAACCGACCCTCTACGATGCTCTCAAAGCGGTGCTGCGCCGGAACGGCTTTGACGTTTCCTCGCACGACGCGCTGGTGGCGACGTTCCGCAGCATCTATCAGGATGACGCATCGCACTACGCGCTCTACCTGCTGCTCGAGGATCTGATCGATTTCGACGAAAAATTCGCGCTCTGGCGCAGCCGTCACGTGCTGATGGTCGAACGCATGATCGGAATGAAGCCCGGGACCGGCGGGTCGCTCGGCGTCGGCTACCTGCAGACGACGCTCTCGCGGCGATTCTTTCCCGAACTGTGGGAAGTGCGCACCGTCCTGGGCCAGACGGTGCAGCCGTGATCGCGCTGACCCCGGCGCGCGCGCGAGAACGCTTCGCCGGCCTCGACCGGAACACGTGGCTCGTCTCGCATTCGATGGGCGCGCCGCCGCGCGCGGCCGCCGACGCGCTGGCGGCGTACCACGCCCAATGGGCGGACGGCGGCCCGGACGGCGCCTGGCCGTTCTGGCTGGACCGCATGCGCGCGATCGGGGACGGAATCGGCTCGATCATCGGCGCTCCCTCCGGCAGCATCGCGCTCGCGCCCAACGTGAGCCTGCTGCAGTCGGCCATCGCGTCCTCACGCGACCCGCGCTCCGCGCGCAACGAGATCGTGTACGAAGCGCTGCAGTTCCCCTCGCTCGCCTACGTCTGGACCGCGTGGGAACGCGCCGGCGCACGGACGGTGCGCGTGCCCACCGATGACGGCCGCACGATCCCGACCCAACGTATCGTCGACGCGATCACCGAGCGCACGGCGCTGGTCGTCCTCTCGCACGCCTACTATCAAAGCGCGGTCCTGATTGATCTGCCGCCGATCGTCGCCCGCGCGCACGAGCTGGGCGCGCTGGTCGTGCTCGACGCGTATCAAACGACCGGGATCGTACCGTACGATGTGGTCGAGCTCGACCTCGATCTCGTCGTCGGCGGCTCGCACAAATGGCTCTGCGGCGGACCCGGCTGCGGCTGGATCTACGTCAAACCCGCCTTGGCGCCGCGCTTTCGACCGATGACGACCGGCTGGTTCGCGCACCGCGACCCGTTCGCGTTCCCCCCGCCGCCGATCGAATACGCGCGCGACCAGATGCGGTGGGCCAGCGGCACGCCGACGATCCCCGGCTACCTGGCGGCCCAAGCCGGGCACGACATCATCCGCGAGATCGGGGTGCCCACGATTCGCGAACACAACGCGCGGCTCACCGCGGCGCTCACCGACGCCGCACTCGAACGCGAGTGGACGGTCAGCACGCCGCTCGATCCGGCCCTGCGCACCGGCTGGGTCGGACTCGACGTCCCCGACGCCGCGCGGATCCAGCACGAACTGCAGCAGCGGCGTATCTTCGTCGACTACCGGCCGGGCTGCGGGCTTCGGGTCAGCGCGCACGCCTACACGACCGACGAAGAGATCGCGCACTTCGTGGGCGTGATGGACACGCTGGTCACACGCTAGCGAGCAGCTCCCGCACCGCGCCGTGAATGGCGCCGTTCGACGCCAAGATCAAACCCTCGGTGAGGTCGAGCGGTCCGCCGGCGATCGCTTCGACGCGGCCGCCCGCCTCTTGGATCATCAGCGCGCCGGCGGCCACGTCCCACGCCTTGAGGTCGAACTCCCAAAATGCGTCGAAGATGCCCGCAGCGACGAAGGCCAGGTCGAGCGCTGCGCTGCCGTCGCGGCGCACCGCCTGCGCATGCTGGGAGATCAGCGCGAAGTGCGCGCCGTTGCGCGGGTAATCGTCGGGATGGAAGCCGGTGCACAACAGCGCCCGGTCGACGTCGTCGATCGCGGATACGCGGATCGGGACGCCGTCGCGCGTCGCTCCGCCGCCGCGCCGCGCGGCGAAGAGCGTATCGAGCAGCGGCGCGTAGATCGCTCCCGCTTCGGTCAGGCCGGCGCGCTCGTAGGCGATCGAGACGCAGAAGAGCGGATAACGGTGCGCGTAGTTCGTCGTCCCGTCGAGCGGATCGACGATGAAGCGTTCGTCGCCGGTCCCGGCGAAGGCACCGCTCTCCTCGCCAAGGATCGAAGCGGACGGATACGCGGCGCGGAGCCGCCGCACGATCAGTTCTTCGCTCGCACGGTCGGCATCGGTAACGAGATCGTGACGCCGTTTCTGCGTGATCTCGCGCGGGTCCGCGAGACGCTCGCGCAGCAGCGCGCCGGCTTCACGCGCGAGCGAGGTCACGAATGCGAGCGGGTCCACACGCCTCCTCTCGAAGATAGGATGGCATGAAGGATCGTTCCGGCCTCCCCGACCGCGTCCTCGCGGCCATCGAAATCCTCGCGTTGGGCACGTGGCTGGGTGCCTTGGCCGGTTTCGCATTCGTGACCGCGCCGCTTGCGTACCAGCTCGTCGGCCTCAGCCGCTTCGCCGCGCTGACCGCTGCGGCGCTGGCCGTGCTGACGCTGTGGGGATACGTCTTCGGCGGGATCGCGTTCGGTGTCGCGCTGGTGCGCTCGCTGGACGCAGCCTCCCGCCGTTGGGATCTCGTGCGGGTCGCGGTCATCGCGGTGGCCTTGGCGTTGGCGACCTACGAGCAGCGTGACATCGTCCCTCAGATGAAGACGACGGCGATCGGTACCGCGCACTACCGCGCCTTGCACGTGGAATCGACCCGTTTCTACGGCGGCGCGATGCTGGCCGCGGCGGTGGCGCTGGCCTTGGCCGCGGCCCGGCGGGACCCGGGCCGGCCCTTCGACGAGCCGCGGTCGAGGCGGCCGGGACGACTTCTGCCGCTCAGATTCGAGACCCATGACCGCCGCGCTTGACCGCAGGGCGTACACTCGATACGGGAATCCTCGTTAGGCGAGGCGTCCGCACGCATACACTGCCGCTGCCCGGAAAGGTCGAGAGACCCCGACGTGGTGACCAGGCTCCGCCGAATCAAGGCGGCGCTTAACGCGGCTGACCGGGGACGAAGTCCGTTGGTCGACGGCGCGCGGTGCTGAAGCTCGACGTTGAGGAGGCATGGGGCGAATCGCTTTCGCCGCGTGCGTCATCGACCGGCCGGAGGGGCAACCCGACCGGCTTTTTTCTGCGCTGATCGAGAAGGGAGAGGCGACGTGACGGCAACACGCACCAACGAGCCGGTACCATTCCACGACGGCTTCGTCTCGGAGCTCGTCGGCCGCTCGGTATTCGTCGAGCGCGACGGCGTTCGAGGGCTGGTGGGCCGCATCGCGGATTTCGTGGTCGAGCGCCCGCAGGACACCTTCCCCCACATCGACGCCATCATCGTGAAGACCAAGCACGGCGAGTTGGCCGCGCCGATCGGCGACCTCACCTCGCTCGACCCCGCGGGTCTCGTGCTCAAGAAAGCTCCCACGGTCGTCCGGCCGCCCGATGACGAAGCGCTGTACCTTGTCGAAGATCTCTTCGACAAGCAGATCGTCGACGTCGACGGCCGCAAGGTCGAACGCATCAACGACATCCAGGTGGCCCGCACCGGGGGGGCGCTGCGCGTGGTGGCTGCCGACATCGGGGTCGCGGGCCTGCTGCGCCGGCTCGGCGCGGCGAAGGTCGCGCCCGCCCTGATCGAGCGTATCCCGCGCGCCCTCATCGCCTGGGACAACGTGGCTCCGCTCCACGATCTCAGCCCCACCCAGATCCGGCTCTCGGTCACCGAACATCGCCTCTCCCGGCTGCATCCCTCCGAACTCGCCGACATCATCGGCGAGTTGTCCGCCCAAGACGCGGCGCGCGTGGTGGGCTCGCTCGATGACGAAACCGCCGCCGACGCGTTCGAGCACCTCGAGCCGGACGTCCAGCGGTCGATCATCGACGATCTCGGAACCGAACGCGCTGCGGACATCATCGAAGAGATGGATTCGGACGACGCCGCGGATTTGCTGGGCGATCTCCCAGAGGATCGGCAGAACGAATTGCTCGCCGAAATGGACGCGCAGACGGCGGACGATCTGCGCGAACTCGTCGCCTATGCCGACGATACCGCCGGCGGCCTGATGACGACGGACTACGTCTGGATCTTCCCGCACCGTACCGTCGAAGGAACCATCGCAAAGATCCGCCAGATCGCGCCCGAGACGGAGTTCATCTATTACCTCTACGTGCTCGACCAGGCGGAGAAACTGCTCGGCGTGCTCTCGCTGCGCACGCTGCTGCTGGCCGAACCCAGCGCGACGATCCACACAATCATGGACCAGAATATCGTCTCGGTGCGGCCGGGTACGTCCGCCGAAGACGTAGCGGGGACGATCGCGCGTTATGACCTACTCGCTTGTCCGGTCACCGACGAGCACGGGATGATGCTCGGCATCGTCACGGTTGATGACGCGATCGATGCGATCATTCCCGAACGTCTAACCAAAAAGCTGCCGCGCTTTACCAAACGCGCGCAGCGCCGTCGCGCCGAAGCTGCGACCTAGCCGGCGACATGCGCGGGCGTGGGTGGATGAACCAACGTGCAGAAACCTGAACGCGAGAAGCGCTCCGTGGCGGCGCGGCGTCCAAAGCTTTGGCGTCAGTTGCTCATGTTTTTCTCGGTCATCGGTCCCGGAATAATAACCGCCAACGCCGATAACGACGTCGGCGGAATTCAGACCTACTCGATCGCGGGCGCTCAGTTCGGATACTCGATGCTGTGGCTCCTGATCCCGGTCACGGTAGCGCTGATCGTCACGCAGGAAATGTGCGCGCGCATGGGCGCCGTCACCGGCAAGGGTCTCGCCGACCTGATTCGTGAGAACTTCGGTGTGCGAGTCACCGCAATCGTCCTGCTGCTGTTCGTCCTCTCCGATCTTGGCAACACCGCCGCCGAGTTTGCCGGCATCGCTTTCGCATCGCCCATTTTTGCCCAGTACTTGCCGTTCTTGAACAAGTTCGTGCTCGTCCCGCTGGCAGCCGTCTTCGTTTTCACGATGGTGACGCGCGGAAATTACCGCATTGTCGAAAAGGTCTTTTTTGCTTTCTGCGTCGTCTATCTCGCCTACGTCGCGAGCGGCTTCTTGGTGCATCCGCCGTGGCATGAGATTCTTCTTCAGACGATTCTGCCGCATTTCGTGCCGACCCAGGCCTACATTCTCACTGCTATCGGCGTCATCGGGACGACAATCTCACCCTGGATGCAGTTTTACATTCAGTCCTCGGTCGTGGAAAAGGGTATCCGCATCAAGGAGTACCCGTACTCCCGGATCGACGTGATCACGGGTGCCGTCATCACCGACGTCATCGCCTTCTTCATCGTCGTTGCATGCGGTGCGACGATCTACGCGCACAACGCTCATCTGGCGCCGGGCGGGAGACCCCTGAGCGTCAGTACCGCCGGCGACGTGGCCACGGCGTTGGCGCCGTTGGCCGGAAAGTATGCCTCGCTCCTGTTCGCATTCGGTTTGCTGAATGCGGCCATCTTCACCGCGTCGATCCTTCCGCTCTCAACGGCCTACTATGTCTGCGAAGCGTTCGGTTTCCAGTCGGGCGTCGAAAACCGATTCAGTCAGGCGCCGGTGTTTTATAGTTTTTACGCGGCCCTCATCGTGATCGGCGGGGGGATCGTGCTGGTCGCGAGCGACGCCCTGCAGAACGTGATCATCTTCTATTCCCAAGTACTCAACGGCGTGCTGCTGCCGCTCGTCCTGGTTCTGATGCTCTTGCTCGTGAACAACAAGCGGATCATGGGGAAGTACACGAACAACCTCGCGTTCAACGTCATCGCCTGGGCGACCGTCGTTATCGTCGGAGGCCTGACCTTCATTTCGACAGTCCAGCTCATCGTTGGGGGGAGTTCGGGGCCGTAATCCGTCCCGCAACGGTCTCGGTCGGTCGACGCCGGCCGCCGCAGGCGGCGCCCGTTACGTTCCGCTCTTGACGGCGTGCATGCCGATGTAATATGCACCCAGGATCAACAGGGAGGAGATGCCGGCCACGACCCGTGCCGTGTCGGCTTTCCCCGGTCGCTTCGCCAGCGCGTTGGCGACCATGTAACCGGCCCAGCCCAGCAGGGCCAGTGCGTAATGGCTGGAGGGCGCGCGCAGCTGCTGCGTGAGCAGGACCAGACCCAAGAGAATCTGCAGCGTCACGACGTAGAGCGTGATGCGCCGTTCGGGCCGGCGCCACACCCCGACGACCGCAAGCGCGGCGACGACGAACGCGACGACGAGGTGGACCGTCAGCAACTGCATGGCGGCGGCGTTCGCCGCAGGCGGAGGCCGCTCCGTCGCAGGCACGGAACAGGCCCGACGTGCACGAGAAGGTTGTGCCGGCGCGGCGCATTCGCCGCGACGGCCCTGAGACGCTCCTCGCCTACGCCGAAGGCCTCGCCCGAATCGCCGCCGGCGGCGGCGGTCCCCAAGCGCTGGCATCGCATCTGGCTGCCACGATCGACGCGACCGTGCTGGTCGAAGACGCGCAGTGGCGGCATCTCGCCGTCGCCGGGACGGGCGAGCGTGCGATCCCGGCATCGGTGCGCGACCTGATCGCACATCAGGGCGACGTCGAAGACGGCGTCGCGCTGACGCCGCCGGCCGACCCCCGGGCGCGCGCGTTTCCGGTTCGCGCCGGCGAGACGCGCCTCGGCTGGATCGCGGTGTTCCCGTCGGGCGCACGCCCGATCGACGAGCATGCCGGGCTCATCCGGCTCACAGCCGCACAGATCGCGGTCGAACTTTCCCGCGACGCCGGGGCCGGCCGCGGCCGCCGGCGCGGGTTCTGGGACCGGCTCCTGGCCCGCGCATACGAGGATCCGCTCGAGGCGCGTGAAGATGCGCAGGCGCGCGGAATTTCGCTGGCGCTGGGATACGTCGCGGTCGCCGTCGAGGGCGAGGGACTCGACGAAGCGGTGGCGGCGCAGCGCAACGCCGAGATCCGTCGCGTCTGTTTGGACACGCTCGGCACGCGCACGGGTGACGTCGTCGTGATCGAACGCGGCGGCGGTTTCTTCTTCCTGGTGCCGGCCCCGCTCGAAGTCGATGCGGCCAACGCGCGCACGGCTGCCACGCTGATCCCGCGCGGGATCGGACGTGCCGGCCTCGACGTCAAGGTTGTCGGCGGCGTGGGCCGGCACGCCGAGATGATCTCGGTCGCGCAGAGCGTCGACGAAGCGCGTGAAGCGATGACCATCGCCCGGCGGATGTTCGGCGGCGGGCGCGTGATGCCGTACGACGACTTGGGCGTCTACCCGCTGCTGCACCGCACCGGCGCGACCCGCGAGGACTGGCGCATGTTCGCAACCCGCGTGCTCGATCCGCTGCGCGCGTACGACGACAAACATCAGACTGAACTCGTGCGCACGCTCAAGCTTTTCTTCGACGTCGGGCAAAACATCAAGGAAGCCGCGGCACGTCTGAACGTGCATCGGCACACGGTGTTCTACCGGCTGCGGCAGATCGGCGAGATCGGGCGCCTCGATCTGGATTCCCCGCACGATCAGCTGACCGTACGCGCGGCCTTGGCCGTCGACGCCCTCGACGCATGATCGTTCGCGTGACCGAATCGCCGGGCCGCCGGGCGTGCTGACGACGGTGAAAGACGCCGCCGCCGCCCGACGTTCCGTGATCGCGATCGCCAAGGAGCGCGGCGTGCGTTGGGTGCGCCTGGCCTTCGTCGACGTGCTCGGCATCCAGAAGAGCGTCTCAATTCCGGTCAACGAACTCGACGACGCCTTCAACGGAAAGGTCACCTTCGACGGCGGTTCGATCGACGGGTTCGTCCGCGGCGAAGAAGTCGACATGGTGCTCAGTCCCGACCCGGCGACGTTCATCGTCCTGCCGTGGACCGAAGACGGACAAGTCGAGGCGCGGATCCTGTGCGACATCCAGATGCCCGACGGGACACCGTTCGAGGGCTGCGCCCGCACGACGCTCAAACGCGTCCTCGAGGACGCGGGCGACGTGCTGCAGGCCACGCAAGCGGCGCTCGAGGTCGAGTTCTACCTCTTCGACCTCGATCCCGACGGTTCGCCGACGACGCGCACCGCCGACGCCGGCTCGTACTTCGATTTTTCCGCCAGCGACCGCGGTCAGGAAGCGCGGCTGGCGACGTCGATCGCGCTCGAAGCGATGGGGATCCCCATTTCGAGCGCGCACCACGAGCACGGCGCCGGACAGCACGAATTGGATCTCTCGGCCGCCGGCGTGCTGACCGTGGCCGATCGCCTGCTGACCGTCCGCGGCGTCGTGCGCCGGATCGCCCAGCGCCACGGCCTGCATGCGACCTTCATGCCCAAGCCGCTGGAAGAATCGGCCGGCAGTGGCCTGCACATCTACTTCGCGCTCGGCGACCTCGACGAAGCCGTACGGCTGCACGCCATCGCCGGACTGCTCGATCACGCGCCGGGTTTCACCGCCGTCTGCAACCCGACCGTGAATTCGTACAAGCGTCTGGTCGCGGCCTGGGATGCTCCCGTGTATACGGTGTGGTCGCATCGCAGTGCCAACGCGCTGGTGCGGGTTCCGCCGGCCTTCGGCAACGAGCCGCCGCTGATCGAAGTGCGCAGCCCCGATGCTTCCTGCAATCCCTACCTGGCGCTGGCCGTCCTTGTCGAAGCGCTCGCCGACGGCATCCGCGCGCGCAGCCTGCCCGGCGACCCGTTCACCGGTTCGACCTACGAACTGCCGGAACGTTTCCGCACCGAACACGCGATCAAGATGCTGCCGCGCTCGCTGCGTCAGGCGATCTCGGCACTCGACGAAGATCTGGTGATTCGCGGCGCGCTGGGCGATCATATCTATCACGCGTTCCGCGACGCCAAGCTGGCCGAGTACGAACGCTACCGCCGCGCCGTCCACCCATGGGAACGCGCCGAGTACCTGCGCGTCTTCTGACCGGGCAGATCAGGACTTAGCGGCAGACGACTTCGAGGCGGTTGCCGTCGGGGTCTTCGAAGAACGATGCATAGTAGTTTTCGGCGATTTCGTCGCACAGCGCCGGCGCTTCGTAGTTCCCCGCGCCGGCGGCGGCGGCGATCGCCGCGATGCGATCGACGTCGTCACGGCTCGCGGCGCGCAACGCCAGGCGAGTCGCGTTCGGCCGGTGGCGTGCGTCGCCGATGACCGCAATCGCCTCGCGGACGTGCCGGTTTTCGAGCCGGAAATAGAGCAGCGTACCGTCCTCTTGCGGGCGGCCGCGAAAGCCGAATGGCCGCAGGAACGCGTCGTAGAATTTCTGCACCCGCTCGATGTCGGTCACCCGCAGGTCGATATGGTCGAAGATCACAGCAGCCTCCGCATGAAGATCGTCGCTTGCGGGTTGTCGTTGTAGCGGGGAATACGTTCGTAGCCGCGACTCTCGTAGAACCGGATCGCGGTCGGCATATCGTCTTTCGTGTCGAGATAGAGCGCCCGGTACCCGCTCTCGCGCGCCGCGGTCTCGAGCGCGTCCATCAGCGCGCCTGCGATACCTTTGCGCCGATGCGACGGGCGCACGTACAAGCGCTTCACCTCGCCGGCGTCGGGACCGACGTTCGGCAGCGGGCGCAAACCCACGCAGCCCATGACGTCGTCGCGCTCGTCGGCGAGCCACAGTGCGCCCGACCCGGCGAGGTAGCCGCGAAAGGACACCTCGTCGTCCGGAATCACGATCCCGAAGTCGCGGCAATACTCATCGACAAGGGTCCACGCCGCCGCGGAGTCGGCCAGCGTCGCCCGGCGTACGGCCGGCATTCAGCGCGCTCGCGACTCGCGGCGCAGCAGCTCCCACGCCAGCGCGACGTCGTCGCGGGTGGTGCGCTCGTTGCCGATGGCGATCCGCAGCACCACGCGTCCATAGAGGCGGGTCGACGACAAGAACACCTCGCCGCCGGCATTGACGGCATCCATGACCGCGAGGTTGTGCGCGTCGACCGCCGCCGGATCGGGCGCACCGGGCGGAAGGTGACGAAAACAGACGACCGAGAGCGGGTGCGGCGCGGCGATTTCCCAACCCGGCTCGGCGGCGATCCAGCCGGCGAGTTCCTGCGCGAGCGCAATGTGCCGCCGCAAACGCTCCTGCAACCCGCTCACGCCGTACGTCCGCAGGACGAACCACAGTTTGAGCGCCCGAAAGCGGCGTCCGAGCTGAAGACCGTAGTCCATGTAATTGCGAACGTCGGACTCGGGCGTGATCAGGACGTCCGAGACCAGGGCGAAGGTGCGCCGCAGCAGCTCGAGGTCGCGCACGTACAGCACGCTCAAGTCGATCGGCACGAACATCCACTTGTGCGGGTTGACGACCAGCGAATCGGCCTCGTGCGCACCGTCGAGCAGCCAGCGAAACTCGGGCAGGATCGCGGCCGGTCCGCCATACGCGGCGTCCACATGCAGCCACACGCCGCGCTCGCGGGTCAGCGCCCGGATTTCGGCGACCGGATCGCTGGAGGTCGTCGAGGTTGTCCCGACGGTGGCGACCGCGCACATCGGACGCCGGCCCGCCGCCCGATCGTGATCGATCGCCGCCGCCAGCGCGGCGGGGATCATCGCGAAGCCTTCGTCGACCGGGATCTTCACAACGTTCTCGCGCCCGATCCCGAGCGCGATCGCGCCCTTCTCGATATGCGAGTGGGTGTGTTCGGTGACGTACACGCGCAGCGCCGGCAGATCGCTGCGACCGGCCATCCCGCGCGTGCGGATGTCGAGATCCAGCGACTCGCGCGCCGCCGCCAGCGCGGTGAAGCCGCCGATCGAGGCCGTGTCGTACACGATACCGTGGAAAGCGTCCGGCAGCCCGAGCATCTGCCGCAGCCAGTTCAGGGTAACGTCTTCGAGTTCGGTCGCGGCCGGCGAGGTGCGCCAGAGCATCGCGTTGACGTCGAGCGCCGCGGCCAGCGCTTCGGCGAGCACGGCGACCTGCGCCGAGCTGATCGCGAAGTACGCGAAAAAGCGCGGATGATTCCAGTGCGTGATGCCCGGGATCACCAGCCGTTCGAAGTCGCCGAAGATCCGTTCGAACGGCTCGCCCTCTTGCGGTGCCTGTGAGGGCAGTGCCGCGACCAGATCGCCCGGCTTCGCGCGTGAGAGCACCGGATAGCGCCGGGGATCGCGAAAGTAGGCCTCGATCCAGTCGCCGACGCGCGCGAACGGGGCCGATGCGTCGCCGGGCGCGACCACGTCGCCGGGAAACGGGTGCACGATACGCGCGATTTTGGGCGGCCGGGGCGCTCGCACCCGCCGGACGGGGGCGGGGCCGCGGTTCCGGCTCGCGAAGGCGACGTCGTCCTTGCTCTCGAGGAGCCTGTATGAACGGCGAGCCGCTCGCACACCGTCCCCGCGAAACGATTCAGACCGCCTCCGCGCCGGCCCCGATCGGACCCTACAGTCAAGCCGTCGCGGCAGGTCCGTTCGTCTTCACATCGGGCGTGCTCGGCGTCGATCCCGCCAGCGGCGCGCTCAGCGGCGACGACGCCGCCGGGCAGACGCGCGCGGCGATGAAGAATCTCGGCAGCGTCCTGGCCGCGGCCGGGCTTGCCTTCGCCGATATCGTGAAGACCACGATCTTCCTGATCGATATGAGCGATTTTCGCGCCGTCAATGAGGTCTACGCGGAGTCATTTGCCGGGGTGCCGCCGCCGGCGCGCACGACCGTCGCGGTGGCCGCGCTGCCGCGAGGCGCGCGGGTCGAGATCGAATCGATCGCGCTACGGCGCTAGTTTAGGCAGGCGGTAAGAGCGCTAGTTCGGCGCGGGCCGCGCGGGCTACGTCGGGTTCGCCGGTCGCCAGCGCTTGATGGTACTCGCCGCGGGCAAGTTCGATCTTGCCCTGCAGGTTGTACGTCACGGCCAGCAGGTAGTGAAGCCGCCCGTCGTCGGACGCAACGCTGATGCCCTTGAGGAACGCGGCTTCGGCGAGCGGGAAGAAGCGGTGCTCGTTGTAGTCGTAGCCCAGATCGATGTAGGCCTCGGGCCGCAGCGGGTCGGAACGAATGGCGCGATTGTAGTAGCTGACCGCCGTCTTCCAGTCGCCCTGCAGATCGTAAATGTAGCCGATGTCGACCAGTGCTTCGGTACCTTCGGGGCGCATCGTCAGGGCGCGGTCCAGATACGGACGCGCAACGGCAAGGTCGTTCTTCTCGAGATACGCTTCGCCAAGATTGACGGTCGCCGGGTACGAATGCGGATCGCGCTCCAAGCACACCTTGAGGTGGTCGATGGCGGCATCGACGCGATGCAGGTCGACCAGTACGTTGGCGATATCGATGCGCGGCGCACAGCCGTTCGGCATGATGCCGACCGCGTGGTTGAACGCTTGAAAGGCCGCCTCGTATTGGTGCAGCGCGCGCCGTGCTTGACCCAGATTCGTCCACGCGATCACGTCGAAGGGTGTCTTCACGGTCGCGTACTCGAGCGTGTTCAGATATTGCGGTAAATCACCGGCTCGCTTGTGCGCCAGGATGAGTCCGGCGTAGCCGCCCCGGCTGGGCAAGCTCTTCTGAAACTCGTCGATCGCTTGGTTCACGCGATCCTCCGCGGCGTACAGCGAGCCGAGCCGGCTGTGCGTTTCGCGGTCGTCGTGGGCCACGGCGATGATCGCCTTCCATACCCGTTCGGCCTTGGCGAAGTCCGGGATCCGGAAATAAATGTCTCCGAGCAGGCGCCCGGCTGCTACGTCGTCCGGATGCTGCGCGACGTAGGGCACCAGATCGGCGATCGCGCCTTTCGCATCGCCGTTCGCGACCTTGGCCCGAGCCGCGTCGATGATCCCGGCGCCGCCGGAAGCATTCGCGACGCCGGAAGCGTTGGGGGCGTCGTCGCTGCTCGAGGCAGTGGTCGGCCCCGGGGAGGGCGGCGGCGAGCCCGCGATGGCCGGCCCCGAGATACTCGCAACGAGAACAGCGGCGACGACGAGGTGGCGCAACAAACGCATGGGCGGCGCTCCTGGGCAGGGCGTGTCTCTAAGTATACGACCTGCCGCCCCGTCCGCCTAGCCCACCGGGAGCCCCGTACCCGTGCGACGTTTCTCGCGGAGTGTCCGCCGCTCGGGCTGCCGAAGCCCATCCCATGGCCACGCAGACGAACGGTTCGATCGGGCGCACCCGTACCGAGTCCGACTCGATGGGGAAGATCGACGTCCCCGCCGACAAGTATTACGGCGCGCAATCGGCGCGCTCGCTGATCCACTTCGACATCGGCGACGATCTCTCGCCGCGCGACGTGATGCCGCGCGAGATCATCCGCGCGATGGCGGTGCTCAAGAAGGCGGCGGCGCTGGTCAATCGCGACCTGGGAAAGCTCGACGAAGAGAAGAGTGCGCTGATCGCTCAGGCGGCCGACGAGGTGATCGCCGGCAAGCTCGCCGCGCACTTCCCGCTGCGCGTCTGGCAGACCGGTTCCGGCACGCAGACCAACATGAA
>PMOG01000029.1:387-13432 GCA_003161555.1 Vulcanimicrobiota bacterium | reverse complement strand
GGATCGACGGCGAACGCGCGCCGGCGAACGGTGTCGAGGACGACCAGGTACACGCGCAGTTCGGCGGCGCGCGTTCGGGCGAAGCGCTCGATCCACCCGCCGTCGATCGAGGCGTTCCAAATGAAGAGGCGTACGCCGTCGAGCCGCGGCCCGACCAGCGCCCGCGGGTCGAGGATCGCTTCATCGTCGGCGAGGGCGATATCCGCGCTGGCGGGACGGCCATGCGGATCGATCACGGCGTCCGCGTCGGCGGTGGCAGCCAGGTCGTGCAGCGCCGAATCGACGCGGGCCGCGATCGCGATCCGCATCAGCGGCGGCAGCGCGTCGCCCGCCAGCCGCCGCAGCGCGGGGATCGCGGCGGGACGCGGGGACGGCGCGCCGATCGCCAAGGTTCCGCGCAGGATCGTTTCGTCGCTTTGCGAGGCCAGCGCGACGATGCTTCCGTCGGCTGCGATCAACTGACTCTTTCCGCAATACGCGACGCTGCGCGCCTCGACGCCGACCTTGTTGGCGGCGACGAGCGGAACGCCGTTTTCGCGCGCCCGCACCGGGATCATCACGTCGGCCTGGATGTTCTCCAGCGCGTGCGGGTCGCGCCCGCTCGTCACCCACGCCGTCGGGACGACCAGGATCTCCGCGCCTTTCGCGACCAGCGCGTGCGCGATGGTCGGAATGCGGCCGTCGGCGCAGATGAACACGCCCAGCCGTCCGAGCGGCGTGTCGACGGGCGCCAGCGTATCGCCGGCGCGGAACCAGCGCCGGTCGAAATGCCACAAGAAGCACTTGTCGGCGAACCCGGCGATGCCGTCGCCGGTGACGACGTAGGCGGCGTTGGCGGTCGCGTCCCCGGCGGCGCGCGCGCCGCCGAAGACGATCGTGGCTCCGCTCGCGGCTGCGATGCGGATCACGTCCTGCGCCGCGTCCTCGAGCTGCCGGGGGTCGACGGGTTGCGCGCCGATAACGTACGCGGGGACCGTACCCTCGGGTACGACGACCAATCGCGCTCCGGCGGCGGCCGCGCCGATCTGGGCTAGCAATTCAGGCCAGCGTGTGCTGAAGGCGGTCCGGTCGTGCGCACGCAGCTGTACGGCCGCGACGGGTGTCGGACGAGAACTCACGGAAAGTCTACCCCCACGGAGTGCGTTCGGTGGGAACGCCGCTCACGATTTGCCGAGGACTGAACGGACCACGATGAGGGACGTCGCGTGAAGCGTATGATCGCATGTGTTTCGCTCGTCGCCGCTGCGACCACTGCGGCCCTGTGCGCGACCCCGCCGCCGCACCCGCACGGTCCGGCGGCGAAGACGGTCGCGGGCGTGAAGGCGAAACCGAAGTGCCGCGTTGCGCCGGCCGATGAATATTTCGGCCGGCTGAAGATGAGCATCCTCGGCATCCGCAACGTGATCAAGGACCAAGGACTCAAGGTCGACTTCGCGCCGGACAACGCGACCGGAACGCTGCCTACGATGGCGCTCACCGAAGACGCGGTGCGGGATTGGGAGCACAAGTACCCCTGCGACAGCTGGCTCCCGGGGACGATCTACGCGCTCGAGCACTTCTACACCAAGATCCATACGGTGACCGGCGTCATGCACGTGCACGCGACCTTCGCGTGGCTCCGGCATGATTACCCGAAGGCCAAGGTGACGCCGCTCGGCCGCAAGGAGGACGTCGAGGCGACGACCGTCGCTCCGAATCCGCTGAGCGACCCGCCGGCGTCGGCTGCTCCATCCCCCGGGGCGGCGGCGGCGTTGGGTGTGCCGTCACCCTCGGCGGCACTGCTCACACCGCGCTAGCGCAAAAGCAAAAAGAAAGCCCCCGGCCGGAGCCGGGGGCTTCTTTTTGTGACCGTGATCGGATCCTTAGAAGTGGATACCGAGGCCGGCATACCCGCCCGCATGCGACGCATCGCCGGGCGAGAGGTTCTTTCCGCGGATCGTGTCGCCTAGGAAGCCGGCATCGAGGAACAAGCCGGAGCTTCCGAGGTTGAACGTGCCGCCCACCTGGTACTTGAGGAACCGCTGCTGGAGTTTGAAGACGCCCCCAGCAAGATCAGCCGGCGGACCGACGTCGGGGAAGCGGTAGTTTCCGCTGATCGCCGGGTAGTACCACACGCTACCGTAGAGCGAGATCGGCTGATCGAGGTCAGGCAGTTTTTCTGCACCGAAGCCCCAGCCGGTTTCCCGAGGATAGCCGTAGTTCTCTTCACGGTTTAGGTAACCGACGCCGATGTAGATGCGCGGGTTGCCGACTTTGAGGGCGAAGCGCCCGTCGAAGTCGGTGTCGCGCGCGGTGAACGACGGCACGTTGGTCTGCCCGTAGGCGCCGATCACCGTGACGCACCCTTGACCCGTGATCGGAACGTGCGGATTGCACGCGCCGGCAGCGACCTGCGCGGGCGTGAAGTCGTTGTTATGCGGATAGCTGTACGAGCGATAGTCGCCCTCGAGCATCCAGGGCAGGCCGAAGGCGGGGAATTCCACCGCGCCGCGGACCGAGTAGGAGCCGCCCTTCCCGGTGTTGCCGGGTGAGAATTCGTCGTACACCTTCGGTGAGAAGATGTAATCGCCGACGACGAAATGCTCGTAGGGATTGGGGGTCGGCGTCGGTGACGGCGACGGGGTCGGCGTCGGAACCGGGGTCGGAACCGGCGTAGCCGGGACCGGCGTCGGCGTCGGGACCGGCGTCGGAACCGGCGCGGGGATGTAACGGACCACCACGATGCGGCGATCCGGGACCCATTGGACGTACGCGCCCATGCCCTCGGAGATCACGCGGACCGGCACGACGACCGAACCCTTGTAGATCTCGGGAGGAACGTCGAGCGGACGGCTCTCGCCGTTGATAACCACTTCCGGACGTCCGACCGTCACTTTGACGTCCGAACCCGGCTTCGAGACGTCGACCGTCTTCGAAGCGGGATCGTACGAGACGGTCGCGCCCATCTGCTCGAACATCGAGCGCAGCGGAATGAGGATGGTATTGCCGCGCACCAACGCAGCGAGGACGCGGTTCGCCTTCAGGCGGTCCGGCTTCGTGTAGACGTGCCGGTCGTTGAAGAGGATCGGGACCTCGCCGGAAGGCGGCGTGCCGAAGTCAGCGGGGGGCGCGGCGGACATCTGCGCGACTTGCGTCGGTGCGAAGGTTCCAATGTTTCCATTCGCTGACGAGGTCGCTGCCGAGACCGACGTCGACCCGATTCCAACCGCGACCAGCGCGGCTAGGAGCCCGGTGCTCAGTCGTTTCACGTAATACTCCCTAGCTAAGGTGTGGTGGAATGAAGGGCGGTGGCACCGGCCGAGGGCCGGCCCGGGGCACGGGGAGCAAGGCAAGAAAGACCTGCTTGCTCAGCCGTTTCGGACCTACCCACGTTTTCGGGCCACCAATCACGAAGGCGGCGCTCCGCCCCGCTCTCTGACCCTGAGAACGCCGCTCGATTGCCTCGGGTTCCCTCTGGCACCCTCGCGGACGGACAGGATAATTGCTCCGCCTGACCCTTAGACGAAAGAATGCCCGGCTCCGCCCTGGGGTTACCACCCGGTCGCCAGGCTGTCTAGCCTTGGAACTTCTCCTCCAGGCGGACGCGGAAGGCCTCGCGTGAGGTGACGTACCGCTCATGAGTTCCCTCGGCGATCTTCTCGCGCTCGTCGAAGGCCGTGAACGCGTATTCGATGCGGCGCCCTTCGACCTTCAGCACCTCGACCTCGGTGCGCACGATGAGCCCGACCGGTGTGGCGGAGAGGTGCGCGAGGTCGATGTGCGTCCCCAGCGTCACTTCATCGTCGTCGAGGAGCGGAGCGACGCACTGCATGGCGGCTTCTTCGACCAGTTGAACGAGCATGGGTGTCGAAAGCACGTCTACGCCGCGGTTGCCGGCCTTTTCGGCGGTCATCCATTCCTCTACCCGCGTCTGGCTCTGATAGGTCCTCCCGACCTCAATCTTGCCGCGCATCCCGGGGCAACCTTACGACCGGCAACCGGACGAATCATTTTCACGTTCCAGCCGGTAGTACCGAGGGACGGGGGCGTCGTACCGATGCCCGGAGCCTTCATTCACGAGGATGTCGGGACGGACAAAGGAGCAGCATGAGACGGAGTCAGCGCGCATTGCTGGCCGCGACGGTTGGCATTGCGGTCCTTAGCGCATGCGCGAAGGGCGGCGCATCGCACAGCGGGGGCGCGCCGCCGCTTGCGGTCGACGTCGCTACGGCGCAGCGCCAGGATATCGCCACCTACGTCGCCCTCGACGGGCAGATCGCGCCGCTTCAGGATTCGATCCTGAGCTCTCCGCAGTCGGGCAACGTCGTCGCGGTCTACGTGAACGAGGGCCAGCGCGTGCGCGCGGGCGAGGTGCTGGCGAAACTCGACGACTCGACGCTGCGGGCTTCGCTCGCGCAGCAGCAGGCGATGGTTCAGCAGAGCGCCGCGTCGCTGAGCGGCTCGACGCTACAGGGACCGGTCACCGCCGCGCAAGCCAGCAACACGATCATCACCGCGCAGCAGCAGCTCGCCGCCGCGCGCAACGGCGTGCTGACGGCAGACGCCGCGTATCAGAGTGCCAAGTCGACCTACGTCGCCGACGAAGCGCTGCTCAAAGAAGGCTACGTGGCGCAGACCGCGTTCGATCAGGCCCGGGCGGCGTACGTTCAAGCGGAACAGGCGCTCAACAACGCGCGTGAGACGCAGCACCAGGCGATCGTCGCGCTCGCAGCCGCGAAGTCGCAAGGGACGAACGCCTTGCCGATCCAGAACCAGCAAATCGCCGTCAATCGCGGCGGCCTGGCTGCGGCTCAGGCGCAAGTGCGGCTGCTGCAGAACCAGATCGCGCAGACGACCATCGTCGCGCCCTTCGCCGGTGTGGTGACGCAGCGGCTGCTCGACCCCGGCGCGTTCGCGTCGCCGAACCAGCCGGTCGTGCGCGTGTCCCAGGTCGACACGGTGTACGTGAACGTCAACGTCCCCGACGACGACCTCTCCTACGTGCGCCGAGGAACGCCCGTGAGCTTCACCAGCACGAGCCTCCCCGGCCGCACGTTCATCGCGGCGGTGATGGACGTCAACGCGACGCCGACGACGGGCACGTTGTCGTATCGGGCGCGTCTGCGGGTTCCGAATCCCGCCAACGAACTGCGCGGCGGTATGCTGGTCAGCGTCAACGTGCGCAAACAATTCGACCCACAGGCGATCGTGGTGCCGCGCACCGCGGTATTCCAGACCGAAAACGGTGCCAACGTCTTCACGGTCGTCGACGCCCCCGCACCTCCGGCCGGAGCCGGCGCGCCGCCGCCGGCCAATGGCGCTGCGCCACCGCCCGGCGCGCCGAAGATCATGCAGGCCAAAGTGGTCGCGGTCCAACTCGGGATCCAGACCGACACGCAGAGCGAAGTGCGCAGTCCGGCGATCGTGCCCGGCACGGTCGTGATCACGACGCGTCCCGATGCGCTGCAGGACAAGAGCATGGTCGCCGTCGCGCCCGCAACCGCGGGAGCGCACGGAGCGCAATGATGCACGCGCGATCAGCAAAAACGCGGACGTTCTTCGGCGCCGCGGCGGCGGCGTTCGTGTGTCTGGTGGGCGCCGCGCAGGCGCAGCCGACTCCGGCTCCCACCGCCCTGCCCCGCCCGACGTCAACCTACGTGCCCGGGCCGGCTCCGACGTTCGCGCCGGTCGCTCCCGTCACTCCGCCGCCGACCGTGGCGCCGAACGCGATGGCGAGCCCGCCCGCCGTCACCGCGACGGCGATTCCGTTTTCGGCTAGCGCCGTGCCAGGGCTGCCGCCGGCCGACCAAGCCGCTCCGCTGCCGTTCCCGGCCTACGGAACGCCCGCGCCGGCGATGTCGCCGCGCGCGCTCGCCGGGATCCCGCAAGTCATTACCTTGCAGCAAGCGATTTTGATCGCGTACGCGCGCTCCCCGCTGCTGGCCGAAGCGCGCGCGCAAGTCGCCATCGCGACCGCGCCGGTCGGACTCGCGCAGAGCGCGCTTTTCCCGGCCATCACCGGCGTCGCGTCGTCGACGCGCTCGTACCGTCAGGCTGAAGGCATCACCACGACGGGTGCGACGCCGAGCCCCACCTCAACACCGCTCGGATCGGGGTCTGCCGGTCCGTCGTATACGACCAGCAACGGTCTGAACGCGCAGCTGAGCCAGCTGATCTTCGACGGCGGCCGGGTCGCGGCCGAGATTCGCGGCGCGCGCGCGTCGCAATATGCCTCGATCGCGACCTATCAGCGCGAACTGCAGACCGTCGCGTACAACGCGGCGACGGCCTACTACAACGCGCTGACCGCGCAACGCCAGACGCAGGTCGATCTGGCTACCGTGAGCCTGGATCAGGTCCAAGAAAATCTCGTCTCCGCCCAGATCCGCGCCGGCACGGCCGCGCGCACCGACCTCTATACGGCGCAGCTGCCGACGGCACAGGCGCGCGTCGCCGTCGTTCGCGCGCAGGCCAACGCGAACGTCCTGCTGGCAACCTTCGCCAACACGCTCGGCCTCGACGCCGACGTGGCGGTGCAGCCCAAGGACGACGTTCCGGCGCTTAGCGCGACCTCGGGCACGCTGGCCGTCAACCCGGCGTTTCCGACGCCGTCCTATTCCGCGGCCCTGACGCGCGCGATCGCCTTGCGTCCCGATCTCGTCTCGTCCCAGCAGAACGTCGTTTCGTTTCAGGAGAACCTGCGCGCGGCGCGGCTCGGCAACTTCCCCTCGATCAACGCCAGCGCCGCGTACGGCACCAACTCGACCGACATCAGCGGCGGCACCTACCGCAACAGCGGCTCGGCGGGGCTCACGCTCACGATTCCGATCTACGACCGCGGCGTCACGCGCGCGCAGACGGCTCAGGCGCAGGGGCAGCTCGACAACGCCATCGCACAGCTCATCGCTGCGCAGCAGGGCGTCCAGCTCAACGTACGCACGGCGCTCTTCAATCTGGTTGCCGCGTACGCGGCTCTCGACCAGACCAACGCCGAGCTGACGCAAGCGCAGCAAGTGCTGCTGTCGACCGAAGCGCAGTATCGGGCCGGCGTCACGACGCTGCCGCTGCTGCTCAATGCCCAGGTCGGGATCACCACCGCCCTCACGGATGAGGTCACCGCCGCATATGCGGTCCGGCAGGCCGAACAGGCCTTCCTGTACGCAGAGGGCGCAAACGCCGCCGGCTGAACTCCCCGTCGCATGATCGCGATCCGGAGGCTCGCCGCGGCGCTGGGCGCCGCGCTGCTGCTGTCCGCCTGCACGCGGACGGGCGAAGCGCCGGGCAGCGGCGCGGCGCGGAGCGGCGAAAACCCGTGGACCAGGCCGGGCCGGCTGGTCATCTCCGCTGCGGCCGACCCGAAGAATCTCGATCCGGTCATCGACTCGTCGCAGCCGACCCTCGAGCTCTCCATGTTCCTGTTCTCGTACACGGTGCGGTACGACCAGCATTCGCACCCTGTCCCCGATGCGGTCAGCGAAGTGCCCACGATCGAGAACGGCGACGTCTCGCGTGACGGCCTGACGCTACGCTACAAGCTGCGTCACGACATTCTCTGGCACGACGGCGAAAAGCTGACCTGCCGCGATCTGCGCTTCACCTGGCAGGCCGTCATGAACCCGCACAACAACGCGCAGACCACCGTCGGCTACGACGCCATCAAGGACATCGACTGTCGCGATCCCTACGTCGCGGTCGTACACATGAAGCACGTGTACGCGCCGTTTCTCCAGCAGCTGTGGGGCGTGAACGGCAACGCTCCGATCCTGCCGGAGCACTTGCTGGCGAAGTACAACGATGCCAAAGGATCGTTCAACAACGCGGCCTATCAGGCGGCGCCGATCGGCAGCGGTCCGTTTCGATTCGTCGCCTGGGACCGCGGCAGCGACGTGCGGCTGGCGGCCTTCGACCGCTACTTCCGCGGCCGGCCGGGGCTCAACGAACTCATCTACCGGATCATCCCTGACGGCAATACGCTGGTCACCCAGCTCCAGACCCACGAGGTCGATCTCGGCTTCAACCTTCCCGCGACGTCGTGGGACCGTGCGCGCTCGATACCGGGGACGACGTCGATCGCGCCGGTCGTCTACAGCTGGGTTCACATCGACTTCAACCTGCGCCGGCCGATTTTCGCCGACGTACGCGTCCGCCGGGCGCTGACCTATGCGCTCGACCGGCCGTCGCTGCTCGATAAGGTGCAGCACGGTCTGGGCGAACTCTCCGACACGTTTCTCGATCCGACGCTCTCACCCGAAGCGGTGAACCGCGAGGTCATGAAATATCCGTACGATCCCGCCAAGGCGCGCGCGCTGCTCGATGCTGCGGGCTGGCTGGTGGGCCCGGGCGGCATCCGGACGCGCAACGGTCAGCGCCTCGCGTTCACCTTTTCGAGCCAAATCGAGTCGAACACCGGACAGGCTTTGGAGGTGCAGGCGCAGAGCTACTGGCGGGCAGTCGGCGCCGATGTGACGGTCAAGAATTATCCCACCTCGCAATTCTTCGCCAACGATTTGACCGGGATCTTGACCAGCGGGAAATACGACGTCGCCACGTATTCGTGGGCCGGCGCGGCGGACATCGATCAGAGCGCGATCTATTCGGCGCACTACATGGCTCCGCACGGCCAAAACTTCTTCTTTTGGAACAACGCGCTGGCGACCGCCAAGATGGACGACGCCAACGAGACGGTCGATCAAGCGCGCCGCATCGCCGATTATCGGGTGGTGCAGGCGGAGTTCGCGAAGGACGATGGTTCGATCATCATGTGGTTCCGCAAGTACCCCGTCGTGTACAACACCGATCTCAAGCGGATGACCTCGACTCCGGTCATCTCGACGCCCTTCTGGAACACGTGGAACTACACGATCTAGCGCGCCGCGCGGGAGCTGCCGTCGCGCTGGCGGGTCTGCTGACCACCGCGTCGGCCGCGCAAGAGCGGACGCGGCATCCCTGGACGATTCCGCATGTCTTGCGCTATGCGACCGGTGAGGACATCGTCGGGCTCAACCCGCACCTCAACCAGCAGCTGAGCTTGTCGTACATGAGCGCGCTGACGATGGCGTGGCTGTTGCGCTTCAACCATGCGAACCGGCCGGTTCCGGAACTCGCGACTGCCGTACCATCGCTTGCCAACGGCGGCGTCTCGCGCGACGGCAAGACGATCACCTACCACTTGCGACGCGACGCTAAATGGTCGGACGGTGTCCCCTTCACCTCCGACGATGTCCGCTTCTCGACCGAGGTCGTCCTGAATTCGGCCAACAACGAGGGCACGCACCTCGGCTTCGATCTCATCACGCGGGTCGACACGCCGGATCCCTACACGGTGGTGTTTCACCTGCGCCGGCCGTACAGCGGCTTCTACGTCAACTTCTTCACTACGGGCGGCGCGGTGCCATGCATTCTCCCGCGGCATCTGCTGGGATCACTTCCGAACATCAACAACGCGCCGTACAACGCGCTGCCGGTGGGGATCGGGCCCTTCAAGTACGAGTCGTGGAAGCGCGCCGACAGCATCACGCTCGTCCCCGATCCGCTCTATTTCGGCCGCAAACCGAAGCTGCAGCGCGTCGTCTTCAAGATCATTCCCGACCGCAATACGACGCTCACCCAGCTGACGACGCACGAGATCGACCTGTGGCTGCCGGTACCGGCCGCCTATTGGGACCGCGTACAGGCCGTTGGGGGTACGAAGTTCATCCGGCAGGGTTCGTTCGGGTACAACCACCTCGATTTCGAGATGCAGCACGGCGCGCTGCGCGATCCGGTCGTGCGGCGCGCGTTACGTCTGGGCCTGGACCGCGCGACGATCCTCACCAAGATCCGGCACGGCGTCGGGATCCTTCAAGAAACGCCCTTCGCACCCGGGCACCCGTTCCACGTCGACCTGCCGCGGGTGCCGTTCGATTCGGCCGCGGCCAACGCAATGCTCGACCGCGACGGATGGAAACGCGGCCCCGACGGCGTGCGCGCCAAGGGCGCGGACCGGCTCGACTTCACCTTCGCCACGGTAACGGGTGCGCAGGACACGGATGAGATGCTCGAGCTGATTCGCCTGAACTGGTCCCAGCTCGGGGTCCGCTTCGACGTGCGGCACTATCCTTCGCCGACAATCTTCGCACCATTCAACGCCGGCGGCATCCTGTATGGCGGCAAGTTCGACGTGGCGGCGTATGCGTGGTTCCTGGCGCCCAACGGGGACCTCACCAACCTCTTCGCTTCCGACCGCGTCCCGCCGCGCGGTCAGAACATTCCGCGCTACAGCGACCACGAGGTCGACCGCGCGCTGGACCGGTTTCTCACCACCTACGTCGAGCGGGAGCAGTACGCCGCGTCGCGCTTCATCCAAACGCGCATCGCCCGCGACGTTCCGACCATCGTGCTGGACGCGCGCGAAGACATCTACGCGTTCAACGACGACCTCCAAGGATTTCATCCCAATCAAGCCAGCTCATTCGACGACCTCGTCGATGCCGACATCTGAAAGGCACCTCGTGAAGCGTTTTCTGGCCGCCTGTTCCATTGCCGTCCTGGTCGCGGGTGTGACCAGAGCCGTTCCCGCAGCCGGCGCTTCGCCCGAGCGCCATCCCTACACGATCCCGCACGTCCTGCGGTACGCAACCGCCGAAGATATCGTCGGGCTCAACCCGCATCTGAGCCAGCAGCTCGTGGTGAGCTACATGTCGTCGCTCACGATGGCGTGGCTGGTGAAGTTCGATCACGACAATCGGCCTTATCCGGAACTCGCAACGAGGGTGCCGACGCAGGCGAACGGCGGGATCAGCAAAGACGGGCTGACGCTGACCTATCACCTGCGTCACGGCGTGCGCTGGTCGGACGGCGCGCCGTTCGACGCCGATGACGTCGTGTTCTCCACCAGGGCCGTCCTCAATCCGGCTAACAACGAGGTGGGCCGTGACGGCTGGGACCTCATCACCAAGATCGACGAGCCCGACAAGTACACGGTCGTGTACCATCTCAAACAGAAGTACGCGGCCTACGCGGCGACGTTTTTCGGCAGCGGCGGGGCGAACCCGTGCGTGCTCCCCAAGCATCTGCTGGGCGATCTGCCCGACATCAACAACGCGCCGTACAACGCGCTGCCGGTCGGTATCGGGCCCTTCAAGTACCTGAGCTGGAAACGCTCCGACTCGGTCGAGATGGTGCCCAATCCGTTCTACTTCCGCGGCCAACCGAAGCTCCAGCGGATCGTGTTCAAGATCGTTCCGGACCGCAATACCGTCGTGACGCAGCTCGAAACGCACGAGATCGATCTGTGGATGCCGGTCTCAGCCCCGTTCTACGATCGGGTAAAGGCGATTCCGGGCTTGACGGTCTTGCGCCAGCCGTCGTACTACTTCAACCACCTCGACTTTCAGAACACGCACCCGGGTTTAGACGATCAGCGCGTGCGGCGCGCCTTGCGGCTCGCGATCGATCGCAATGAGCTCAAGCTGAAGATCCGGCACGGCATCGGAATCGTGCAAGACGATCCCGTCTCGCCGAAGCATCCGACCTTCGACCGGTCGGTTCCGACCGATCCCTTCGATCTGACGCTGGCCGCGAAGCTGCTCGATCAGGCCGGCTGGAAGCCCGGACCGGACGGCATTCGCGCGAAGAACGGACATAAGCTGAACTTGGACTTCGCGACCTCGACCGGGACCCCGGATAGCGATTCGATGATCGAACTGATTCGCGTGAACTGGCAGAAGATCGGCGTCGGCATCACGGTGCGCCACTATCCGTCACCGCTCATGTTCGCGCCCTACGCGAACAACGGCATCGTCTACAGCGGAAAGTGGGACGTCATCTCCTTCGGGTGGGGCGGCGATCCGATCGGCGACCTTTCGAACCTCTATTCCTGCGATCGGATCCCGCCCAAAGGACAGAACGATCCGCGGTATTGCGACCGCGCGGTGACCAACGCCATGAACGCGTTCAAGCTCGAATACGACGAGAAGGCCCGGCAAAAATATTCCAACATCATGCAGGCGGGGATCGCGCGCGACGTACCGATCGTCGTGCTCAACATCTCCGAGGACATCTACGCCTACAATAGCGACCTCACCGGATTCCACCCCAATCAAGTCTCGCAGTTCGACGACTTCATGAACGTCGATATTTAGCTGATGGGGCGCGGCGGCTGGAAGCGACGATAGCGAACCCGAGGACGACGCAGCCGCCGAGCGGGATCGCCCGCAGAATCCCCCAGGCCGGCACGCGCGCGAGCAGGCCGGAGGCGCGTTGTTCGTCGCCCCAGACGTCTGCCGCGGTCGCGTGCTGCGGTGCGCGGTAAGCGGGCGGCAGGGCATCGGGCCAGGTCGGTGCGGGAAACGCGCGCGCGAGCGGCACGGCCAGCGCGGCCGCGAACAGCAGCGCGAGCGGCGCAGCGAGGTCGGCCCTGCGCAAGCGCACGCCCGCGCCGAGCGCGGCGAAGGCGCACGCCGCCGCCAACCCTTGAAGAATGATCTCGGGCTGCGCCGGCACGCGCTGCGCGAGCGTCAGCCAGTCGACCAGGATCAGGCCGGCAGCGACGCCCGCGAGGGCGCGCGCACGGCCGCGCGCGACGACCGCCAGGATCGTGAGCGGGATCAATTCGACCACGAAATCGTGTTCGTGAAAGAACGGTACCGCGAACGGCAGTGCCGCAAGCGCGAGCAGCGTCCCATCCCGCGCATCGAGACGTGCGCGCAGCGATACCACGACGACCGTTGCGAGCGCAGCCACTGCGGCCAAGGCGCCGACCGCCGCTGCATCCTGCGCGGGGGCGCCGAACGACCACGCGATCGCCGTCGGGGTGAACTGGATCGCATCGAACCGTTCGGCTCCCCCGTGCTCCCGCAGCACGCGCGCGTAGGTTTCGATGCCGCGCGCGCCGCCGCCGGCAACGAAGGTGAGCACCCCGAAGACAGCCACGGCGAATGCGGTCGCGACCAGCGCGACGCGATCGCGCAGGCGCGCAACGAGCGCTGCGGCGAGGTTCGGCTGGATGGCCGCGCACAACAGTGCGACGACCGCCGCGGTAAGCGCGCGGCGTTCGAGTGCCAGCAGCGCGCCGGCGATGCCGCCG
>PMOG01000029.1:0-301 GCA_003161555.1 Vulcanimicrobiota bacterium | reverse complement strand
GCGCAGCGGCGAGCAGCGCGGTCCAGATGCGTACGGCGACCGGCTGCGGAAGTCGCGCGAGCAGACCGAACAGCGGTAGCGCCGCCGCCGGACCCACGTACGGCAGCAATTCTTCGTGCGTTCCGTCGACGCCGGGGAGCGTGCGCTCGATGCTCCAGAGTGCGCGTGACCACGGGTCGAGTCCGCGGTTCCATGCCGTGCCCGCCGCGTAGTAGGCTTCGAAATCGCGTCCGAACGGCCCGCTCGCCGGCGTCGGCCGGAACACCGTCGCGGCGAGTACGAGCGCGATCAGCGCAACGCC
>PMOG01000272.1 GCA_003161555.1 Vulcanimicrobiota bacterium | reverse complement strand
GACACTGGCCGTGATTATCAAGCGCCGGCCCGAACCCGACGTCTCCGAGGTCACGCACATCGTCGGTGAGGTCCAGGGGAAAGTCGCCGTCGTGGTCGACGACATGATCTCGACCGGCGGGACCCTGGTGAAAGCGGCCGAGGCTCTGCGCAAGCGGGGCGCGACCGACGTGTACACGCTCGCGACGCACGGCATCTTCGCCGGCGACGCGATCGCCCAGTTCGAACGGTCGGAGATCAACCGTGTGATCGTGACCAACACGATCCCCCGCACGATCGAATCGCCCAAAGTCGAGCATCTGACCATCGCGCAGATCCTCGCCGACGCGATCAAACGCATCACGTCGAACCGTTCGGTCTCCGAGCTCTTCAACGGCGACGACGCCGAACGGGCATCCGAAGAACCTCCACCTGCCAAGCCGGGACCCGAAGTCCCCTCGGCACTCGCCGCAGCGCTCTAAGCGCGCGGCACCCTCCGTAGGAAACAGCACCACCATCATGGCGAAAGCCCGTTCGATCTCCACCATTACGCTCGAGCCACGCGACGAGTCCGGGACGACCGCAGCGCAGCGCGTGCGCCGCCTCGGGAAAATTCCCGGCGTCGTCTATGGCCACGGCTCGTCGACGCCGATCAGCGTCGATGCGCGCCAGCTCGCCGACTTGATCCATTCCGGCGGCAAGAGCCAGATCGTCGAGGCGACGATCGGCGGCAAGAAGGACTCGGTGCTGCTGCGCCGCGTCGAAGCCGACCCCATCTCGCGCAAGCCGCTCAGCGTTGACTTTCAGCGCGTCAAGCAAGGCGAAGCGATCACGGCCTCGGTCAACGTCGTCACCATCGGCACGCCGATCGGCGTCACCGAAGAGGACGGCGTGCTCGATGTGATCAGCCACGTGCTCGACATCCGCGGTCCGGCCCAGTCGATCCCCGATCACCTGACCGTCGACGTCGCGAACCTTCACGTGCACCAGCACATCACGGCCGCGCAGGTCGCGCTTCCGGAGGGCTTCACCCTGCTGACGCCTCCGGAAACCGTGGTCGCCTCAGTCGAGATCACGCGCGCCGCCGCCGTTGAAACGCCGATCGAGGCGCCGGTCGCAGCGGTCGAAACGCCGCCTGCCGTCTAGACCGCGCTGCACGAGCCCGCGGTGACCGCCGGCGTTCCCGCGGCGGGACTCGCGATGATCGTCGGCCTCGGCAATCCGGGGAAAAAGTACGCCCGTACGCGCCACAACGTGGGCTTCATCGTCGTCGACACGCTCGCCGAACGATGGGGCCTGCGCGATTGGCAGAAGAAGAACGAGGCGCGGTACGGGCTTGACCGTGCGCGTCAGGCGCTGCTGGTCGAGCCGCAGTCGTACATGAACCTCAGCGGCGGACCGGTGCTCGGTCTTGCGACCTTCTACAAGATTCCGCCGGAACGCGTCCTGGTCGTCGTCGACGACCTCGATCTGCCGTTCGGTACGCTGCGCATGCGCGCGCAAGGATCGAGCGGCGGCCACAACGGCCTCAACTCGCTGATCGAGGCACTGGGGCCGAACTTCGCGCGGCTGCGGATCGGGATCGGGCGCAGCCGTGACGACGACGCCATCGATCGCGTGCTGAGCCCGTTCGCATCCGACGAGTGGGAAGCGCTGCCGGCCGTGATCGCGCGGGCAATCGAGGGCATCGAGCTGTGGCTGACCCAGGGCATCGTCGCGGCGATGAACCGCGTCAACGCCAAAGAATTGCCTCCCGCGTAGGCCCAAACGCCCGCTGCGAACCATTCACGGACTCCGGTGCGTTGATGGGGAACAGGGAACTATGACACACCTTCACGGCCGCACGATCGTGATTCGGGTCGATGAGGCGACGCTGGGCGCCGACGGCGTCACGTTCTTCGGCGACCTGGTCTTCCTCGGGAATCTCGGGATGCGACCGATGGTCGTGGCGCCGACCGCGAGTGCCGCGCGCGCCGTGGTCCGTTCGATGAACCGCAGCGGCGATACGGCGGTCGGGCTTTCGGGCGCCGACGCCGGGATGATCCCGGCGGCCGCGGGATCGATCGCGGCCGTGCAGACGAAGCTGCTCCACACGCTCCTTGCGGCCGGATACGTTCCGGTGATCGAGCCGCTGGCGTTTGGTTTTGCCGGCGACGACGTCGCGGTCGCCGCGGACGAGGTCGCCCAAGTGCTCGCCAGCGCGATGGGCGCCGCGCGGGCGATCTTCTTCAACGATCACGGCGGCGTCGTCGACGCGCAGACGAAGATTCTGCTCGATACGCTCACCCCTGCCGAAGCGCTCACGATCGCCGAGGAGCCGGCCCTCGACGACGACCTGCGCGCCGCGATCCGCGCGGCGGCGCTCGGCGTTCGCGGCGGCGTCGGGGCCGCCCAAATCTGCGACGGCCGCGTCGCCCATGCCGCAATCGTCGAATTTCTCACCGCACGACATGTCGGAACGCAAGTCGCGGGTACAGTCCTGACGGCATGATCCGCACCTTGGCCATCTCGACGGCGCTTCTGTTCGCGGCGACCCCGCTGCTCGGTACGGGCGCGATCCCGGGACTCCGCGCGAGCGGCACGCTCGTGGTGCAGGCCGACGTCGAGGGAGCGCCGATCACGGTCGGCGGCAAGGTCGCACTGTACCACAAAGGCACGCTCTACCGGCTCGACGTGCTCTCGCTGGGATTCCCTGGGATGAGCCCGGAGGCGAGCGCCGCCGCATCTTCGATGATCGGCCCCAACGGGGTGACGATCATGTACGACGGCGCGACCGAAACGCTCAGCGCCTGGTCGACCAGCAACCACACCTACTTTAGTCAAACGCCGCAGCGGGCGCCGGCGACGGCCTCACCGGCGACGACGAGCGGCGCGTCGCCCGCCGATCCGCTAGCGGCGCTCGCGAATCTGGCCGGGGCGCTGCACGACGTCGAGTCGGCCACCATTCAGCTGATCGGGCACACCGTCGTAAACGGTCACCCCGCGACCGATCTCGACGTCGCGATGAAGCGGCAGCTGCCCGGCCGGCCGCTCGAAGATTACCACGCGCGGCTCGCGCTCGCCGACGACCTGGGCGATTTTCCGCTCCAGATCGCGTTCGAGAGCGTGCCGCCGACGAAGACGGCGTTCGGCGGAAAGATGAAGCTCGACTTCACCACCGTGCAGCGCGACACCCCGGACGACGCGGTGTTCGTGGCGCCCTCAGGTTATACGCGGGTCAGTTCGCTCGCGAGCATCCTCAAACACTGATCATGGGCGAACGAGTCCGGCCGGCGTCGACGCGGGGCCGCCGCCGGGACACGGGTCGGCGCGGCCGGTAACCGCCGCAACGCGCGCGCCCAGCGGCGGGCGGTCGTCGAAGTACCAGCGGATCGAGCGCCGGTCGCACAGCGGCACCAGGTCGTCGTCGGCGTAGCGAATCATCGCGCGCACCATCGCCGCACGGTCGCCCAAGGCGGCGATCGCGCGGCGGTCGGCTTCGCTTTCGAGACCGCGGGCGAACGCCGTATAGAGGGGGTACGCCAGCACCAGCACCAGGCCGAGGAAGGTCGCGACCAGCGCCAGCCGCGAGACCGCGTCGTCGTCTCTTCGGAAGCCGACCCGATCGCTGAGGAGAACCGCGATCGCGGCACTGAACACGAACAGGGTCACCGCAACCAGCGTGCGGCGCAGCGTGTCGGCGTCGCGGACTTGGGCGTCGGCGTGACCGAGCGCGACGCGGAGTTCCGGCGCTGTCGTGTGCTCGAGCGTCACGTCGCCGAGCACCGCCCGCGCGGTGGGTCCGATGCCGGCGCCGTGCGCGCTCATCGAATTGGTATGGCGCGACGTTGCCAATACCACGACCGGCGTGCCGGGCACGTCGAGCGCGCGCGCCACCTCGGCCCCGAGCGCAGCCACCGCGTTGGGCGTCGTCTTGTGCGGCGTTCCCAGCGGAACCAGCGGCGCGAGCGCGACCGCCAGCAGCACGCCCCCGTACAATCCGGCGATGACGAACAGGTACCAGCCGCGCACGTTATCGACCAGCCACAGCACCGCCGTCACGACCAGGGCGCCGAGCGCCGCGTCGAGCGCGATCCGCACCAGATAGTCGAGGAACCAGCGGTCGAGGTGTTCGTCGGTCACGCCGGCGTTGAAGCCGACCCGGTAACTGACCAGCGCGAAGGGCAGCACGACCAGCGCGCTCAGCGTTCCCAGCGCGGCACCGAATACCGCGCGCTGCACGGTTTTGCTGCGCGTGCGGCGCCGCAGCATGTCCCGCAGGCGGGCCGCGCCGCCGGAGCGCCACAGCCACCAGAAGGCGGCGATCTGCGCGATCCCCCACGCCGCCGAGGAACCGTGGCGCAGGTCGGCGATCGCACGCGCCCGGCGCTGCCGGCCGGGATCGACCAGCCCGGCCGGATCGCGCGTCAGCAGTTGCCGGGTGGTCAGCGCATCGACGCGTGCGTCCAAACGCGTCCGCGCCTGTGCGTGGCCCTGAGCGACGGCCAGCAGCGCGATCAGACCGATCAGCGCCGCCAGAATCCTAACGCGCGGCAGTGACCGACGCCTCGTCGGGAAACGTCGTGACGTCCTCCTGCGCGAAGCGTTTACGAAACTGCTCCCAGCCGCGAAAATTTCCCGACCATCCATCCGGCTCGGCCAGCGGCGTCGCGACATGCTCGAAGGGCGACCAGTGCCCATTTGCGCCGCCATCCGCGAGACGCGCGTAGAGTTCGAGGTCCTTGGCATGATCGCGCGTTCCGTCGTGCGAGAGATAGGACACGCGCGCGCAGCGCGCGACGCTGATCTTCAGCCGCTCCTCGAGCGGCAGCAAAGATTCTTCTTCCGCCAGGATGAGCGGGGTATGCCATTCACCTTGCGCGAGCGAGCGCGATTCACCGGCACGATAGGCCTCCAGCATCAGGTCGGCGATGCACTTGAGCTCGGGCTGCGCGTCCTCGTGCGTGCGCTGGGTGAAAAAGTTCGCCCACTGGGTTGCGGTGACGATCACTGTTATCCACGCAAACGGCTCTAGAATGCGGTTTACGAGCTGTTTGTGCAGGTTGATGTCCTTCTCGGCGAGCCGTTCGGCATGGGCGAGCGCGTCCTCGAGGGCGCAGCGCCATTCGGCCTCGGCCAGCGCTTGCGACGCCGGATCGAGGTGTTCGCGCGCCTGCATCCCGCTCTGGTTGCGGCCCCACCACATCGGGAAGGCCGGCTCCGCCCGAACCGCATCGATCATCTTGCGGATCGGTATCGCCCGGCTCGAGGCCGAGTTTCGCGAAAACACGCGATGGGTCATCAGTTCGCTGTGGATGAAGCGCGGGTAGCGCACTTCCATGGTGGTCAAGCGCACGCCGGCCAGGGAGATGCTGTCGAGCAGGATGCGTGCGGAAAAGCCCATGAACTTCGCTTCGCCGCGCGACTTCCGGGACCCTAACCGCGGAGGGCGCCATTGGCTCCTCTCGAACTTTCCAGCAGATGTGGCAGAGGGTCGTGCGGCCGACGACGGTCGCCGGGGCGCTCGAGACGCTGGCAGCGCAGGACGCAAGCGCGCGGATCGTCGCGGGCGGCACCGACGTGCTGGTCGAGTTGCAGCGCGGTGGCGCACCGGTCTACACGCTGATTGATATCTCCGCATTGCACGAACTCAAGTATGTGCGGCGCGACGGCGATATGCTCGCGATTGGCGGCTTGGCGACCCACAACGACCTGCTGGCGGCCGGTTTTGCACGTGACGGCGCGTTGCCGCTCGCGCAAGCATGCCTTGAAGTCGGCGCGCCGCAGATCCGCAGCCGCGGCACGATCGCCGGAAATCTGATCACCGCCTCGCCGGCCAACGACACGATCGCGCCGCTGCTGGCGCTCGACGCGGAGATCGTGCTGCTCTCACACACCGGCGAGCGCACGCTGCCGCTGGCGGAGTTCTACACCGGCTTTCGCCGCACCGCGCTGCGCGCCGACGAACTCGTGCGCGAGATCCGTTTTCGCGCGCTCGATGGCCTGCGCAGCGGCGTGTTCCTCAAGCTCGGCTTGCGCCGCGCGCAGGCGATCTCGGTAATCGATCTGGCGATCGTGCTGGACCGCGAGCCGTCCGGCGTCGTCCGCGATGCGCGCATCGTCTTGGGCTGCGTCGCGCCGACCGTCATCCGGGCGTCAAGCGCCGAGCGCGCGCTGATCGGCGCGCCGCTCGATGCGGACGCCGCGCTGCGCGCGGGCCGGCTCGCCGTCACCGATGCCGCGCCGATCGATGACGTGCGCGGTTCGGCGGGATACCGCCGCAGCACCCTCGCCGCGCTCGTCTCACGCGGCCTCGAGCGGCTGGCAGCGGGCCGCGAAGCGGAGGGTTTTCCGGGCGCGCCGGTGCTGCTCGAAACGCCGGCCGTGCGAACGGCTCCGCGCGTGTTTTCCGGCACGATCGAAGCCCGGATCAACGGCGTGCAGACGCGTCTCGAGGGTGCCGCACGCAAGACACTGCTCGCGGCTCTGCGCGAAGATGCCGGCCTGATCGGCGCCAAGGAAGGCTGCGCCGAAGGCGAGTGCGGGGCATGCACCGTGTGGCTCGACGGCGCCGCGGTGATGTCGTGCCTCGTCCCCGCCACGCAGGCGCACGGCGGCGACGTCACCACGATCGAAGGACTCGCGCGCGGCGACGAACTGCACCCGCTCCAGCAAGCCTACATCGCCTGCGGCGCGGTGCAATGCGGATTCTGCATTCCCGGCATGCTGATGGCCGGAGCGAAGCTGCTCGACGAACGCCTTGCGCCCTCGCTCGAAGACCACCAGGCGGCGATCAGCGGCAACCTGTGCCGCTGCACCGGCTACCGGAAGATTCTCGATGCGATGACCGAGGCGGCGCGCGAAGATGCCGCCTACGAACCGCTGCCGCAAGCGGTCCCGGTATGAGCCTGATCGGCGCCTCGGTCCCACGTCCCGACGCGCGCGCGAAGGTGACCGGCAGTGCGCGTTACCCGGCCGACCTCGTGCAGCGCGGAATGCTGCACGCGAAGTGCGTCTTCGGGCACCGCGCGCACGCCCGCATCGACGGCATCAACGCTGCCGCTGCGCGCGCGCTTCCCGGCGTCGTCGCGGTGCTGACCGCCGCCGACGTGCCCTTCAACCGCTACGGTTTGATCGACGCCGATCAAGAAGTGCTGTGCAGTGAACGGGTGCGGTATGCCGGCGACCGCGTCGCGCTCGTGATCGCCGAGAACCCCGAGATCGCCGCTGCCGCCGCCCGGCTCGTCGGCGTCACGTATACCGACCTGCCGGCGGTCACCGATCCGGTCGCGGCGATCGAACCGGATGCTCCGCTCGTTCATCCTGAACACGGCAGCAACGTGCTGCTGCATCAGAAGATCCGTGCCGGCGACGTCGATGCTGCCCTCGCCGGTGCCGACGTCGTGCTGAGCGCGACCTTCACCACCTCGTGGCAGGAGCACGCGTACCTCCAGCCCGATGCGGGAATCGCGTACTTCGAAGGCTCGGCGCTGGTGGTAGAAACCGCCGGCCAATGGCTGCACGAAGACCGGCGCCAGATCGCCGCGATGTTGCAGCTCGACGAGTCCGCGGTCGTCATTCGGTATGCGAAGATCGGCGGCGCCTTCGGCGGCCGCGAGGATCTCTCGATTCAACCGTTGATCGCGCTCGCCGCCTGGACGACGAAACGTCCGGTCGCGATGGTTTGGAGCCGCGAAGAATCGATCATCGGCCACCACAAACGGCATCCGTTTCACATCGAGACGACCTGGGGTGCTCGGAGCGACGGGACGATCGTGGCCGCCCGGACGCGCACGATCGCCGACGGCGGCGCCTACGCGTCGACCAGCGCCGAAGTCCTCAAGTGCGCCACGATCTTCGCTCAGGGCCCGTACCACATCCCGAACGTGTCGACTGACGGATATGCGGTCTACACGAACAACGTGCCCAGCGGTGCCTTCCGTGGATTCGGCACGCCGCAGGCGCATTGGGCCGCCGAGTCGATGGTCGCGCGTTTGGCGGAAGCGCTCGGGATCGATCCGGTCGAGCTGCGGCGCAAGAATCTCTATCGCGAAGGCGACCGTGAAGCGACCGGCAACGTGCTGCCGGCCGGGGTTAGCACGGTGGCCGTTCTCGAGCGCGCGCACGCCGAGGCGGAGCAGCGACTCGCGCCGCACGTCGACCGCGCCGCCGCGCCGCAGGTGCGCCGTGGGATCGGCTTCGCCAGCGGAATCAAGAATGTCGGCTACTCGTTCGGATTCCCCGAACAGTCGACGGCGACGGTCGAACTGATCGCCGGCTCACGGATCGAACGGGCCGTGGTGCGCATCGGTGCCGCCGACGTCGGCCAAGGATCGCATCTGATCCTGCGACAGATCGCCGCCGAAACGCTCGATCTGCCATTGACCAGCGTCGCGCTCATCGCCGAAGACAGCGCGCTGTCGCCCAACGCCGGCTCGGCCTCGGCGTCGCGCATGACGCGCATGGGCGGCCGCGCCGTCCAAGATGCAGCGCAGGCGGCCCGTGCAGCCTGGCTACGCGGTGAGCCGCCCGAAGCGACGGTGCAGTATCGTCCCGCGGCGACAACCCCGCTCGATCGCGAAACCGGCGCCGGAACCCCGAACTACTGTTACGGCTATTCGGCGCAAGCCGTCGAGGTCGAGGTCGACCTCGCCACAGGCGTCGTCGTGGTTACCAAGATCATCAGCGTGCACGATGTCGGCCGGGCGATCAACCACCAGCAGGTCGAGGCGCAGATCGAAGGCTGCCTCGCGCAGGCCGTCGGCTACGCGCTGACCGAGAACCTGGTCGTGCGTGACGGCATCATCCTCACACCGTATTTCAGTACTTACTTGCTGCCAACCGCGCTCGACATGCCGGTCGAGATCGTGCCGGTGATTCTCGAACTCGCCGACTCCGAGGGGCCGTACGGTGCGCGCGGCGTCGCCGAGATGCCGCTGGTGCCGTTCGCACCCGCCGTCGCGGCCGCGATTCACGCCGCCACCGGCGCTTGGCTCGACGACCTTCCGATGACACCCGAGCGCGTCCTCGCCGCCATCGCCGCCGCCGACGCGCACAAAGCCGCAACGGCCACCCTCACCGCCGCCTTACCGTAGCCGTTGTGAGACGGCTCGATTGGCGAGCCGGTCTCCATTACGACCCACCATCTTCGTGTAGGATGGCTTGAAGTGCCCTCACCGTTTTGGCTTGCGGCGGCCGTCGCATCAATTGCCATCCTCGAACAGTCCGCATTGCAAGCGCAGGCACCGCCAATGCCTACCTCGACGTACGCTCCAACCCCGCCGCCGAGTTTTTCACCGTCGCCTGCCCCGGTGCCGACGCCGTCCGCCTCACCCGTTCCAACGCCATCGCCGTCTCCATCGCCGCTTCCGTCTCCCAAGATCGTATTTTGGACGGCTGCGTTTGGTTCGGCGTACGGCGTTTTTCAGGCTGGCGAACCAATCAATATCGACGCGAGCCTCAGCGCGCGCCCTCCCGTAACATTTCCGTACTTGGATGGCGGCATACGAGGGAATGTCGACCTCCATATCACGGACGAGCGCGGAAGGCTGGTTGCACCTACCCGGCCGCGCGCGTTGAACGTCTCACCGCGTATCATCACAGGATACGGTATCAATTCTGACTCGGCGCCGCTCTCCGACTGGGGCTACGACATTGTACGGCCGGGCTCGTACCACGTCGATTCGTCGCTGAAAGCAGTGACCACGGACTGGGCCGCGGCGAATGGATTTACGATCGAAACGCAGTCTGCAACCGACATCCGTATTGTGACCCGCTACTCCGACCTGGACCCCCACCTATTTCCATCTCCTGCGGGATGGGCCAGATACGGCTGCGTGCCCGGGCAAACAAACGGGCGGCCGACGGGCGAAGCCTTGCGGCGCAGCAAAATGGCGCCGGGCGGCGAGCAATGCTTTCGGGTTTATCTTTCAAAAGCAGACATTTAACAGTGGCTTGGTGCAGCTGCGCCTGCGCGCGAAGAGTGTGGGCGCGACCGTCTTTTCCGAAAAGGACGTAGAGTGCGGATCCGAACTCGCAACAGTCTTCACCTATAGGGTGAACGTCGTGCCGGCACAGCATGTTGAATCAGTATTGATGAAAACGCGAGCCGGATACATCGTCGCGCTTTACGAGCGCCCTGACGCCGCACCCGACGATTCGGCGGCGATCGAAGCGCTCGGAGCACCGTGTCTCGTGCTCTGAGCCGGCAGCTTCTAGTCTTCGCGCTGTGCCCAGGCGATCGCGTCGTCGAGGGTTTCTTCGCCCCAGAAGAGTTCGTCGCCGACCACGCAGTTCGGCGCACCCATGATGCCGAGTCCGATCGCGCGCTCGGTGTTGGCGCGCAGGCGTCCGCGCCGTTCCGGTGATTCGGCGAGGCGCAGCGCTTCGTCCGGCGACTGGCCGACGCTCGCGAGAATCTCGGCAACGACGGCGCGCTCGCCGATCTCGCGATCTTCCCCGAAGTTCGCGACGAATACGGCGCGGACAAAGCCGGCGCACCACGGTTCGTCCTCGAACGCGGCGGCGACGCGCAGCGGCAGCGTCGTCGGCCGCGGGAAGCGCGACGGGCGCTGCCAGGGCAAGCCGAACTTTTCCGTCAGTCGTTCTAAGTCGCGCCACATGTAGGCACCGCGCCGCGGGTTGAGGTTGAAATGCGAATCGCCCCAGCCTTGGAGTGCGAAGATCGGTCCCAGCGAAAACGGGCGCCAGGCGCGCGCGACGCCGGCGTTCCGGCACTTGGCCTCGATCTGCATCGCCGCGACGTACGAGTACGTGCTGGCGAACTCGAACCAGAACTCGATCACGCCCTGGCCGGAACCAGTGCCGCGACGCTGCGAGAAATGGTGAGGATGAGGGCGGCCCCGCCCAGACACAGGAGTCCGGAGGTGATGAACGCATCGTCGTAGCTGCCGATTTGGCTGCGCACCGCACCCGCAGCGAACGCGGTGATCCCCGCGCCGAGCTGATGCCCGGCCGCGATCCAGCCGAAGAACAGCGGCGCGCGAACCTTTCCGAACGCGGCGACGGCCAATTTCACCGTCGGCGGCACGGTCGCGATCCAATCCAGCCCGTAGAAGGCGGCGAAGATCGGCAACCCAACAATGCCGAGCCCGAACGCCGCCGGCAAGAACAGCAGCGAAACTCCGCGCAGCCCGTAGTACCAGAACAGCAGCCAGCGACTGCTGTACCGGTCCGAGAGCCAGCCCGATAGCGTGGTGCCGACCAAGTCGAAGACGCCCATCGCGGCCAGCAGCCCGGCGGCGCGTGATTCAGGGATACCGTGATCGCCGCAGGCGGGGACGAGGTGGGCGCCGATCAAGCCGTTCGTGCTCGCGCCGCAAATGAAGAACGTGCCCGCGAGGACCCAGAATGTCCGCGACCGCGACGCTTCCGACAGCGTATTGAAGGCGCGCTTGATCGGGTTCACCCGCGCGGGAACCGTCGCATCGACCTCGGTTGCGCCGTAGGCCGGCAGGTCGAGGTCGCTCGGACGTTCGCGCACGACCAGCAGGATCAGCGGGATGATGCACAGCGCCACGCCCGACAGAATGTAGGCGCAGGGCCGCCAGCCGACGTGATCGATGATCTGCCCGAAAGCCGGCAGAAAGATCAGCGCGCCGGTCGCGTTTCCGCCGGCGAAGATTCCGAGCACGACGCCGCGGCGCTTCTCGAACCAGCGGGTCGCGATCGTGGTACCGAACATCAGCGCGATGCAGCCGGCGCCGACGCCGACCGCCGCGCCCCAAATCGGCAACTGCCAGGCATAGCGCACGTGCGTCACGCTGAATTCGGCGATCGCCAGCAGACACAAGGCCGACACGACGGTGCGCCGCACGCCGAAGCGCTCCATGGCGGCCGCCGCAAACGGCCCGGTCAAGCCGAAGAGGGCGATCTGCAATCCGATCGCGATCGAGATCGTCGCGTCGCTCCAGCCGAATTCTTTCTCCATCGGCACGATGAACATCGTCGGCGCGGTAAGGATACCGGCCACCGTCACGAGCGTCGCGAACGTCGCCGCCGCGACGAACCAGGCATAGTGGACACGAGGCCGCATTCCCGCGCATGATACCCCCATGGACCCGAAAATGGAAGTACATACAGAAATGTGCTATAGGTACAGTTTGTATACTGTCCGAGTGCGGCCATGAACGACTCTCCGTTATGTGCCGTGGGACGAACCGTGGACCTCGTCGGCGGTAAGTGGAAGGCCGTGATCCTCTTCTATCTGCTCGACGACACGCTGCGGTTCAACGAACTCCGACGGAAGATACCGAGCATCACGCAGCGCATGCTCACGCTCGCCCTGCGCGAACTCGAAGCCGACGGTCTGGTCGAACGCACGGTATTCCCTGTCGTCCCGCCGCACGTCGAGTACGAACTGACCGCCTTTGGCCGCACGTTAGAACCGATTCTTCGCGCGATGCGCGAATGGGGCACCCGCAACAAGCGCCGCACCGAACGCGCGATCGCCGAACGCCGCAGCCTCGTCGCCTAGGTAGCCGCTTCTTCGCCGCTCTTTTCGGCGAGTTCTGCGAGGAAAGCCTGAGCGAGTTTTGGCTCGCCCGGCGTATTTGGTCCGTACATTCCGCAGTAAGCGAGAAAGCGCTGATGCAGCTGGAAGGGTTCCATCACCAGCTGCGCGCGCAAGGACTCGATCTCATCGCCGCGTTGTAGCAGAACGGCTTTCTCCGGCGGGACCAGTCTCCTCAACATGGGATTTGGTGATTCGGCATAGTTGCCCTGATCGAACAAGCCCCAAAAGCCCCCCGCGCACGACTGCAGCGCCGGCAAGAGGATGGCCGCGTATTCTTCTTCCATCAGTGCGAGGCGACGCTGGTCTTTCTCGATTCGCTGCTGTTTACTCATTGGCGGCCCCCCGAAGGAGGGCGCGCGCTTCGCTTTCGTGGCGGGCGACGAGGGCGGGGACGTCGACGTTCACGAGGCGGCCATCGCGGACGCGCACGGCACCGTTGACGATCGAGAGATCGACGTTGGGGATGCGGCAGAATACAAGCGACGCGAGCGCGTCATGGACGCTGCCGCCGGCGGTGGCCAAGCCGTCGACGCGCACACCGATCAGGTCGGCTGCCATGCCGGGGGCCAGCATGCCGATGTCGTCGCGGCCGAGGACGCTCGCGCCGCCGCGGGTCGCGAGCCGCAGCGCATCGCGGGCCGTCATGGCCGAGGCGCCCCCGTTGACCCGCTGCAGCAGCATCGCGTGGCGCGCTTCGTCGAGCATGTGCGAGCCGTCGTTCGAGGCCGAGCCGTCGACGCCGAGGCCGGCCCGCATGCCTGCGGCGCGCTGCGCCGCCAGGGGCGCGATGCCGGAGCCGAGGCGCATATTCGAGGTCGGACAGTGCGCGACGCCGGTACGCGCGGACCCCAGGCGGGCCATCTCCTCCGGCTGCATGTGGATCGCGTGGGCGAACCACACGTCGTTTCCGCTCCAGCCCAGCGACTCGGCGAAGGCGACGGGCCGCGCGCCGTAGTGTTCGAGACAGTAGCGTTCCTCCTCGAGTGTTTCGCACAGGTGGGTGTGCAGGTGCACGCCATTGCTCCGCGCCAGTTCGGCGGTGGCGCGCATCAGGTCGGGTGTCACCGAGAACGGTGAGCACGGCGCGAGCACGATGCGCGTCATCGCGTAGCGGGCCGGGTCGTGGTACGCGCCGATCACCCGTTCGCAATCGCGCAGGATCGCGTCTTCGTCCTCAACCGCCGCGTCGGGCGGCAGGCCACCCTGCGAGCGGCCGAGCGACATCGACCCGCGCGAGGCGTGGAAGCGAAAACCCATTTCGCGGGCCACCTCGATCTGGTCGTCGAGGCGCGCGCCGTTGGGCCACAGGTACCCGTGGTCGGCGGCGGTCGTGCAGCCCGAAAGGAGCAGTTCGGCGATCGCGGTCGCGGTCGCGGCGCGCACGGCGTCGGGCGTCAGCCGCGCCCAAATCGGATAGTGCACGACCAGCCAGTCGAAGAGCCCCGCATCCTGGGCCTGCGGCAGATTGCGCGTCAGGGTCTGGTAGAAGTGGTGATGCGTGCAGATCAGTCCGGGCAGCAGCACCATTCCGCGCGCGTCGACCACCTCGTCGGCCTGCGCCGAGAGCTCGGCCGTCGTGCCGACTGCCTCGATCACGCCGTCGCGCAGCAGCACGGCACCGTCGGCGAAGACGCGGTCGTCGTCGTCAAAGGTCGCGACCTGCGTCGCATGACGGAGAAGCAGCGTCGAAATGGAATGACTCTCCCGATGACGAGCATCGCCGCGTTGAACGCGGCGGATCGCGCGACGTTCGTCGGCACGATCGGATTCGCTTTCGAGGACTCGCCCTGGATCGCCGAAGCGGCTTGGGCGGGGCGGCCCTTCGCCGACCGCAATGCCCTGCTGCGCGCGCTGATCACCGTCGTGGAGCAGTCGCCCGAGGAGCGCCGCATCGCGCTGATCGCCGCGCACCCGGATCTGGCCGGGCGCGTCGCGCGCGAAGGCCGGCTCACGGCGGCCTCCCGCGACGAGCAGGCCGCGGCCGGGCTCGACCGGCTCACCGCGGAGGAACGCGCGCGCTTCGAGGCCGTCAACGGGTCCTACCGCGCGCGCTTCGGGTTTCCGTTCGTGATCTGCGCGCGCGAGCACGACACCGGCTCGATTCTCGCCGCGCTCGAAGCGCGCGCAGGCAACGACCGCGGCGACGAAATCGTGACCGCGCTCGACGAGATCGCCAAGATCGCGCGACTGCGGCTCGCGGACGTGGTCGCGCCGTGATCCCCTACGTCCTCGACTGGCTGAGCCTGGTCACCCGCTGGGCGCACCTGATCGCGGGTATCTCGTGGATCGGCGCGTCGTTCTACTTCGTCTGGCTCGATGACAGCCTCACCCCGCCGGCCCACGAGGAAGATGCGCGCAACGGCGTGCTCGGCGAGATCTGGTCGGTTCACGGCGGCGGTTTCTACCACAACCAGAAGTTCTTGACCGGTCCCAAGCGCGAGCCGCTGCCCAGCGACCTGCACTGGTTTTACTGGGAAGCGTATTCGACGTGGATCACCGGCGTGGCGATGCTCGCGATCGTGTACTGGGTCGGTGCCGATGCCTTCTTGATCGATCGCAGCATCCTCGACCTTACCGTCCCGGAAGCGATCGCGATCAGCATCGCCGCGATCGTGATGGGCTGGTTCGTGTACGACGCGCTGTGCCGCTGGTTCGAGACACGTCCGATCGCGCTGTGGTCCGGCGTGGCGGCGTTTCTGCTGTTCGCGGACTGGGGACTTTTTCACGTCTTCAGCGGGCGCGGGGCAGCGATCCACCTCGGCTCGATCATCGGAGCGATCATGGTGGCGAACGTCTTCTTCGTCATCATCCCGGGCCAGAAGCGCATGCTGGCGCAGATTCGCGCCGGCGAAACGCCCGATCCGCGGCCCGGACGTCTGGGCAAGATGCGCTCGGTCCACAATACCTACCTCACGCTTCCGGTGCTGTTCCTGATGATCAGCAACCACTATCCGATGACCTACAGCGGGCCGAACGGTTGGTGGATCGTCGCCGGCCTCTGCGCCGCGGGCGTGCTGGTGCGGCGGTTCTTCATCCTGAGCCACAAACACCGGTACGTGGTCGTCCTTCCGGTCGCCGCGGCGGTGCTGATCGCCGGCCTCGCGATCGCGATCGTGCCGCGTGCGCCCGCCGTGTCCTCGGGTCCGCCGGTCAGCTATGCGAATGTTGCGCCGATCGTCGCGCAGCGCTGTGCCGTCTGCCACGCGACGCACCCCTCGCAGCCGGGCTTCGCGACCGCTCCGGCCGGCGTGCTGCTTGACACGCCCGAGCACATCCGCGCGAACGCGCAGCGCGCGTATAACCAGGCCGTGGCGACGCGCGCGATGCCGCTCGGCAATCTCACCCGCATGACCGATGCCGAACGCGCGGAGTTCGGCGCCTGGGTAACGCAAGGAGCAAAGATCTGATGGGCGCGACGCTTTCGACCCACGTTCTCGACATCGCGCGCGGCGTGCCCGCCGAAGGCGTCAGCATCACGCTCTTCGCGCTGGAAGGCGATCTGCGCCGGCAGATCGCGCGCCGCGTCACCGGCGACGACGGACGAACCGCCGGCCCGCTCGCGACCTCACTCGCGCCCGGAAGCTACGAACTGCTCTTCGATGCGGGGGCGTACTTCGCCGAAATCGGGGCCGCCGCGCTCTACGACGAGATCCCGCTGCGCATCCGTCTCGAGCCGGGCGAGATGCACTATCACATCCCGCTGCTCCTGGGACCCTGGGGATATACGACCTACCGCGGCAGCTAAGGCATCCCTAGCCGGCGGCAGACTTGTACGCAGCCCATCCGCCGAAGTGCGAGATGTCCTCGTAGCCGCGCTCCTCGATCAATTGGCGCGGGTAGATCATCGCGCTCACCTGCGTGTCGTCGTCGAGTTCGACCGGTGCCTCGTACAAGTTCGGCGGCTCGCCGGCCAGCAAGTGCGCGTGCTGCTCGACGGTCAGCTCGTAGACCTCGCCGGCGATCGCGACGCCGCCCGAGGCGACCTCGTAGATTCCCGGATGCTTCCCGTCGACCGAGTGCAGACGGTAACGCGGTTTCGTCTTCGCTTCGCGCACGAAACGCGCGCCGCCGAGGTTACCGTGATCGGGTTGTCCGCGCAGCGCCGAACCGCAGATGAAGAACATCATGAGCGTGCTGGTGTGCGCCGGATGCCGGGCGGCTTCCTACTCCGCAGCGGCGAGCATCACCATCGTCGCGACCAGTGCGTCGACGCCGAGCGCGAGGTCCTCGGGCGCGGTGCGCTCGTCGCCGACGTGGCTGCGCCCGCCGATGCTCGGCACGAAGATCATCGCCGCAGGGGCGACCTGCGCGATGCACATCGCATCGTGGCCCGCGCCGCTGGGAAGTTCGAACGCGCGCGGGTCCAAGCGCACGCAGACATCGCGCACGATGCCGCGCAGACGTGCGTTCATCGACACCGCGGCACGCTTCTCGAGCAAATCGACCGCCAGGCGGACCTGCCGTGCCGCAGCGATCTCGCGAGCCGCCTCGCGCAGCCGCTGCTCGATCGCGTCGATCCGTGCTTCGTCGGCGGAACGCGCATCGACCCGCAGCGTCACGCGTCCGGGCACCACGTTGATCTGGTTCGGCTCGACCGCGAGCTGGCCAACGGTCGCCACCGCTTCACCGACGTTGCGCGCGGCACGTTCGACCGCCAGCACGAGATCGCTCGCGGCGCAGAGCGCGTCGGCGCGGCCCGCCATCGGCAGCGTGCCCGCATGTCCCGCGATGCCGTCGATCGTCACCGCAAAGCGCCGCTGGCCGGCGATCGCGGAGACGATCCCCAACCGTGCGCCGGCGCGCTCCAAGACCGGACCTTGTTCGATGTGGAGTTCGACGTAGGCGGCCAGCGCCGGGAATCCGTCGCGCAGCGGAACGTCCGCGAGCAGCCCCGTCGGGCCGTGCAGCGCATCGGAAAACGCGACGCCGTCGTCGCCGATCAGCGCATCGAGCGCACGCAGCGGCGTCAGTCCAGCGTACACCGAACTGCCCAGCGTGCCGAGCGGAAAGCGACTGCCCTCTTCGCCGGCCCACGCGACGAGTTCAATCGGCCGCCGCAAGGCCACCCCGGAACGCACGATCCGTTCGAGTGCTTCGAGCCCGCCGACCACGCCGTACGCGCCGTCGTAGGCGCCGCCCTCTTTCACCGTATCGAGGTGGGAGCCGCATTGAATCGGCGGCTGATCCGGATCGCCCGCGCGCACGAACAGGTTCCCTGCACGATCCTGTTCGACCGCCAATCCGGCTTCGCGGGCCCAGGCTGCGATGCGCGTGCGCGCCGCGTGCTCGGGCGCACTGAACAGCCCGCGCTCGATGCCCGCGCCGCGGGCGCCGAGCGACGCCAGTTCCGCAAGCCGCGCGTGCAAACTCATCCCGACAGCGCTGCAGCGGCGGACTCGAGGCGCACCCGGTAGGCGGCTCGTGCCGCCGGCTCGAGAAAGGACGCTTCGAAACTGTTGTCGGCCAGCTCGACCAGCGTGCTCGTGCGTAAGCCGAGCGCATCGGCAACGGCAGCATAGTTGTCGCCCGCGTAGCCGCCGAAATATGCCGGATCGTCGGAGTTGACCGTTGCCAGCAGTCCGCGCTCGAGCATTGCCGGAAGCGGGTGATCGGCGAGCGTGCGGACGACACGCAGCTTGACGTTCGAGAGCGGGCACACGGTGAGCGGGATCCGTTCGTCGCGCAGGCGCTCGACCAGCCGCGGGTCTTCGAGACTGCGCACGCCGTGATCGATGCGCGACACGCGCAGCAGATCGAGCGCCTCCCACACGTAGGACGGCGGACCTTCCTCGCCGGCATGCGCCACCGTTTTCCACCCCTGCGCGCGCGCGCGGTCGAACACGTCGCGGAAGAGTGAGGGCGGATAGCCCGACTCCGTCGAGTCGAGGCCCACGGCGACGATCCGATCGCCGTACGGCAGTGCGTCCTCGAGCGTCGCCATCGCTTCGGCAACGCTGCGGTCGCGCAGAAAGCACATGATGAGCCGCGAGCTGATTCCGTAGCGCGCCTCGCTCGCGCGGACGACCGACCACAAGCCCTCGATCACGGTTTCGAACGCGACGCCGCGCGCGGCATGCGCCTGCGGATCGAAGAAGATCTCGGCGTGCACCACGCCCTGCGCGCCCGCGCGCCGAAAATACGCGTCGGCGAGCTCGGCGAAATCCTCCGGCGTGCGCAGCACGGCCATCCCCGCATAGTAGAGGTTCAAGAACGACTGCAGGTCGGTGAACTGATAGGCGGCGCGCAGCGCATCAACCGACTGATAGGGAAGGGCGACGCGGTTTCGTTCGGCCAGCGCGAAGATCAGCTCCGGTTCGAAGGTACCTTCGATATGAACGTGCAGTTCGGCTTTGGGGAGCGCGTACGCGGAACCATCGCTCATGCGGCGTCCGGATGGTTCGCGATCCAGTGGCGCGCGATATCGACCCGGCGACAGACCCACACCTCTTCATGCTGCAGCAAGTAGTCGAGGAACCGTTCGAGCGCGGCCGCCCGGCCCGGCCGCCCCGCCAGACGCGTGTGGAGCCCGACCGACATCATCTTCGGCGACGTTTTTCCCTCGCGGTAGAGCACGTCGAACGCATCCTTGAGGTAGTGGTAGAACCCGTCGCCCGACGTGAAGCCCGGAGCGACCGAGAACTTCATGTCGTTGTTGTCGAGCGTATAGGGGATCACGAGATGCGGCTTGCCGTCCACGCGCGTCCAATACGGTAAGTCGTCGTTGTAGGCGTCGGAATCGTAGAGAAAGCCGCCCTCTTCGACGACCAGACGCCGCGTGTTGAGTGAGGGGGCGTAACGGCAGTACCACCCGTAGGGCCGCTCGCCGACGGTCCGTTCGAGCGACGCGACGGCGCGCCGCATCTCATCCCGCTCGACGTCTTCGCTCATGTGCGCGAAGTTGACCCAGCGCCAGCCGTGCGAGCACACTTCGTAGCCCGCGGCCGCAATCGCGGCGGCCGCCTCCGGATTGCGTTCGAGCGCCAAGGCGGCGCCAAACACCGTGATCGGAATGTCCCGCTCGCCGAACATCCGCATCAGCCGCCAGAATCCGGCCCGACTGCCGTACTCGTAGATCGACTCGACGATCAGATCGCGCATCCCAGGGCCCAGCGTCGCGCCGGGAACCTCGGTCAAGTAGGTTTCCGAAACCCCGTCGCCCTCACCGATCGCGTACTCCGAACCCTCCTCGTAGTTCATCACGATCTGCACGGCGACGCGCGCACCGTTGGGCCAGCGCGGATCGGGCGGACGCGCCCCGTAGCCGCGAAAATCGCGCGGGTGCATTTCGGGACGGTCGGACATGCTCTAATCTCCGAATGTGCGCCTGTCCAGACCTCCCGCCTTCCGGCTAGGGCGTCCTTACGGCTTGGTCCAGACGGCGTTTCCGGCCGCGTTGCGCACGTCCATACCGAACTTGCCGCCGGTATATGCGCCCATCACGACGCGCGAGGTCGCGTTCGCGTCCTTCATCACCAGGTAGGCTCCGTCGTTGTCCGCCGACAGGTAGGCCCGCGATTTCCCATCCGAACCGTAGAAGCCGAGTTCGGGCAAACCCAGCGTACCGATGAAGGCCGCGAGCCGCGTCGTTTCGGCCGCATCGCGAATGACGTACTCGCCGTTTTGCGTATCGCTGGCCAAAAAGAGCTCGGCCCGCCGTTTCCCGGCGGCATCGAATTGGCGAAACACCGGCCGGTCCGTCAGGAGATACATCGACTGACGAAGCGTCCCGCCGGAATCGTACTCATCGAGCGAGGGGAAGCCGCTGCGGTCGATCCCGAGGTCGAGCCGCGTCACGCCTGCCGTATTCTTCACGACGATTCCCGTTGAGGCAATCGTCGCGCCGCCGACGGTTACCGGGCCGTTGGACGGCGCGGGCGCTTGCGCCGTCGCAAGCGCGAACACCAGCGCGCCGAAGAAGAACGCGCGGTCGAGGCGCGCGCTGCGTTCGAGCCGCATCAGCCGGCTGCCGAGGGCCGCTTCCACTACGGCGCCTTCCACAGCACGACGTTGGCCGCACTTCGCACGTCGATGCCGATCGAACCGTCCTGGTAACCGCCCGCATAGACCCGATTCGTCCCGCCGCTATCGCGCATCACCAAATACGGTGAAGCATCGTCGGTCGAAAAATACGCCCGCAGCTTCTCATCGGATCCGTACAGACCCAACTGCGGATCGCCGCCCTTCGTGCGGAAGAGGGCCAGCCGCAGTTTTTCGTTCGGGTCGCTGAGCAGCAGTTCGCCGTCGTTGGTGGCATCCAGGCGCATCTCGGCGCGGCGCTTCCCGGCAGCGTCGAACTGACGCAGCACCGGGAGCTCGTTGAGGAGGTACATCGATTCGCGCAATTGACCCGTCGCATCGCTCAGGTCGACCGAGGGACGGTTGCCCTCATCGATACCGACGAAACTGCGCACGTGACCGGCCGGGTCGCGCACGGTCAGGCCGCGCGCAGTCAGCGTAGCCGTCACGCCGGTAGCATCCCGCACGACGATCGGCGTAGTGGTCGCGGTCGTTGTGGGCGGACCGGGGGCTTGCGCGGTGGCGAACACCAGCGCCAGGACGGCGACACCAAGCAGCCGGTCGCGCCGGCTCGAGCCCTCCAGGCGGGCGATGCGCGCGCTGATATCGGTCGACGAGTCCATGGAACACCTCCGCGTGCGGTACATCCGCATGCTCGGCATCCTTCGCAAGCGAGCACGCGCACCCTCCGTCGCTCGCGTCGCGTCACGCGGGTGCGGGTTTCTCCGCGATCGGACGCGCCGGGTTGCCGACGACGCGTTCGCCTGCCGCCACGTCGCGGATCACGACCGTACCGGCGCCCGTCACCGCACCGTCGCCGACGGTGACCGGCGCCACCAGTGACGTGTTGGTGCCGATCTTCACGTCGGCGCCGATCTCGGTGCGATTCTTTCGCAGGCCGTCGAAGTTTGCGGTGATCGTGCCGGCGCCGATGTTGGAGCGCGCGCCGACGGCAGCGTCGCCGATGTAGGCGAGATGATTGGCCTTCGTGTCGTCGGCGAGTTCGGCGTTCTTGGTTTCGACGAAGTTCCCGATCCGCACGCGCTCGCCGAGGCGGCTGCCGCCGCGCAGGTGTGCGAAGGGGCCGATCGTGGTCCCCGGGCCCACGCTCGAATCGACCACCACGCTCTCGAGGATCCGCACCCCGTCGCCGATCGTCGCCGCTTCGAGGCGCGTATGCGGACCGACCGTGCAGCCGCGGCCGATGACGCTGTTGCGACCGATGCTGGTGCCGGGAAGGACGATCGTGTCTGCGCCGATGCGCACGCCGGCCTCGAGGTAGGTCGTAGCGGGATCGACGATCGTCACGCCGTCGCGCATGTGCTGCTCGCACAACCGGGCGTTGAGGATGGTGCGCGCGTGCGCGAGTTCGACGCGGTCGTTGATGCCAAGCACGATCCGATGGTCGCGCGCGATGACCGGAACGACGCGGCCCTCGGCCGCCAGCAGCGCGATCGTGTCGGTCAGGTAGTATTCGCCCTGCACGTTGGCGTTGCCGATCCGCGGCACCACCTCGCGCAAGGCACGCTCGTCGTATGCGTAGACGCCGGCATTCATCTCGTCGAGTTCGAGCTCGTCGTCCGAGCAGTCGCGCGCCTCGACGATGCGAGCGACGCGCTTGCCGTCGCGCACGACGCGCCCGAACGTCGAGGGCAGCGGCATACGGGCCGTGACCAGCGCCAGCAGCCGGCCCGGCCGCTTCGCCAGGGCTGCCGTCACGCCGCGCAGCAGGCTTTCGTCGATAAGCGGCATGTCGCCGTAGGTGACGAGCACGGCACCCTCGCGTGGGGGCATCGCCGCCAGCGCGATCCGCACGGCGTCGCCGGTGCCGGCCTGTTCCGGCTGCACCACCGTCTGCGCATCGAAGTCGGCGAGCATGGGGTTTTGTCCGAACTGCGCTTCCAATTGCGGGTTGGTCACGACGGTGATGCCATCGACGCCGGCGCGCGAAAGCGCTTCGAGTCCCCACCACAGCATCGGCCGGCCGCAGAGTTCATGCAGCACCTTCGGCCGCGCCGACTTCATGCGCGTTCCCTTGCCGGCCGCGAGGACGATCGCGCGCGCGCTCATTGCCACTCTTTCTGTTCCTTTGCGCTGACGCCGCCGAGAACGTCGAGCGCGACCCGAAGGCGCTCGCGGGCGAGATCGCGGCCGAGCAACTCCATCGAATCGAACAGCGGCAGCGAGGTCTGGCTGCCGGTGATCGCCACGTAATAGACGCGCGAGAGATCGCGGAACTTGACCTCGAGCGCCTCGCTGACGTCCTTGAGTACCCGGCCGATCGTGTCGTGGTCGAAGGCCGGTTCGGCATCCAGCCGCCACGACGCCAGCGCGAGCCCTTTGCGCATCACGTCCTCGGGAAGGCGGACGCCGGCAAAGCTCTCTTTGGAGAGCGGCAGCCGGCCGGCGAACAGAAATGCCGAGACCGGTGCCAGATCGCTCAGCCGCTCGATGCGCGACTTCGCCAACTCCGCGATTCGGGTCAGCCGTTCCGGCGCAAATCCCCAAGCCGCCGTACGCGCGAGTAGTTCGCCGGTCGTCAGCTCGCGCACGTATTGGCCGTTGAGCCAGTCGAGTTTGGCCGTATCGAACACCGGACCGCCGAGCGGGATCCGGCGCAGGTCGATGCGCGCGATCATGTCGTCGAGTCCGAAAAGCTCCTGACCTTCGAGTGCGCCGACGATCAACAAGCCCAAGAAATTGAGCAGTGCTTCGGGCAGATAGCCCATCCGCTCGTAGAACAGAATCCCGGTCGGGTTCTTACGCTTGCTGAGCTTCGACTTGTCGGGATTGCGCAGCAGCGGCAGGTGCACGAGCACCGGCGGCTCCCAGCCGAAGTATTCGTACAGCAGCAGATGCTTGGGCGCCGACGACATCCACTCTTCCCCGCGGATCACGTGGGTGATCTCCATCAGGTG
>PMOG01000293.1 GCA_003161555.1 Vulcanimicrobiota bacterium | reverse complement strand
GCCCACGACGAGCCGCCGATTCGGCGAACCAGAGCTGTCCGTCTTGACCGAGGACCAGTGCGTTGACCTCAGACGGCAGAGAGCTGCCGGGACACACAGGTGGGGTGCCCGGGCAACCGCTAGGCGGTGAAAGTTCAGCGATCTTATTCGTGGGAGTGGTCGCGTTGTCGACGAAGAACCATGGCGTTGCGCCCGCCATTACAGTGAACGATAGCTTCGTCGTTGCCGGGTCGACGGGCGGCTCATTGGGGGTGGAGTTCACAATCAGCGAGTAGGACGAGCTCACGTTGAAATCTATGGCCGTGGCGTACACATTGCCCGAAGGGTCGACAGCCATGGACGTCATGTCGTTGCCCATGAACGCATTCGGTTGCGATTGTACCGGGGAGACTGGGACGTCGATGTTCGTAATTGCCGGCGCGACACCGCCCGAGGACGCGATGCTCACGACGGGATCTTCCCATGTGGACGGCGCACCCTTGAGCGCAAGCATCACTTGGTCGGGCGAAGAGACGGAGCCGGGCGCTGTGAACGACGGCGCGCCGGCTTGCCCGCTTGCCGAGAGCGTCGTGTTGGGGTCGTTCGATAAGAGGGTGAACGTTAACGGCGTCCCATTCGCATCGACGAAGTAGCCGGGGCCGACGATCGTCCAACCCGACGGATCGGTCGCGACCAGATCGAGCAGGGCGGATGGCCTGTTTACTCGGTCGAGAAACGGCGGGATGGGGTTCGCGCCGCCGAACGTAAGCTTCACGCTGCCGACGATCGGATTGAACGTGACGTTGACCGGCGGGTTTACGCCTGCGCCAATTTGAGCCGTCGCCGTTCCGGTCGACAACGCGTTTCCGGTACCGTTGGAGCCGCTCCACAAGGTCACGGCGAATGTATCGGTTCCGATCGGGGCCGTCACCGTCCCGGAGCAGGACCTCGCGACCGTGTCGCATCCGATAGTGGTCGTGTAGACGGTCGGCGACCCCGCCGTCGTGACGCTGACCGTTGCCGACAACGTATTCCCGGAGACATATTGCAGTCTGCGCTGCTTTGCCGCGACGGCCGCCGTCGGCAGGGCGATCGTAAACCGCACCTGCGCCGTCTTGACCCCCTGCCCGGACGCAGGTATCGTCGTGCGCCCTGAACCCGCGCAACTCGCAAGGAGCACCATGCACGCGATGGAGACAAAGGCAGAAAGCCGCTCGATGCGCATCCAATCAGCTCCCGGTTATGGTCGTCGAAGCGATATTGACGGTGACGGCACCGGAATGACTCGAATCACCGAGAGTGAACGTGCACGTCCCCGGTGTGACCGGCGTGACGCTGAACGACTGGCCGGACGGTCCACTCGTCGGTGAGATCGTCGCGGTACCGGCGCTCGGAGCGTTGGTCAGACACGTCGACGTCGGTCCAATGGTCACGGGGCCCGTAGGAGTCGTTACCATGAACGACTGGGCGAAGGCTGCGCCCGTATTCCCGAAGTTTAACGTTGACGGCACGATCGCGAACGGTATGGGCGTCGGCGTAGGAGACGGCGTGGCCGTCGGCGTGGGAGAGGCCGTCGGCGTGGGAGAGGCCGTCGGCGTGGGAGAGGCCGTCGGCGTGGGAGAGGCCGTCGGCGTGGGAGACGACGTGGCCGTCGCAGTCGGTGTGGCAGTCGGCGTCGTCGTCGGCGTGGCCGTCGCGGCGGGCGTAGGGCTGGGGGTCGGCCGCGTCGTCAACGCGCCACCCCCTCCGCCGCTACACCCGGCCAGCGCGACCAAAAAGGCCGCGAGGGAACACGCGAAACAGCGCGTACGAAAAGGCGAGCGGCGCACGAGAACTCCCATTCCTGACGATTTGCACAGGCGGAGGGACGATGAGCGCTGCACTCGTTCGTTCGGCCGAACCCGTCCTCCTGGCCAGACCTGGCGAGGCCGGAGCGTTAGATGACCGCTAGCCGTTTTCCAACGCCCAGATCACGAGCAGATGGTTCCAATGAACGCAATTGGACACAGGCCCGATTTGAGGGCTGGGCACCGGCGGCACCACGGAGCGGAACGTACTGCACCTATCGCCCCCGCATCAGCGCATACATTCGGAATTTTCCGTAACCCTTCGCTGAGTCTATTTGGCCGACGTATTCGCAACGGAAATCAAGCCCTGAACGCAAGGCGATTTCGGCGGCAAATGATTCGGTCACGTACACGGAACCCTCAGGGGTAACCGGCTCAACTCGTGCCGTGCGGCTGACATGTTCGCCGAAATAATTCTGCGTGCGCGTGATCGGATCGATGCAAGAAAAGACAGGCCCGAAATGGGCAGCCAAGCGCAGGCTGATGTCCGTTGGAAGGCCCGCCGACGCGAGATCGATTGCTGCGATCGCTTCTTGCAGATCCAACGCGCAGGCGGCGGCGGACGGAGCATCCTCCATCACGACGAAGAGTCCGTCTCCCCACGTGTTTCGCAAACCGATCCCATCGAACCGGTCCAACACTCGTGCGCATGCGCCAAGAACTTCTCTTGTGAACGTCATGAGCTGAGCGTCTCGCAGCTTGCTAAAGCCTCTCATGTCTCCGAAAAGCAGTGCGCGCGCCGTTCGTCGCCCTCCCACGTCTTGGCGTGGCTCGGCCGATTGGCGTTGACCCGCCGCAACATGGATGACCTCCGTTTGTCGGCCTGCCTCGCGCCAGGCATTCATGTCAACCCAGGTTCCGGCCGCCGCGTTTTCGGCACTCGACACGCCGTCCCAGACCACGATTTGATGGACCTCGCTCAGCAAATGCGATGCCTGCAGTGTTGCGAGGCCCATCGCCAAGCGCGATGCATATCCGTAGGGTGCATCATCTCCGAGCGATCCTTCCATCGTCGCATATGACACGTGGTCGGCATGCTCGATGCAACGTGAGAACCGGTCGACCCACTGCGCCCCGCTTGGGCCAACACACAAACGAATGAAATCGTCGCGGCGAAACGGAAGCACGACGTGGAGGCCGCACCCGCGCTGAAGCGCTGCTTCGGCGAACAGAATATCTGCTCCGGCCGCGAGCGAACCAAATGCGAAGCCCACCGATCGCTCAGCGAAGACGTTTGCGATTTCGTCGGCGACGCGGGATTCTTCGTGCGCGGGGAAGTTTGCGCTAAAACGATGTCCGGCGTAGTGGATTGACGAAGGCGCTTTCAAACACGCCAGAAATCCGGTTGCAAGCCCGAGGTGCCTCGCTAGCCTCCGAAGTTGGCGCAGCGTCGTCGTATGCGCGGCAAACTCTTTCGGTGCGAACTCGACGGCGCGCCCAAGCGCAGCTTCCGCCTCAACCACCGACCCGAGAACAAGGTGCGCTTCCGCCAGCGTCGCCATCCGGTAGTACTGTGCGATCGGCGATTCCGGCATCTCCCGCTCCGCCGCATTGATCGCGAGATGTGCGAAAGCGTGGGCCGCTCCGAGCTCGTCCGCCAACATTGCGAGCGTCGCAGCATTAATGGCTGGGAACGCCGCTCGCGTTTGCTCAAACACCGCTCCGTATGCGCGCGAGGCATCGCGTAACGCGTCCCCTGATCGCGCGCGAGAGGCGCGAAACGCTTGATCCTTCGCGATACGGGCCCCCAGCGACAGGATGTCGATCGCAAGGTCGTTGAGCGGCGCGAGAACATGGTCCCGCAACGCTCGATTGTATCGACGGGCCGCCTGTTCCGTCGCATTCGAACGCGCGAGCGCGAGCGTCGCGACATACTCGAACTGTAGATCGCCGCTGAATTCGCCTGCCGCACGCTCGGCGAGATCGAACGCGGCGAGGTAGTCCCCGGAGCGCATCGCCGCGGAGACTGCCTCTTGCGCAGCTTGCGGTTCGAGCGGTGCTTTTTCGCTCACCCCGGGGCCGCGTTCGGGTGGGAAATGCGGGGTCCCCGCCTCGGGCGGGAAGGGCCGCGATCCCCGTTGATCGCCGAGGCGGTAGGTC